>JAVXPO010000069.1:0-10068 GCA_036644695.1 Akkermansia sp. | reverse complement strand
GTTGCGTTAACGGAGCAAAGCGAAGTGTTGCATCAGGTTCCCACCTAAGCCCAAGCGGAGGGCTCACCACAGGGTAATTTGAGAAAAAGGGGGCGATGAGTTTGTAGGGCAGATTTACCCATTGGTGGGCGTAAGAGTTTTGAGCGCGATAATAGCTTGTTTATCTCCTTGTTTGGCAGCGGTCTCAATCCATTTTTTTGCTTCTTCTAAATCTTTGGCGACCCCGAATCCATTTTTGTACATTAAGCCTAGATTATATTGCTCAGAGGCACAGCCTTCTTGAGCGGCACGCTGAATGCGAGCGATGAGGCATTTTGCCTCGATGGGGGTGACGCTCAGCTTTTTCATCGCTTGGTCAAAGTTGCGATCGACTTTCGCGACAGAGGCGGCATAGCCGAGGGAGGCAGCGCGTTGTTGGCAGAGAGTGGCTTTTTTACGATTAGAGGGGATGCCTCTACCTCCTTCATATAAGGTAGCGAGCCCCCAGTAGGCGCGTCCTGAACCGAGTTCAGCTGCTTTTTCGAAACATTTAACGGCGGATTCTGCTTTTTTGGCAATGAGGGCATTCATCCCTTGTGTCATCAGCTTTTCGGCTTTTTTCAGCTCATAGAATTCAGGGATTTTTGCCCAATCATCGAGAATTTCTTTCTTCACAGGTGGGTATCGCAGAGGGTTGCCTTGGGCATCCATGAACTTGCAAGAGACAGAGTAGGCATTGCCCGTGGCTTCATTGCCAATGCCCGTCATGACTGCCATGTTGGGGGCTACTTTCCAAATATGGAGATAGACAATTTTGCCAGGTGCGACGAGTTTGGGGGAGGGCCATTTTTGAATATTGGCAGGCGGACCATATCGAGCGGTCATCTCCATGGCGAGCTGTTTATAGCGTGAGCGAAAGGGGAGATTGTAGGCAGGGATATCAAAGGTCTCTGTCGAATTAAAGGTAATTTTCGTCAATTTATCGAAGGAATATTCGAGAGTTAACTCACAAATTGAGCCACAAAATGGGGTTGATGTTGTGTAGTTGCTACTCGACGAGGTATTCCCCATGATTGTCTCTGTCCCTGGGGGCTCAACTCCTGGGTAAGAATTGAGTAGCTGTGTGACTTCCATCTCACTCATGCCTAGATCAATGGGACCTAAGATGTTTGCATGAGAGGAGCTGAAAAATGCACTGAAGAGGAGGGTGAGGATTAGAATGTTTTTTTTCATGATGGAGGGGAGTATTGTTGTTTTATTGGTTAAAAATCGAGCCAGAGGCATTTGAGATAATTCTCATCGGGAAAGTCAAAGGGCATTGGCAGAGGGGTTATTTTTTTATAGGGAGTGGCGTCCCCTACCATATTGGCAAAATCGAGCGGTGATAATTTACGGCAATTGGTTGAGCAGAGCATCCATCCGCCACGTTCGATACAGCGAGAGGCGAGTGCGACAAGATCGCCATAGTGCGTCTCAACGCGCCAGACTTTCCCCGAGTGATCGCGAGAGAAGGTAGGGGGATCGAGAATGATGCCATGGAAGGTTTTGCCTTGTTTGGCAAATCGCTCAAGCCAATGAAGAGTATCGCCCTTGCAAAAGAATTGAGATTCAGGGGCGATCCCGTTGAGCGACATATTTTCCTTTGCCCAATCTAAGCAGGGCTGAGCCAAATCAAGTGTGGTCGTGGTGGCACCTCCCATGGCGGCATACACCGAGAAGGCACCCGTGTAGGCAAAGGTATTTAAGATGCGCATCCCTTCATGGCTGCGTTTGCGCACGCGTTGCCTGTTATTGCGTTGATCGAGGAAGATGCCTTGAGAATATCCTGCATTCATATCAATACGAAAGAGCAATCCTTGCTCCTTAATCGTAAAGATGAGGGGTATTTCGGGTCCTGCAATCAGCTGGGGCGGTGCTTTGATGTCTTGATTGAGTTGCTTGTGAAAGACGGGCGATCCCGTCTCTTTGAGCTCGCGAAGCAAGGGAGACGGGATGCCTCTATCACGCGTTGAGACGAGGATGCGCTCACCGAGTTGATCAATAAAAAGCCCAGGATAGCCGTTTGCCGCGCCATCCATCACGCGAAAAGCATCCGTATCGGCTGGGATTCGCCGCCGGCACTCTCGAAGTAGTTGCATATATCCGCAAGACACGGCGAACACCCTAAACAAGCCTGACAATTAGACAAGATTTTTTATCTTGATAGCAAAAACCCCATGACCTGTAATGAGAACATGGGGTTATAAAAAATAGAGGGAAGGGGTGTTTTTATGATTAACGACGGCGTTTTACCATCATCCCTGCAAGACCAACGATGCTTAACAGAGCAATCGAGGGTTCTGGGACGCTTTGTGTAGCATCGCCCATGTTTGCCCAAGATGTTATGTTTGTATTGAGGCTTGTTTCGATTGTTTTCCCTGAGGTACTAGACTCTGGATCAATAATACTGATGAGCTCTTCATCGGTTATCATTGCGCCATCTTTGATGATGATATCCGAGACGCTTAAGTTGCTGCCGTCTCCACCAATCGTAATGTTATTGAGTGGCTGTTTGTCCCCACTGGATTGGGTTGATTTAGCTGTACATATAAGAAGGCTATTTGCATATAATTTAAGCAAAATGATCCCTTGAGCATCGACAGACATCATGATAGTGAACTTGTCATTATTTGTGGCAAAATCTTTTATATCCCAACCAATGGAATTGAGCGAGAATGTAGGAGGCTCAAATCCTTCGCCTTTATATTTAAAATCGAAGGTGCCACCATCTTTTGGATCAAAACTGATATCAACTATGGCGGAGCCAAACGTTGCGGTAAAAAGAGTAGAGGGAGAGGTCAAGGATGCTGCCGTATAAGAAATGCCAAGACTAAACTCACCATCCATAATTTGGTTCTTCGGATTTGAGAGGGGATCTGTATAGATACAAACGGAATCATTCTTTAAATCAATATTCCCATCATTTCCCGTCTTATCAGTCTCTGTATTGATTTTGAAATCGGGGTCTTGCTCTCCCTTATATTTGTTTTCAAATGCTTGTTTATCTAATCCAACGGTGTCTGCTGTTGGATTTGCTGACCAAGAATAGAGAGCAGCTTGAGACGGAGTGAATACCCCCGCCGAAGCCGTCTGCCTGGAATTGGAAAGAAAGAACCAACAGCAAACTACCCACGAGGGAATCCGGGAGACAAAGGGCTTGAATCTGAGAATCGACTACCTCAATATCCCTGACCATACAAAGCTCCAAGCCATCGTAGCCAAAAGAATCAAATGCCTTTTGGTATGACCTCTGATCACTGTTGCACTTGGAACTTGTTCACGGGTTCTTTTTCGAAGTTACGGGATTACGTATCAACAAAGAACCCGGCGTGTGTAACGCGGGGTTCTTTGCTTGTTGTCTCCTTATTTATTGGATTAAATATTGAATGTCAGATTTTAAGAAAAGAATGATGAACAGGTATTCTACCTTCCTTCTCTCGTTCACGCAATGACCTGAATGCGACCATCACCATAAATACCAATCCATGAAATTTTCATATTTATCAGCATATCCCTGTTATTAATGGAACCCTCTGTTTGAATATTTTCAATTGCTATAATTTTTAGAATGATAAATTTATATATAATTTTTGATTAATTCAACAAACAATCCTTTGATTAGTGTTTTTAAAAACATGTAAAATTGTAATGGTATTTAGTCCAAGGTGTGTATCAATTTCATTAATTCTTTGTATTTTTTGTCAGGAATCATGATGCTACTGTTAGCGTTTCTTCCTTTTTTTACTTCTGATTCCGGTGATACGCTTGTTAACAGCAAATGTCCGACTGTTGTACCATTCTCATCAAAAAACCTTAAAGATGGTAGAAAACTATCAGGAGTATAATCAATGTCTGCATCAATGGGTACAACATAAACGGCATTATTTAATAGTATGTCTTTTATTTTTAAGAAAACTGCATTGGGAATTTTTTTTGTTTCATTTTTACTTGTATCGCTCACGCTAATCCATGTAATCTGTGCTCCAGCCGATTTTAGGAGAATATTTTTCAGCGATGCCACTTTGTTTGTTTGAAGTGTATGTTCATTTTTTTTGTTTTTTGTAGGAATTTCAGAACTATTTGCAAGAACATTGCAAGTGGAACAGAGTAATACTATAGCTAATAATTTCATGATAATGTTTTGGTTTATATATCCATCAGGTAATCTTTTTTGCAGCGTTCATACATTTGTCGAATTTTTGCTTTTAATCCAGCTCCTCTTGGGAACTCATTTTGACAGTGGCCCAAAGCGGACCCATACGCTCCATCAATAATACAATCTTTAACAGAAAATCCTGGGATTTCTCTTGCTAATCGTTGGCATCTTCCTGCTTCACGGTATGCAGCAAGTTCTCTACAAATGGAACCTTCACACGTATTTTGTCTTGGTATGTGGCAGTGTTGCCATGCATGAACTAATTCATGCTGTATCGTCTCTATCATATCAGTAGTTGAGCTATACGCCTTACAATTTAATGTTATTTCATTTGAATTAGGATGAAATCCTCCAGCATTTATCCATTGACGCCCATCTTCCCCGGTGCGTGCATTCTCGCAAAAACAGGAAAATGAAGGCATACATGAATTTTCCTCCAAATCTTCTAAAATTAATCGAATACGTTTAGATAATTTACCTGGAGATGATGTTGTGATTCCGATGATTTGTTCACAATCACTAAGTGCCATTTGACCTAGTATATCTATATTGGATAGAGGATTTACAACATAAGAATATAAATTCATATTTGGATTGTTCGCTAAAGGATCTCTCGAAATCCACCTGCCATCCATGGGACTGTAGTGGCGGTAATTGTAATAGACGAGGGCAAGTTCGGCGTCGTAGACTTCACTAGACCATTGGAAGGGCTGTTCAGTGCCGCTGGCAGTGACTGCTCCATAGGGGGCGTAGTCGTAAACAGTGGCGATGGTTCCGTCGATGTTGTAGAGTTCGGTGACGTTTTTGGTGAGGTCGTGGCCGTAGGTGTACCATGTCGCGTTTTTACGGAGGGAAATCGGGCGAGTGGCAACGGGCTGGGTCGGATCCCAGTGGAGGAACCAGAGGGCCGGGAGGTGGCTTCGTTTGAGGTCGAGGGCGGCTATCTGCAAGTAGCCTCTGTAAAGGTAGAACTGGTGCAGCGTGACGGTTTCTCCAACAGTGACTTTTTTCGTGTAGCGACGCCCCATGTAGTCGTAGCCGCAGGTGATGACGGTTTTAGCGTCTTGACTGGTGAAGCTGATGGGGCGGTTGTTGGCGTCGTAGACGACAATCCAGATGCCGGTGGAGGTTTTCACCTTCGTCTGGTTGCCTGCTGCGTCATATTCCGGGAGGAAGGGAGTTTCTTCTCCCGGTGTGATGCCGGAGTATTGGTTGAGCGGGTTGGTGGCGTAGGTGGTGAGAGCTTGCGCCGCTTCCTGAGCCGTTTCCCGGTTGCCGATGTTGTCATAGGCGTACGCGTAGGGCGTTGTGCCCAAGGTTGCGCTTGCCAATTCGCTTCTGTCGTTGTAGGCGAAGGCGTCATTGCGCGTTGTCGCTTGTCGCGAGCAGGTGCGGGTGATAGGTCGCCCAAGTTGATCGTAGGTGTAGTCGCGCAGGACGACATCGGTGGTTCCCCGCGTGGCGTTCATCGAGGTGATCTGGTCGCGGCGTTCTTCATAGCTGCGGGTAACAAGGATGCCGTTGGGGTGGGCAATGCCGTGCAGGAGATGGGTACCCGGCAGGTAGGAGTAGGTGAATGTTCGTTCCCCATCGTGCAGGAAGGATGCCGTGGCGAGGCGACCTTCCGTTCCATAGCCATAAGCAACGGTATCCAGTGCGGTCGCGTCTTTGTTCAGGGCATAGCCCGCCGAACGCCCGAAGGTATCGAAGGCTTCGGTGACGGTGTACAGGACTTCGTTGATAGCGATGCCGTCGGTTTCCTGCTCGTTGTAGATGTTGTAGGTGATGCCTCGTGTACCCGATGCATCGATGACCTGATACAGGTTGCCGATGTGGTTATAAGTGAAGTGCTGAGTCGGCGTGCCGTCGCTGTAGGCGATTTGGGTGCAGACGCCCTTGTTGGTGTCCCATGTGTACGTGGAGACAATCCCCCGCGCATCCGTTTTTTGAACGAGCATATTGAGGGCATTGTATGCGTTGTCTTCATGCGAAGCGTCTGCATAGGTTTTGCTCGTGACGAGCCCGCTTGCGTCATGGTAAGCCCATGTGGTGGTGTCGCCATCAGTACGTCCGGAAGGATTGGTGGTGATTTCCTCATCCCCCGCACGGTAAGTAGTGAGGGTGGCGATCCTGTCGGCATCGTCATAGGCGAAGGAGGCAGGCTGGATGGCGGTACCCCATTCGGCAATTTTGCGTCCCCGCTTGTCGTAGGCATAGCAGGATGTTTTCCCCAGCGCATCGGTGATGAGGGAGGGGCTGCCCGTCAACTGGTCATATTGAGTTGTTGTCGCATTGCCCGCAGCATCGGTGACGGCAATAGTTCGTCCGGCAAGATCGGTCAGAGTAACAGTTGCATTGCCTCTTCCATCCGTCTGCGTCAGACGCAGACCTTCGCTGGTGTAGGTGCGGCTTTGGCTGGACGCGACTCCCGCATTATCCGTACGGTTCGTTTCAAATCCATCGATGATTGTAGAGACAGCCGTCAGCGACGAGGTGGGAATGGTAACTTTCCTGATTCGCTCCGAGCCTTGGCCGTATTCGCTCCATTGAGTGGTGATATTGCTGCGCGAGTCGATGGAAACGGTCTTGCTTTCCAGAACGGGAGACATCATGGAAATCAATTCTTTCCTTGTTTCCTGATAAATCGTACCCTTGCCGTTGTTTTTCGTGACGGTCACCACACGATAGATCCCGACACGATAGATCCCGACTTCTCCGCTTTCCACGCTATAGGAGTAGGTGGTGATTTTCGAATTGCCTGTAGTCGGAGTAGAGGCAAGTTTCCATGTTTCCTTCGTGACATTTCCGAAGGCATCGTACTCATACAGGGTTGGGGCCATTGACATGCTACCTGTTCCCGATCCCGTGTCCTGGACGGTTTGGGTCATCTGCCCCTTGTCATTATAAGTCGTTCTATCATAGAGGTAGCCTGTCGTCGTCGCTGAGGTGACAACGACGGTTTCTCCAAATCCGTTTTGAAGAGTTTGGGAGAGGATGGTCGTTTGATCGGCGAGTTTGACGGTTTCACGAACACGCCCGCCATTATAGTCGTAAACATGGTAGAGCTCCCGTTGGCCTGTGCCATATTCGTGGGCGATATTGCCGTCTGTATGACGAACCGTGATGAGGGTGGCTCCGGTTGGTGTTGTGATCGTAGTCGTGAGCCCGTCCGCACTATAGGCACAGGACGTCAGCCTCCCCAGCTCATCGGTCAATGAAGTCATTCTGCCCAGCAGGTCGTAGGACGATGCCTGTATTGTCGTCATCGCTCCCACGTCTCTTCTTGTCTGCAAAACGCGCCCTAAGGCATCTCTCGTATAGCTGGTAATCGTCTCCGGCGTTGTGGGAGTGGCCGAGCGAATGGTTTCGATCAATTGCCGCGCGCTGTCGTAAGAATAGGTCGTCAAAACGCCGTCTTCATCGGTCTCTCTCAATACATTGCCGGTACACATCAAACTGCGCGTGGACACGCGGCCATTGCTCCGCGTCTGCTTAACGCGCCGATTCTGCGCGTCGAACTCATTATCCACAAAAGAGAGCATCTGCCATGTGCCTTGGCTGTCCAGCACCAACTCTTCCTCTCGTACCGTATTACCCTGCACTGTGATGTAGCGTATGCGGCGTGCGCTTTGCCCGGCGACGGGTGTACCGTTGATGCGGGTTTCTGCTGTGACGGTATAGAGAGCTCCGTATTCCGCAGAGGGTGCGAATTCATACCATGTCTGCACGCCGTTGATTGCCTGGCTCATGCGCACTCGACCGCGGGCATAGGGATTTTCGGCGTTGCCCTGCCATGTTTCGGTAATTTCCAATCGGGTGATGCCATTGGCCGAGCTTCGTTTTTCGACCCTCTTGATCTGCTCGGCAACACTATAAGTATAAATTCCCTTGAGGCTCAATTGGGAAATTCCCGTTGAAGTCAGGAAACTGACATCTACTTGGGAGGGCTCGCCGGAATACTCGCTGCCGTCGTCCAGATAGGTTGTCTGCACCAATTTGGACTTTCCTCCCGCCCAGGGGGTGGTGGTGACGGTTACACGCCCGAGCGCGTCATGAGTATAAGTTGTTTCACCTCCATCAGCCGCGACTATGCGAATGACTCGCCCGGCGTCATCATATTCATAAGTTGTGGTTTGGGCTTCAGGGCTTCCATAGCCCTCTGTGCGTGAGAGCATCAGCTCACCCGTTACATGGGAAAGATATTCTTCTGCGATGACTGAAGCCGCCACTCCCGCCTTGCTGATGCTCGTTACCACCCGGTAAGTGCCGTCTGTCGTCAGTGCGGTTTTTTCCCGTGTGGTGGAAATCGCTTCTTCTCCCGTTCCCTTGGTGATGTTCCAGCCGCCTGCACCCTGTTCCCATGTGGTTACATAGGGAGGCATGCTCTCCGGCAAGGTCAGATCGTGCTCGGTGACGGTGAGTGTTTTTGCCGCTGCGTCTCCCGTTATGGAAAATGTCTTGAAGGGGGTGCCCGTCACCGTGTAGAGCCCTGTCGTTTCATCCACTCCCGTGATCTGCCCGGGAAGATAGAGATGGATCGCATACCCAGTTTCAGCTGGCATGATGTCAGCCAAGCCATCCCACAGGTTCCACACCTGACGAATACTGCCATCTTCCTGTCGAAGGATGGAAAGATAGTTTTCGGCGTTCTGAGCCGTCAACACGGAATTTTGAGAAGAAATGTACCCGGCGAATTCACCTGTCGTCAGGCTGTAGAAGGTCGCCGAACCGTTTGTTTTAGCAATGCGCAAAAAACTGGCTTGAGCCAGAGTGGTCACAACACTTTCCTCCTTGTCCAGAGAAGTCACGAATTGCGCCCGATTTGTCTTTGATGACGTAGAGCCAACGCCGAAAGCTTCACGGCCATTCGCATCGCAAACATAATTGGTATACGCTCCCCCTTCATAAACCCGGAACATTTGATTGGGGGCAATGCCCCCTTCGGGCACCAGCACCGAGGAAGCAACCGGATGGCGGTAGACCAATCCTGCGGGAGTCAGCAAGGAGGCATCATACTGGTAAGCCATCAATTCAAGCTTGCCTCCGGGAATGCCGCCCAGGCCGCGAAATACGCCAAAGGAAGCCGCCCAGCGCATCGATCGAACTGAAGCACTCCGGCTCATGCCGCTGCCTGCCGAGGAACTATCCGCATCGGATGCCATCGCGAAACGGGAGGAGCGTCCGGACGAATCGGACGGACCTTCACCGCCTTCCTCATCCTCATCGCATTCGCACTCATCTTCTTCCTCCTCATTCTCATCCGGAATAATGTCCACAGCCGAGCATGGCCCCACCGACCCGGAAAGAACGGAAATATTTCCCGATGGGGGATCGTAGTTAATATTGGTATGAACGAGAGACAAACTGTGCAGCCCTCCGGAAAGACCGTCGATGGTCAATTCAAAGGGGTGAGGCGCGCCGGATTCGGATGTCTTGGAAATGCCGTCTACGGACAAGCTCACGGCGTCATCCACAGTTCCTGCCGCAGTGATGGAATGGGGCGCTCCCTCTTGAGGGAGTTCGAATGTCCGGGTGAGAGGTGTCATGACATCCGAAGGATTCGAGGGAGGCCCTGCCGAGTAAGAAAAAGTAATCATTTCTCCTTCGCTCGCCGCAAGGGATATCCCTTTTGCTCGCGGTTGGACGGGAACAACGCTGAACTCCAGCGAACGGAGAGGAGCGAAACTGTTTTTACGATGAATTTTCATGAGTTTCAAATAGTGAATGGTTAAATGAATTGTTGGAATGAGAACGGCAAGAGAGGCAGGTTCTCAATTAACAGTTTGTTTATAGCACATGCCAGTAGCGAAAGTCAATGACGCAACCGTATTGTCACACCCACACCTGTCCTAAATAAAAATCTTGAAAAAAAGTAAAAAGTAGCAAGGCACGAA
>JAVXPO010000068.1:0-10208 GCA_036644695.1 Akkermansia sp. | reverse complement strand
CTCAAAGTCCAGACATCACTGCCCATCTAGTCAAAAAAGCCTATCGCCATCAGGCACTCTTGCAAATCAGACAAGATTTTTGCCTAAAAACTGCCTGCCTCACTTGCCCTCTCCCCCATCAAGCCCCTTTGTGGCAATAATCTCTTATGTGCTATAAAAAGCCGTTATTTTTCTTGTGGTGGGCTGGGGGCTGGGGGAGAACGTGTTGCGTTAACGAAGCAAAGCGCAGTATTGCATCAGGTCCCCACCTGACCCCCTTTCAAGGTTTTTATTTAGGTCAGATGTGGATATTATTAAAATGAGCTCAAATTTGATATTGATTTTTTCTTATTTGAGGAATAGAAGGAATGAATCTCTGACAATTTGTATCAATTGTCGTTGAGTAAGGACTATTATCAATATGAAGTTATTATCTCTTTTTATTATTATTTCTGGCATGATTTGTGTGGGCAATACAGCTCATGGGGCAGAAGAAGCTAGATCTATTTACTATTTGCGTTTTGATGATGTTGGCGATAGGGCACATGCCCCCAAGCCCAAATTATTATCGGCAGATCAGGCGTATGATTATCTCCATACGAGTATTTCAGATATTCCGCTGAAAACGCGTCAACGCTTTATCGATCTTTGGAATAAGGCAAAAACTGATGATTCGGACGATGTAGGCAAAGAGATGTATGCGCGTATTGATCTTTTTCATGATTGGATCAAAGAGATTGAGAAATCAAATCAATCCACAGATGCGTTGACTTTTTTGATCGTTGATGCCCAAAATCGCTGGAATAATCACTATTGTGGTCGAGAGAAAAAGCTTATTTTTGACCATATTTATAGAAGTTTTTCCTCCCCTGAGCCAGTAAACACTCTGCATATTTTATACTTTCTGCAACATATCAGTAAATTTACTCCATTTTACGATGGGAATATCATGGCATTACTTACCTCGATGAATGAATTGCCACCTCTCAAGGTCATGTTACAAACCGATATTCCTTACTTATGTATATGGCGCATGTGGCGTGATCCTGCTAGTTATGCCTCTGCTATTATGTCTGTGAGTCATAGAGCCTCCAAAGAAAAATTATTATCCTTGCTCCATGATAATGATTCATTGATGGATAAGCATATCAAATCGGGACTGCGTCGTTGGCGATATACCTATGGCAAAAATTTGCCTGCCTGCATTACGACGGCAATGCAAGCTATGCGTCAGCGTTATGCTGGTGAAGAGATTACACCAGAGGTATTGACTAAGATTGATAATGAGGCAGGGACACTCGATCCAGAATTATTGGGCTTTATTCCTCGGTGTAAATTGGCAGTTGAGCCGATGAGTGCGCCGTGGAAGTCACTGGGGGATTCGAGTGCCTCTCTGTTTTTAATGCCCGATACCTCAGCCGTCAATTTGCCTCAATGGAATAATCGTTTGCTGGGGACAACAAAACCACTTGCTCAAAATTGCGAGGAACTTGGCAATTTAGTGAAAAAGGCGGATAAGGGGGACACTCTTAAGGCACTTAAAGCTTTTGCCCTGATTGAGGGCGATCAGGCACTGCCTGATGGGTATGGACGTAACTGGATGAATGTTGACGGATATGATAGCTTTCGTTCGTTTTGGGCGCTTATCTACAAAGCCGATGGGATTGATATTAGCATTACCAATGATGGGCCAAAATTTTCAAAAGATGACCCTCGCTTACGCAAACTTTCGCGAGAATTGGCAATTGTCCTTCACCGTTGTATTTTACAATTGGCACTTTTAGAGAAAGCCGGCAATACGGAGTCTTTGCAAGAGGGGTGCAAAAGTCTTGCGAAGATATTGAATCAATACGATTTATGGCCTTTGCTCTGCAATCAATATTCGTTGAGAGGCATCAGTCCAGAGGTTTATGCGACTCTGCTTACATCGTTCCAAGGGAAACCTGAGCTTTTCCCTGCCTTTGCCTCAATTTCTGGAATGCCCGTCATGACAGGGGTCGTCAAGGCACTTGATGGGGGGATGATTTCTGCTAAAAACTTTGCCCGATTGACTCGTGAATTTTTAATTCTCAATGGCGACATTTCGGCAACTGATGCTCAACGGCGTACGATTGCTACCTCATGGGTTAAGCTGGCGCAAGACCGTGATTTACCTACAGTTATCCAATATTTATGTCTCTCGGGCATGGTAGATATCGTCGATGCCTGGGACGATATCCCAGAGAAATTTGTCTCGCGAGGATTTGCCTACACGGGGAACCAATTAGTCAAACATGCCCTGGCGAAGGGGAATATGAAACGAGCAGAACAAATTTGGGCACTCATGATTCATGATCCTCAAGGGTATTCCATGCCCGAGACGAGATTGGCAAAAGCTGCCCTAGAGACAGCTAGGGGGGAGGTTAATGAGGCCGATCGCTCTATGCTAGATGCCATGGTGCTCACCTCATTGCATGTCCTGCAAAATGACTTTCAGGCTTATGTCTCCCGCAAGGCATTGCTGGAAGAGGGTAAGCTCGATGAGGTCGAGAAATTGCTCATCCTCCCCAAGGGTCGTACCAACCGAGTATTACTGCGATATCTCGTTGATGCCTTTGCGAAAGAGGGGCGTTACGAAGCTGCCGCTTTCCGTGCGAATGATTTGTTGCATTTGGCAAGTATCAACGCTACCCCCTCGAAGGGATTGGGCTCTCAGGCAGATATTGTAGAGCTACGCGTCTTGTCTGATACGTATCGCGCGCTATCTCTTTATAAACAGGGTCAATTCAAAGAGGCTCGTTCCCTCATGGAGCGCTCTATGATTATGGCGGAGAAGATGCCTCAGCTCGCTGCCCAATTAGCACCTGCTCTTTTTGGATGTACATTCCTCTCTCAAGAAGAACGTGAAGGGCTCAAAAAACGCTTGCTCCATGGCGTAAGCAAACTTGCAAAAAAATCTAAACGCTCAGACATTCAACAAGTATACCAACAAATTAGTAAATTAGACATTGTCGATCTTGCACCAGTAGAAGAAATTATTGGCGTTCACGGCGATAATTATGACCGTTATGCAAAGCTAGAGTCTAAGGTTTATGACTGGCATTTACTCCTCAACGGGAAGGATAAAGTTGAGCCTCTCAAAGCGCGTATTGTCCGAGCCAACTATAGCAAAATGAACAATAAATGGGTGACTCTACAAAATGAAGAGGGGCGCATGCAACATCTTAACTTAAATAGCCTACTCCCCGATGACATCGATCATTTGATTGATTGGAAAAAACAAAATGAGATTCGTTCGTGGAATCCAGGTGTTTTTTGTACTGCGCCTATTGAAGGGAAATTGGTTGCTAAAAGAGGCGGTGAGGCAGAAAAAAATAGCACTGGCTCAATTCCTCCAGAATACATTATTATCAGATTAAGCACTGATGTGATCTTTCAAATAAATCTATCTCATCTCAGCAAAGAAGATCAGCAGTACGTCGCTCAATGGAAAGCACCCGTAGAGGATCAAGACAAATCGCTTAAAACATTCCCAACCCTCGAACGAGCCCAGGCATACGCCGAGAGCAACAAACTCACGCTGACCATTTATCTCCTTGGTAAACACGGTGGACCAGAGGACGAGTATTTCCAAAAGAACATTTTGAACGACCCTAAGAAAATAAAACAATTGAATCATTCGTGTGCCGTCGTCGTTTGTTACCAAGATAACAAGGGCGTGTGGGATGTCGCTGGGCGATCTGCTATCCGCCTGCTCAAGCCCAAGATGGACTGCATTAGCCCTCCTGGTACTGACAAGGGCAATAACCCTTATCAATCTGGCTACGTGCTTGAATATAATAACAATATGAAGAGTTGTCGTAATCTCCCTATTGAATATAAGCTATCGCCCCAACAACAAGAGTTGCTCACGGCAATCAAAAAAGCTCAATTTGAGCATGTCAAAGACATGATTACCAAAGATAAATCTCTGGTACATCTGCGTTTGTTCAATCGTACATGGTCTCCTCTCTATACGGCAATCATAGAGAAAAAACCTCGAATTATTCAATGTTTGCTTGAGAATGGAGCCAATGTGAACGACCGCAATCACATGGGGCATACCATGCTGTATGCCGCCTGCCTGAGTAGAAATCCGGGGATTATCGACATCTTGCTAGCTCATGGGGCAGACCCCAACTTGCCATCGCTTAGCTATACGGAAAACCCTGAGATCAATATTAATCAGGCTTTCCCTCTGGATGTAGCACAAAATAATAAGGAGATGGTACAAAAATTGATTAAGGCAGGTGCCAAAAAATTAGGTGCTTTGAATATTGCCCTCCTCGATCAACCCGATGCCCCTCAAATACTAAAAATGATGACCGATGCAGGCATCAAGATCAATGAGAGAGCTGACATCTATGCTGGGTGTACTTTATCAGATGTTATTGGGAACAAATGCCCTCAGCAGGTCGCACGACTTAAAACTCTCTTCGCGGCAGGGGTTGACCCCAATTTCACTGCAATAGGACATCATCTCCCGATCAGCGATGCTGTTATGATAGATCCATCATTGTTGCCCTTATTTATCGAGGGTGGAGTCAACCCTAATGCCATTGATCCTAAACTGGGAATAACCCCCCTCATCTATTTTGCCCAAAAGGGAGAGAAGCAATACATAACCTTCTTGCTGGATCATGGTGCCGACATCAATTTCTCTAGCCATGGCAATACCGTCATGCACGCGGCATTACAACCTTTTCGTGGAAAAGAGAAAAAGGTTAAAGAAGGTGATTTGACCAAATATTTGGATGTATTAGAATACCTCATCTCTAAAGGATGTGATATCAATAAACCCAATGGCGACTTACTCACGCCTCTGGCTTATGCGCGCAAGTATTGCCACCAAGCCGCTGTTGACCTTCTCATCAAACATGGAGCTAAAGAAACGCCTCCCCCGCCTGACAAAACAAAGCCTAGAGTCACCCCTCAACCCTAATTAATCTGATGAACATTCGACTTTTATTTTGCCTCTTATTCGCTACGCCAACGCTAACCTTGGCGCAGGACAAAACGCCCCCCAATCCTCAATCTCCACCCTTATCCCCCTCTACACCAACTAGAGTCCTGTTTGGAGCTACAGTAGCAGAGCTCCCCGATTCTCTAAGAACCAAGCTTGGTGTCCTTTTAACATCTGATGAGGGACTCGGTATTACGACTATATCACGATTTGGTCCCGCTGAGGAGGCGGGGCTCCGTCCGTCAGACATCCTCCTCAAACTAGATCAGACACCCATCAACGCTAAATCCAGCCTCATCCTCGCTTTACAAAGCTACAAGCCAGGCGACACTATCCCCATCACCGTATTACGCATGGGACAGAGGAAAAACCTAGAGCTCACCCTAGGCGATCAACATGCCAAACCCATCACGCCAAGTCAGCTCGTTGAGGCAAGGCAATCAATGCCCGATAACAGCACTTTTGACCTCATCATGCGTCTTAAAAATGCTGTGATCTATCAACTCTCTACCTCATCTCCTGACATTAAACGAATCAAACACGACCTATGTCAAATGCGCTCCTTGATGCCCACAAAAGTCATCCATGGGGAAATCCCCATTTATTTGACAGATAGCGATGGGACATTCCTCATTCACGGCAATGAGGATCGCGTCTTACTCGAAGTCATCCAGGACGGCAACCCCTCCAACACCATTTATCGAATAGACACCCCAGGCACCCAATCGCCGTTACCCGACGATATCAAAAAACGACTCCAGCAAATGGATCGATAAACAAACTTCACCCCCCTTAAATTATGAAAAAACATTTATTATTCCTCATTATTTGTACGGGGCTTGTACCCGTTTACGGACAAGACCCCCTCTCAACTGATCTTCGCAACGACATCGCGACCTTGATTTCGTTAGACGCCAGTTCGACAATTAAAAACATCGAGACTCAGTTAGGTAAATCTTTTGACAGGAACGTCTTTCTTGAGGAATACCGCAAAACATTACTCTCAGGACAAGAATGCCCCAATCCAGAGGAAACTCCTTGTCCCGCCGCTACAGAAATTGCCAATCGCATCCTTCATTGGTTGAATCCCGAAGACTTCACCCCTCAAGAAGTCTTTACCCAAATGAATCAACAATTGGCTCAAGCTGGCAAATGGAGTAAAGAAGAACAAACCCAATACCAAAATACTTACACACGAGTCACGAAAGCACTCCAGCCCATCTTGGAAGCTAGAGAAATCACGAAAGAAAAAAATCTCCTCAGCATGAATGCACAACGTCCAGGGGTCAAAACCCTTCCCAACGGCATCCAATATGAAATTGAACCTGGGCAACAAAACATCCACGACATCAATCGAGTAACGACAGAAACAGGCGTCGCCTTTTATACCAGAATTACAAAAAACAGCACTTTTGACCACCTGCCCGCTCCTATTAAACAAATAGCAGATACCTTGCCCACAGCATCAAGTTGGACATTTTACGTCCCCCATGAAGCCGTCAAAGCATGGGAAGATGAGAAGGCAAACAAAGCGCAAAGCATTGAGCAAAAACGCAAAGAAAAATTGCAACAACTCATCCCAGAACGAGTTAAAGAATACGAAAGATACGAACCTAAAAACGAATCTAAAGACAAAGCTAAAAAAGAGCAACGTCATCCCCTCTTGCGTATCAAAATTTGGAAAGATAACCCAGACGCGCCCGTCCAAGTCAGACCCGATTGCCACGAAGACTCTTTGTAAAACAACCTGAATGATACGATAAATCAAGCATCTTGGCAGATGATGCTGATTGTGCCGTTGTCTGCGTACGAGATATCTAAGGTGTCTACTTGGGCTTTAATGAGCTCAAGTAGTGCTTGGAGAGATTGATTGGCGGCAATTTTCATTTTTTCCAGATCAGTTTGTCTGAGATCTTCGATCCATTCATCTAGTCCGTCAGAGGCGAGGAAGAGGTAATCGCCTGTTTTTAGGTAAGTAGGCGATTGGGGAATATCAGTGAGGGGGATGGGGTCACCCATGATGGCGGAGCGTAGGATGCTACGTTGGCGTAAGGCGTAAGAGTAGGAGATTTCTCCTTTTGCCCATTGCTCGTCGGCAATGGGGCGCATGGAATGATCCTCGTTGAGGCGAATGATATTTTTGCCTTGTTCCCAGAGGAGGAGGAGAGAGTCGCCTACACTTGCCCACCAAAATTGATTCCCTTGGAGTAAGACGGCAATTAGGGTTGTGCCCGAGTTGCCAATTTGATTGCCACTCTGGATTGTTCTTAGATGTTGATTGGCGGCGTTGAGGGCTTGCTCAAGGCGTTGTGGGATGCTGAGGGCAGGGTTCGTGGCGGATGAGATAAATGATTTTGCAAAGTGTTGAATAACCTCGCGCGAGGCAATGTCGCCTGCCAAATGTCCTCCCATGCCATCAGCCAAGAGGGCAAGCAAGCTTCCGTCAGCCATGGTCAAGAAATCGGCGGCATCTTCTTGATGGGGGCGATGTCCGATCCATTGCTTGCTGGCGTAGCGAAAGCCTGATTGCTGAGCGTTCATGAGTGAACGAAACGTCAAATGACGTTTGGATTAGTCTTTGTGCTTTAATTGGGGGAAGAGGATGGCATCGCGGATGCTTTGCGCACCCGTGAGCATCATGACGAGGCGGTCGATGCCAATGCCGATGCCACCTGCAGGGGGCATGCCATATTCCATGGTTTCGATGAAGTCGTAATCGACGCGTTGTGTTTCACCCGCTGCCTGATGTTCAAGGCGTTCACGTTGGACGTCTGGGTCATTGAGCTCGGAGTATCCCGGGGAGATTTCTTGTCCGTTGATGACGAGTTCATAGACATCGACGACGTCGGTGTTTTCACGGTTGATTTTTGCGAGAGGGACGAGGTCTTTGGCGACGTGGGTCACAAAGCAAGGATTCATGGTTTTTTCTTCCACGAGTTTTTCGTACACTTGCTGAGAGACATCGACGTCTTTCATGCCGTCGCTGATTTCTACCTTGAGTTCTTCGCAACGTGCGCGACGAGCTTCTGGGGTGATATCAAACCAGTCGGCGCCAGCGACTTCGCGGATGAGGTCTTGGTAGTCAGCGCGTTTCCATGGGCGTGATAGGTCGATGGTGTGGTGTAGATTACCTTCACTGTCTTTGTGCTCAATTTGGAGGGTGCCACAGAATTTTTCTGCAAGGTGGCAAACGAGTTCCTCGACCATGTCAGCCATGGTTTCAAAGTCGCCACAGGCGCAATAAGCCTCAAGCATGGTGAACTCGGGGTTGTGTCGGCGGTCAATGCCCTCATTGCGGAAGCTGCGGTTGAGTTCAAAAATTTTGGTAAATCCACCGACCATCAAGCGTTTAAGGAAGAGCTCAGGGGCGATGCGCAAGGTGAGGGGCATGTTGAGTGCGTGATGGAAGGTCTCGAATGGACGAGCGGCTGCACCACCTGCCACGTCTTGGAGCATGGGGGTCTCAACTTCTAAAAAGCCACGGTTGCCAAGGAAGGAGCGGATCTCTGTCACCATCTGAGAGCGTTTGACAAAGAGGTTGGCACTTTCTTCATTGGCAATGAGGTCGAGGTGACGTTTGCGGTAGGTGACTTCTCTGTCGGCAAGTCCATGCCATTTGTCAGGGAGGGGGCGTAGACTCTTGGAGAGGAGGCGTAGTGCTGTGACGTCAATGGTAGGTTCGCCTCGCTTGGTTCTAAAGGTTGTCCCCGTGATGCCGATCCAGTCGCCACGGTCGAGTAATTTCCACAAAGCCCATGTTTCTTCATCGATGGCAGATTTGCTTAAAAAGCCTTGAATGCGTCCACGAACGTCACTGATGGTGAAGAATTGGGATTTCCCCATATCGCGAATGGCGATTAAACGACCTAAGACAGAAACGGTTTGACCTTCTTCAAAGTTGGCTTTGAGGTCTGCTGGATTGGTTGTCAGATCAAAACGACTCCCAAAAGGATCAATGCCCATGGCACGAATTTTGGCAAGTTTGTCGCGGCGAATGGCGATCAAATCTGCTTCCGAGGAGGTTTGGTGAGGTTGCTGCTGTTCGGACATAAGGCTAGATTCTAGTGTGATACTCTCCGTTTGGCTAGCCCATTGTGTGTAAAGGGGCTTAACTTTTTTGCGAAGGGATGATTTTAGTTGCCTGGAAGAGGTAGTTAGAGGTCGTTAGAGGTGAGGGAGCAAGGGCTAGTAGGGAATGGCTTGATTTGGAGAGATGTTTAAGAAAGGATAGGAGTCATGAAAAGGAGATTTTATTTTTTTGGTCTCGTCATTTGTTTGAGTAGCTTGCTGGCTGTTTTTTCATCAGGCGAGGTAAGTGCAGAGGTAAGTGCACTCGCTGATTTACAAAAGTTGACGGATGGCAAGCTGGGGGTTTCTGCCGTCATGATGGGGTCGGGCGAGGCGATTTCATTGGGGGATGATGAGATGTATCCGATGATGAGTGTTTTTAAATTTCCTCTAGCGTTGTCTGTCCTTGCTCGTGTCGATCGCGGAGAGATGAGTCTGGATCAAAAGATTAAGGTGTATCCCGATCAATGGATGCAGGAGACATGGAGCCCGATGCGTGATCAATTCCCTCAAGGCGGAGAATTTGCCATACGAGATTTGTTGAAATTTACCATGGAGCAGAGCGATAACAATGCATGCGATTTGTTACTTGGTTTAATTGGTGGGACATCTATCGTGCAACAAGATTTGAGGGGATGGGGAATTGAGGGAATACAGGTTGTTTTGACTGAGCAAGAGATGGCAAAGGATTGGGAGTTGGCATACAAGAATGTAGCTCGTCCCTCAGCGATGGTTCGTCTCTTGTCTTTGTTTGCTGATGGGAAGATTTTGAAAAAGCCCACGCAACATTTTTTATGGGAAGTTATGCTAGGTTGCTCAACAGGTGGGGATCGCTTAAAAGCAGGGATTCCTCAAGGATGGCTACTCGCTCATAAGACGGGGACATCTGGTACGAATCAAGATGGGTTTACGGTCGCTATCAATGACGCAGGGGTGATTTGTTTGCCTGATGGACGGCGAATGGCAGTTTGTGTCTTTCTCAAGGATTCCAAAGCATCTGCTCAAGAGATGACTCGGGTGATCGCGGAGGTGGCTCAGTGGATTTGTACGAAGTGGCAAGCAATTGCACCTATCCAAAAAAAAACCGAAATTCCGATGAAGGGAATTTCGGTCGAATGATGAATGATGAGGTGACCTCGCTCCAGTATTTCATGGTACAAGGCAGTTCCCTTGACGTTTT
>JAVXPO010000067.1:0-10397 GCA_036644695.1 Akkermansia sp. | reverse complement strand
CGCTAACGGATTTAAAAAGAAGTCCTTGCTTACATCCATGGGTAAGCTTGATTTGCAAGTCACTCAAGTCAGAAACCCAGAGAATCCCTTCACCAACTCGATTTTATCAATTTACAGAAAAACTCTTGCTCTACAATGTTCTTCAGATTTCCAGTCGTAATTCCGTTGATACACTGGGATATGAAACGTCTTTTTCGCAGAACCTAAAAATTCAAGTAATCTAATTTTATTTGCCTCCATTGTTGATGCCCTCACTTTCATCTTTGCCACTTAAAATTTTAAAATACTGTTCAAACCGCTCATTCACATACCCCGCCACGATCTCTACCATAGGTAGCTCGTTTTGATTACGATAATATTCATCAAAGGCTTGATAATACTTTCGTCTATCAGCAAACTTTACATCAATCGCCGGATACCCATTCTGCATAAGTTCTAAATTAATAAGAAGTCTGCCTGTTCGCCCATTCCCATCAATAAAAGAGTGGATACCCTCAAAATCTAGGTGAAAGAGCGCAACTGCTTCTATAAAGTGCATTGTAGCCTTTCTTTTTTCATGATTTACAATTAGCTCATTCATCATAGGTGCTACTAAATATGGCTGTGGTGGCTCGTGAAACGCTCCCATAATGCGTACTGGAATACGACGATACACACCTCGGTCTTCGACTCTATCCATAAGCACGAGAGAGTGAATGCTTTTGATGACATATTCCGAAAACTCTTGTTTTTCGCGCACAAGGTTTTCCACATACTTAAAAGCATCACGATGCCCGATTATCTCCAAATGTTCTTTGAGTGGTTTTTGATCTATGGTAACTCCCTCTAAAACCATTGCCGTTTCTTGTAATGTTAGAGTATTCCCCTCAATAGCATTTGAATTATAGGTAAACTCGATTAAAAATTCATCTCTTAATCGCTCTACTTCTCCTTGCGTCAATGGTCGTAGTGTAGACAGTTTTTCAAGGTTCTTATCTATTTCAGCTAGTAGCTCTTTTAGCTTTATACGACTTTTGGAGGTACTTCGCCCATCTTGCGGTTTTGGTGCGTTCGCTGGTATCATAAAATGTCCCGTCCTAAAAAAGCGTTACAAGGTTAGGTGCTAAGTCTAACATTTCTTTTAATATCTGGCAAGTTGCAACTTTCCAGCACACCTGTCCTAAATAAAAATCTTGAAAAGAAGTAAAAAGTAGCAAGACGGCTCTGCGTCAGATTCACTGGTAAATAGCAGGCAAAATACGAGTTTCCTTTACCATGAGGAATAAATAACTTACAAGGTGGGCATGTCATACGATCTCATTGTGATAGGAGGCGGTCCTGCTGGTTATGTTGGGGCCATCCGTGCAGCACAACTTGGCAAAAAAGTTGTTTGTATCGAACGTGAACGCGTTGGTGGTACCTGTTTGAACTGGGGGTGCATCCCGACTAAAGCTCTTTTGAAAAACGCTGAAGTTTTTTCATCCGTCAACAAGCGTGCTACTGAATTTGGCATGAGCGTTGAGGGACTCTCGATTAACTGGGAACAAGTGATTGGGCGTTCTCGTCAGGTTTCAGATCGACTCTCTCAAGGAATTGGCTTTTTATTCAAAAAGAATAAGATTGAGTCCATCACAGGTACAGCCACTATCCTCGGTGATCATAATGTTGAGGTAACCGCCCCAAATGGTGCTAAAAGCATTATTGAGGGGAGCCACATTCTCGTGGCGACTGGTGCGGCGACCAAGACAGTCCCCTCGTTGCCAATCAATGGCAAGACGATTATTGGTTCTCGTGAGGCAATGACTCTCCCGACTCTACCCGAGAGCATGATTGTCATTGGCTCGGGTGCCATTGGCATTGAGTTCTCTTACATTTACAATTCGTTTGGCACCAAGGTGACCATTCTTGAGTCCCTCCCTCGCATCCTCCCCAATGAGGATGACGATTCGAGCCAAGCCCTCGAACGCGCGTTTAAGAAACAAGGAATCAAAATTTTAACAGGTGCCACAGTCGAATCACTAGAAACAAGCGTTGATAATAAAGTCACTGCAAGCGTTAAAAATAGTAAGGGCGTCGTGGAATCAATCACTGCTGACATTTGCCTCGTCGCCATCGGTGTTGCCCCAGTCATCCCCCCTGTAACAAGTGATAAAACGCTTGAGCTGACCCCTCGTGGATTTATCCGAGTCAATGACCGCTACGAAACCTCTATCCCTGGCGTTTACGCGGCTGGTGATGTGATTGGTGGCGTTTTGCTCGCTCATACGGCCTCTTTTGAAGCCATTCAAGCGATCGAAGGCATGTTTATCGCAGGGCATCAACCTAAAGCTGTCAAATTCTTCCCTAGTTGCACCTATTGTCATCCTCAAGTGGCATCTGTCGGCAAGACGGAGCGCGATCTTAAAGCGGCTGGCATTGAGTATAAAGTGGGCAAATTCCCGCTCATGGCAATTGGTAAAGCTGTTGCCTCAGGCGAAACAGACGGATTTGCTAAATTGATTTATGGGACGAAACACGGCGAGCTCCTCGGTGCTCATATCGTGGGTGAGAGTGCAACAGAGCTCATCTCTGGTCTAGGCATCAGCCTGCAAGCAGAGCTGACAGATCAAGATATCCACGCCACTATCTTTGCTCACCCAACTATTTCAGAGGCAATCCATGAGGCGACGCTCGCCGCTGATGGATTACAAATCCACGCTTGAGATCAACATTCAAGTAATCCTCACTAATCCCCATCAATACCCCAGAGTCTGGCATCTCTGGGGTATCTTGTGTTAAATTAAAAAAGCGTCTAAGGCGAGAGACTCAAGACTTGCTTTCCTGAAGGAAGCATGTAGCATGCGCTACCTTGGTCATTTCTATGCAATGAATTCTCCTCTCGACAAAAAACCGATTCAACTAGCTTTATGGATGGGAGCTTTGGGCGTCGTCTTTGGCGATGTCGGCACAAGCCCCCTCTACACGATGAAGCAATGCCTTCTCGCCTTACCCGAGGGGATGCAACAAACAAATGTCGTCACAGGCATCGTTTCTCTGATTTTTTGGGCGATTTCCCTCGTCATTTGCATTAAATACAGCAGCAATATACTCAAGGCAGATAACCATGGCGAGGGGGGTATCTTTGCCCTGCTCGCGCTAAGTGGACTCAAAGAAAAAAGTGCCAAGCACAAAGGCGGACTATCTGGGGGCATTATTCTCATCCTCATCTCAGCCTCTCTGCTCTTTGGCGAGAGCGTGATCACCCCTGCGATCACTGTCCTGTCTGCAACGGAGGGGCTCAAGGGATTTGACATTGGTATCACTCAAGGAATGACGATTCTCATCGCTACAGGCATCCTCATCCTGCTCTTTTCTCTCCAAAAATATGGGACTCAGTTCATCGGTAAAATTTTTGGTCCCATCATGTTTTGTTGGTTTGTGCTCTTAGGTCTACTCGGCATTTGGAACATTGTGCAATGCCCGCGTATCATCCTTGCACTGAATCCTTGGTACGGTATCAAATTATTGACGGGCAACATCTTACCCCTTGGCGTCATTCTCATCTTGCTGGGCTCCGTCGTCCTTGCTCTCACGGGGGTTGAGGCTTTATTTGCCAACATGGGGCACTTTGGCAGAAAGGCGATCACCAAAGCATGGTATTTCGTCGCCATGCCTGGGCTCGTTCTCAATTATTTTGGACAAGGGGCGCATGTACTCAATCATCCTGGCTCTCAAAATCCATTCTTTGAGTTATTGCCCGCAGGATGGCCTCAGGGAACGCTCTCGGTCATCTCGATTATTGCCGCTGTCATCGCGAGCCAGGCCATTATCTCTGGAGCTTACTCACTCACCTTATCTGCCGTGCAGCTCGGGTACTTCCCCCGATTAAAAATCCTGCATACCAATGCTCAAATTCATGGGCAGATTTACATTCCGCTCATCAACTTTACCCTTGCTGTCTGCTCAATTGCCATCGTCCTTGCCTTCAAGACAAGTGAGGGACTCGCCGCCGCCTATAGCGTTGCCGTGACGGGTAGCATGGTGATTACGACCTATGCCTTTTATCACGTTGCCCGCAACCATTGGGGGTGGAAAGTCTCTAAGGCATTGTCTCTCTGTATCGGATTCTGGCTCATTGATGGGATACTCGTCATCTCAAGTCTCCATAAATTTGCGGAGGGTGGCTGGATTGCCGTTGCTATTGGACTCCTCTTTTTCCTCATCATGCATACATGGAAAAGCGGACGCATGGCGGTCAATAAAGTGATTGACTCCTCCGCTCTCATGGAGCTCTCACCCACGGACATTGTCAAAAATGACAAACTCATTCGCGTGCCAGGATGCGCCATCTTTTTATCAAGCTCCCCTCAAGGGATACCTATCGTCTTAGCTCACCATCTCAAATCTAATAAATGCTTACACAAAACAGCAGTTATCCTTGCTCTACTTACCTCTGATGCCCCATTTATCGAACGAAATAAACGCATTAAGCAAGAGGATTTAGGCAACGGGCTTTGGCGTGCCAGCGCAATTTATGGATGTATGGAGCATCCCTCCATGATCGAAATCATTGAGCTTTTACAAGAACAAGGGGTTCCACTCAAACCCAACGACACGAGCTTTTACTTTAATCGAGAAGTCATCATCACAGGAGGTCACAGCAATCTCTTAGAATGGCAAAAAAGCCTCTACGAATTCCTCTCACGCAACGCAAGACCCGTCAAAGACTACTACCGCGTCACCCCCACACGCATCGTAGAAATGGGCTTACCGATAAGCCTTTGAGCTTTATAAAAAGGTCATCTCATCTCCCCTCTCATCATTTCATGCATCTGCCAGTCATGGCTATTGATCAATTCATGAAAAAATGCTAGTTTTTCTCATCTTCAATTTTTAGCGATCACTCGCCACTTTATTCATGTCAGAACTTTCATCACAAAGCAATCGACGAAGACTCAACGCCAACAAGCGGAGACATCCCGTCACCCCGACTAAAGGACGATTTGCTCGGTTCATCAGACGTGCATTTTTTGGGGCTTTTATCCTCGCCATATTGGGCGGTATTGCTGGCTGGATCATCTACTCCATGGCGGCGGATCGGTATCAAAAATGGGCTCAAGAATTTGACCTAGAGCGCATCAATGACCTGGAAAAGCCCAGTATTATTTATGACCGCAACAATGAAGAGATTGGTCGTATCTACGTGGAGAATAGGAGCTACGTTGCCCTTGACTTTGTCTCGCCAACTATGGTCAATGCCCTCATTGCACAAGAGGATGCACGCTTCCGCGAGCACCCAGGCTACGACCTCCTAGGCATGGCTCGCGCCGCTAAAGAATTATTCCAAGCTCATGGTGAGGCAAACCAAGGGGCATCCACCATCACGCAACAGCTAGCCCGTAATGCTTATGACCTCAAAGAGCGCGCTCGCGCTCGCGATGAGAGGAGCTTTGGACGCAAAATTGTAGAGGTCTACCTCTCCAAACGCATCACCGAGCGTTACAGTAAAGATCAAGTCTTAGAGTTTTATCTCAACCGCGTCTATCTGGGCAGTGGCTTTTACGGCATCAGAGCAGCATCGCTAGGCTACTTTGGTAAAGAGCCCAAAGACCTCACCTCACGTGAATCAGCATCAATCGCCGCCCTCATCAAAAACCCCAATAGCCTCTCCCCACTCAATAGACCAGAGGCAAACCTCAAATGGCGCAATCACGTCCTTGATCGCATGGCATCAGAGGGATATATCAAAACAGACGAGGCAGAACGACTCAAAAAAATGCCCTTGGGGCTCAATCCCAAACCACTCAAACGAGGAGTCTCACATATCTACGAACGCATCGCCAACCAAATCAGAGAATACTTGGGAGAAGAACGCGTCAATGCCGCTGGACTTAAAATTTACACCACAATTGACAAGCGCATCCAAGATGCAACTGGCAAAGCCCTCAAAGAATCCTTAAATGCCATTGAGCAAAGAGATGGCTACAAATACTCCAAAGCCTCAGCCTACAAACCTGGAGGTAGCGATAGCCCCAATTACCTAGAGGGTGCCGCGATGGTCATCGACAATACGACAGGTGCCATCCTCGCGTATCATGGAGGTCGCGATTATAGCAAACGACAATATGACGCCATAGAGCTAGGCTCTCGCCCCCCAGGCACCGCCATCCTCCCCTTCCTTTACTCTGCTGCCTTTGAGAATGGATATTCCCCAGCCAGTAAAATCTTAGATGACGCCATTGACAACCGACTCACGGGCATTGGCGGGATCGAGGGCATCTTAGGTGAATGGGGGAGTGAATCGCTCAAAAACCGCTACGAGGGCGAGATATCACTCCGCACCGCCCTCTCTCAATCAAAAATCGCCGCCTCACTACGCCTCGGCATGGAACTCGGGTCCAAGCCCTTCATCGACAAACTCGATCAATTCGGCATCAGGAAGCCCATCAGAGAATCAGGCACCGAGGTCAATCCTGTTTATCGTCCCCGTATCTATGTAGGCACTGAACCCGTATCGCTCAAAGAGATGACCCTCGCCTACTCTGCCATCCCCAATGGGGGCACTCACCCAAAAAACCTCTACTTCCTCGATCGTATTGAGGATGAGACTGGCTACATGCTCTGGGAATCACCCCAAACATTAGGCAATCGTCAACGAGTCACCTCGACGGACTCCTCCACGGCATACCAACTACACTCCTTACTCCAAGACTCCTTAAAAAATGGATCTGCCCGTAAAATAAGCCCATTGCTGCCGAAAAACTTTAAAGGAGCCGTCAAAACAGGCACGACCTATGATTTCTCTGACAACTGGCTCTTTGGCTACACCTCTCATATCACTTGTGGCGTCTGGATTGGCTTCCTCGAAGGCAAAAAGCCAATCTACCCCAATGCCTTCTCAGCAGACACCTGTGGCAACATCATCGCAGAAAGCATCAAATCAAGCCTCAAAGACTTCCCCGATCAAGAGATACCATGCCCCTCAACAATTGAAGCAGTCAAAATATGCCAGGCCTCGGGCAAACGTGCTACCAATAGCTGCTACGACGTAGACATTGAGGGACATACCTCAAAATATCGCCGCAATACAATCACCGAATACATGAGACGAGGAGACTCTAGCCTCCCCGTTTGTGATATCCATGGTGAAGAGGGCGTCTCACTCAACATGTTTGCCAGCTCGGCTGGTCCCAACATCCATACAAAAATTTTACCCGTCATCCCAATCCTCCCTAAAAAAGAGATACTCACGGGCAACGACCCCTATCATACTGAGCAAATCAAGCCCAGCGCCCCTCGCAACTATGACCTCATGTCTACTGGTGAGGAAGAGCCTGCCCAAGCTCAAGAGATCGACGACAATGGAGAAGGCTCCACAAATGATGAATCCTCCATCAGCCTCCCCCTCCCACAACCAATCGATTTAAGCCCAGTCAACAAACTTTAATCTCCATTCCCCCACATTCCCTCCCATGACAACAAATGATTCTTCACTCCCGCCTATTAAAGTAAAAATTCAATGCTCCCACTGTCATCAGTTTTTTGCAGCATTCGACAACATGATAGGCAAAAAAGTACGTTGCCCCCATTGCAGTGAATCCGTCACCGCAGCACGCCCACATCAAGAATCCTCAACAGACGACACGACACCCCACAAAAGTAACTCCATCACCAAAACGCAAGAGCCCACCTCTCGGAAAATGGATTACCTCCTCATCACCCTATCCATTATCTTCTGCGTCATTGCCATCTCGATTTTCTCTAAAACCCTATCGCTAAAATCGTCTAATGGTAAAGCAAGCACGGTCGAGGACCTCCTCGTCGATCAAGGCGTCGAGCATCGCTTTTACACACCAAGTAATTCTAATAATGAAAAATTGAATCTAGTTGATGAACAATCTGCCATCGAACAACAAAAAAAAGTGATTGAGTCATACACAAAACCCCAAAGCACAGAATCTGACATCCCTGCCATCTTGGAACAAATGAAATCATTCTTGTCGGCTCGCACCTATGAAGAAAAGCTCGCTTTCGTCTACTCCCCCCAAACCATGCGTCCCTTGATGAAGCAATGGTATATCACTCACCAAGAAGCCCCAGCAACCCCCGAGAGAATCATTGATACCATCCTCCCCCTCGATAAAATCATCATTACTCGCATCCGCATGACAGATAATCAGACCACACAAGCTGTTTTTATTCATGATAAAACAACAAAAAAATGGCTCTTAGACTGGACATCATGGATTGCCTACTCACCCCTGAGTCAGGCGCAACTCATTGAGCAACGCCCTAAGACCCCCACACTCATTCGTGCCTCATTCTCCATCTCCGATCAATACATCCCCCCCTTCCTCGAAAAACCAGGCAAAGACAACTTTGAGGGACTCTCCTACCTCGCCATCAAAATACGATTCATCGACAACACAGAGCTTAATGGATATATTGATCGATCAAGCGAACTCGCCATCGAAATCAGCCAAAAAACCATGCTTGGCGAAGTCCCACTCACCGCTGAAATCCATTTCCCTGAAGGATTAGAGAAAAATAAGAATTGCGTCATCATTGACAAAATCATCCGCAATGGATGGCTCTCTGATCAAGCCTCCCAACTAATCCCAAACGCGCCTACCCAACAGTAGACATCCCAAACTCCCCTTCCCTACCCCATTATGAGTACAATCGCCCTCGCTCAAACCCAGCAAAAAGCACTCGAAATCAATCTTGATGAATCCATCTATGGGACATTTGCCGAGATTGGCGCAGGGCAAGAAACAGCCAACTGGTTCTTTCGCGCATCAGGGGCGGCAGGCACCGTCGCAAAAACGATCTCTGCCTATGACATGACAGTCAGCGACACCCTCTATGGTCCAGTCAAACGCTACGTATCCCTCGAACGACTCAAGGGTATGCTCGACTACGAATACCGCCAGCTCGTCGATCGACTCGGGAGCAAACGGGGAAATAAAACATGCTTCTTCTCCTTTTGTAACACCGTCAAAGTCAAGGGATATCGAGATAAAGGACCGTGGAACGGTTGGATTGGCGTACGATTCCAGCTACGCCCAGAGGCACCCCCATCAGACCTCATCGTCCATGTCAGACTCAATGAGGCATCACATGATGCCCAAATGAGAGACCTCGGCATCCTGGGCGTCAACATCCTGCATGCCGTCTTTAACAAACGAGATCGACTCGTCGAATTTGTCGAATCTCTGCGTGACAACATTGCGCCAGAAGGAATGGAGATTGATGTCGTCCGCTTTGAGGGCAACGGATTCTCTATGGTAGATAACCGCCTCTTTGCCTTACAATTAGTGCAATCAGGACTCACCGAGGCAACCCTCTTCCTCCCCAACGGCGAGGTAGCCCAAGCTGCGGATGTCCTCTATAAACGCCCCATCGTCCTCATGCGCGGTAGCTTTAACCCCGTGTGCAACCTCCATTTAGAAGTCATGGAGACCGTTCGCCGTAAATTCCTCTCTCAAGTCGATGAGCACACCCGTGAGCGATGCCTTGATATTTGCGAAATCTCCATGAACAACCTCCTCCGTGGGCAAGAAGTCGATCACCTCGACTTCCTCGATCGAGCTGACAGCCTCAAAGCACTAGGCAAAACAGTCCTCATCACCAAAATGGCGCGCTTTGACGGACTCTCCGAGCTCTTAGCTCGCTACACCAGCGAACCCATCGCCATCTCACTCTCCATTGGACTACTCAACGAATTATTCAAAGAAAAATGGGCTCAAGACATCCCAGGGGGTATCCTCGAATCCTTCGGACGCACCTTCCAACATAAAACAAGACTCTACGTCTTTCCATGGCTTAATAGGAAGTCAGGAGAGCTCGTCACCGCACAGGCATTCCAAGCACCTCCAGAATACAACCACCTCTACCAACACTTCCTCTCCAATAAACTCGTCGTCGATGTCCCCTTCTTTAACGAAAGACTCTTACTCCACACCCCAAGAGACATCCAACGCATGATCGCAGCCGATAACCCAGATTGGCGCACCCTCGTCCCAGAAGAAGCCCACCGCTCCGCCACACACCTCAGATAAAGGTCATTTACCCCCTCTCTCTCTCCGTCCCATTATTTCTCCAACAAATTCCCCGTCCAGCATCAAATACGCCGTTTTCATCGCCGTCTGATCCTTCCCTTTTTCGAGACTTTTTTACTCATCAACGGATTTGCAATCCGATAAATAAATCGCCTCAATAAGTTTATACTCAATAAATTACAATAACATTAAAACTCTTTACTTAGCTCATGTAATACTCATTTATCAATTATTTATTCAATGATACACTCATAAATAATTATATAAAATACTTATTATTAGTAACTTAGAGCCAATCACAAAAAACAATAACTTTTATCTATTCTTGAATTGACATCGGATTGCAAATCCGATATTTTCGAGAAAATAATCTATCCG
>JAVXPO010000066.1:0-10552 GCA_036644695.1 Akkermansia sp. | reverse complement strand
GACAATGCCCAATACACAACGCAATTTTCATATTTATCTTATTATTATTTAGTTAATCCTCATCAATCAGCGACTTATTCGCCGCCTTGGCAAGATCACAAGTAGGACACTTATTGATAAGTTGATTCATCAACTCCTTATTTTGAGCATCTCTCTCTGCAATCTGCTTATTAAAAGCATCTCTATCGTCGCGACGCATCTTAATAACAGCCACAACAACCCATGCCATCACACCAAACGCACCAAACGCACCATAACCAAAGACGACATTCTCAAGCGCATCAACAACAATGAAGCTTGAACTCTCCCGACAAGCTCGGGAAAACCTAGTTCACTGGGCACACGCCGACAAAAAAAAACAGCACTAAAAACCGACGAAATCCTCCAATTAAGATATGGAGGAAGCGAATAAAAAATTCACTCGTGCTCGCCAAAGGCAGATTGGAGGACATTCACATGCGGAGTCTCCCCTGCCGTCAAGATTACCTCGACGATATCATATCGATACTCAATGGGCTCACCCCCTAAGAGACGTAGCCAGAGATGAGCCCCTTTGCGAATAAGCTCTCTTTTCTTTCGATTGACAGCTCTAGCAGGGGGACCAAATTGAGTAGGCATCTCACGCCTCGTCTTAACCTCGACAAAAACGAGTTGTTGCCCATGACGACAGACAAGATCGAGCTCACCGCCACGATTGAGCTTCCAATTACGGCGTAAGATTCGGTACCCGTGACTAGATAGATAGCTTGCGGCGACCCATTCCCCATAAATCCCGACCCATGTTCGTGATTTGGGGGGGAGTCATCAAGACAAGGGCAATTCCATCTGTGCAACTGGCGCAAAAGAGCGCCGATGCTCGGGGCAAGGCCCATAATGGCGCAACGCCTCCATATGTTGTTTCGTCCCATATCCTTTATGTTTAGCAAACCCGTATTCCGGGTATTTTTCATCCAGCTCTATCATCATGTGATCTCGCGTCACTTTGGCAAGAATACTTGCGGCGGCAATGGATAAACTTAGCCCATCACCCTTGACAATTGATTGATACGGATAAGGGAATCCGCGAACGGGCAAGCCATCAATTAAACAAAAATCGACAGCTACACCAAGGGAATCCACGGCACGAGCCATCGCTAAATGCGTCGCTCTCAAGATATTGAGACGGTCAATCTCCTCAACCGACGCAATACCCGTTGCACCAATCATGCTCGGACAAGCTAGGATTTCATGAAAAAGGAGCTCTCGCTTCGCTTCATTCAATTTTTTGGAATCATTGAGACCTGGAGGAATTTTAGACTGATCATGAATCATGACGGCACCCGCCACGACAACGCCAGCCAAAGGACCACGCCCCGCCTCATCCACACCGACAAGATGCACCAGCCCCCGATCTATGGCGCATTGCTCATAGCTAAAATCAGGAGATACTGGAATAACGAGGGGACGAGCCATATCACATCATGAGGTCAATCCCCATAGTTTTCTTCAACAGGGGGCATCTCGCCAATACGATGGACGAGCACTTGGGTAATGCGTCTACCATCCGTCCCCGCCACTTTCATGCCATAATGACCAATGGTGAGCTCTTCTCCCTCTTCGGGGATATGCCCTAACTCATGGGTTATATATCCACCCAAGGTCGTAACACCTGGACATTCCAAATGCAATGAGGGCAAATAATCAACCAAATCATACAGAGTAATCGCCCCACTCACGGCATACGAGGATTGAGCCGTCTGGACAAACTCACTAATCTCATCCTGGTCAAATTCATCTTGAATATCATCGCCGACGATTTGCTCAAGAATATCATCGAGGAAGGCAAGCCCAAGAGCATCCCCAAACTCATCTACCACCATGGCAAAATGAGTTTTTTCCTTGAGGAAAAAGGTCAAAAGCGTATCCAAAGGCATCGTATCAGGGACAACCTTGAGTTCTCGACAAACAGACATGAGATCGGGATGATCTTGTCCGACAAGCTTTAGCAAATCTTTCACATGCACCCATCCCTTTGCCTCATCTAAATGCCCCCCCTCCACGAGAGGGAAACGCGTATGCCGTGATGTGCGAGCCAACTCCCAGTTTTTCTCATAAGGGTCGGTCAAATCCATAATATCCACATCGCCACGAGGCGTCAGGATATCCTTGGCGCACATGTCATTCAGCTCAAGTGCATTTTTTGAGATTTCTGCCTCTGTCTCCGTCACCTCTTGCGAGCGTTCACTCTCCGAGACGAGTAAGGCCAATTCATCTGCACTATGGACGGCATGTCGAACCTCGTTGGGATCAATTCTTAAAAAGTTTTTCAGGATAAAATTGGCAGCCCCGTTAAAGGCACTAATAATCCAGCGAAATGTCACAAAGAAGCCATGCAGGAAAGGAGTCGTCGCCAAGGTTGTATGAAATGGATAACGAATCGCAATTGATTTAGGGATAAGCTCGCCCAAAACGACGTGGAAAAAAGTAAACAGCGCATACGCCGTCACGAGAGAAATAACCTTAATCGCCGTATCGCTCATGAAGCCCGTCATCTTCAGAGCTGGCGCCAACAATTTCATCACCAAGGGCTCACCCAAGAACCCCAACGCTAAGGAAGCCAACGTAATACCAACCTGATTCGCCGACAAATAAGAATCCAGATGCTTAACGACCTGTTGGGCAATCCCAATCTTATGCCGCCGCTTTGCCGTCATATCCTCGTCGGCATAAAGCTGGCTGGCTCGGACTTTTACAATGGCAAACTCACTCGCCACAAAAAACGCATTCAGACCAAGGAAAAAGATAATCCCAGCCACAACCAATAAAATTTCACCCAATTCCGGGAATGAACTCGGAATTTCAGCGGCCCCACTGGCCGCAAGAATACTGAGAGGGTCTAAATCTATCATGAGATGTATATATATAAAATAAATGAGGAGAACAAGAAAAGAAATACAAGCAAGACTTACAGTTTTTCGTAAGTCCCCTTATCTCTTCTTTGTAAGACCGTAAATCCAGCTGCCTTGGCATCGGATACGGATAAGGGTTTCGTAATCTCAGGTACATTGACCTTGCTGATTACTTTACGGACGGGATGTTTACACAATAAACATGCCTCAAGAGGCGCCCTATCAATAGGACGCCTTACTTCAAATCCACGACGACAAACCGCGCACGATTGTGCAGGATCGTCAGGATGGAGGGTTATATATTCGTAGATGGGCATAAATAAGACGGGAGGTCAGTGTTGATTCACCGACCCCCGCGTCAAAAAATGATTTGTCATTCAAGACTTCTCGATTACCAGCTAGACTTGGTCACACCAGGAAGCATCCCAGCATTTGCCAATTCGCGGAAGGTAATACGTGAAAGCTTAAAGCGACGCATAAAAGCACGGCGACGTCCAGTCACCAAGCAACGGTTTACGAGACGACTTGGGCTAGCATTACGAGGCAACATGGTTAAACCAATATAATCCTTGTCAGCCTTCAATTGCGTACGCAACTCGGCGTAACGCTTGACGGTCTCATCCTTTTTCTTGTTTCGTTCTATCCAGCTCTTTTTAGCCATAACTTCGGGGAACTAGATAGTCGCCTCTCCAACCAATTGCAAGCGATTTTTTACTCTATTTCTAAATATTTTAATCCAAGAGAGGATATATACCACCTCAATCAATTAACGATCAACGGGAACGGACTATTTGAAACATTTTTTTCATTTAGCTAACAAAACCATCATTTAATAAGAGAGGACGAGAGGAGCCCTCTTTCTTTCTTGTAGTCAATCGCTTTATCCATTATCAAGAGACATGGTTATTCCACGAATATTCATCCCCCTCCTCTCTTTGCTTGTCTTGTTGGCATGCCCCTCGTCAGCATTGGCTAACCATGAGGACAAGGTAACGAATCTTCGCAAAGACGCTCAAATTTTGCTTGATCAAAAATCTTACAAAGAGGCGACACAAGCCTATGTCCATCTCCTTCGTAACGTCAATGATAAACAGAGTGGATTAGATTTCATCAAACTCATAGAGGCATGTACCCCCATCGAAGGAATCATCGCCCCCTCAACCGTTTTAGACGTTACTCTCATGCCCAAGCTCCCAGATGCAGGGCAAGATGCGAATCAAGCCATCACCGCCACGGGGGGCACGCAGAACAAACAAGTTGCGGCTCAAGATCGCTTCATCGACATTACAGCACTCATTGGCACCTATACCCCTTTGCACAAAGATAATCCAGACTTCCTCATGGATGTCGCCGATTACATAATCCATAACATGGATCACCAATACAAAGAGCAGGGTGGGGTAATCTATCGCCCGCTCAGAATCAGAGGGGAACGCAATTCCTGTGATACATCTGATCGAATAACAGCCCTTCGCATCTATCTCAACCTGTTGAATCGCACTGACAAAAAAGCCAAGCCCCAACTCGCAGCAACAATCATGATGCGCTTTGCCAATCAAATCACGCCTCAAAAAGCAAGGAGATCGTGGAGGAATTATCCTCTCCCCTATTGTTACTTAACGGCAAAGACGGATTTGACAAAAGCGCCACTCATCACAGACGACAATGATTCTTTTAACGACACCAAAAGCCTGCCAATAGACAAACAAGGCAATCCCATCTTTTTCTCGCCATCCTCATCATGGGAAACAGCCCTCAACGATGGGGAGAGGATTCAATATCTCTTTGAGGAAGCCTCGCGGATTGACCCAAAAAATCGACTTCAATACCTTGCTCAAAAAGCACTTTGGCTCCACAATTTTTTCTCTCTTGAGTCCTTCATTGATGAGCATCCCGATAAATCAACCCCCCTTTGGCAAAAACGAGATCAATTAAAGGACAACGAAACACTCGCATTCCTGGGGGATACCCCGACACTCATTACCCTCCCCCCCATGAGCGACATGCTGGGTATCTTAAAATTTATTGCTCAAGATTCCTCGCTAGACCAAGGGGAAGGTGAAAAAATTGGCGTCGATGTCAACCTCTTGATTGCACGAGAATTAGCCACGCGCAACAGACTAACGGAGGCGGTCACCTATCTTGACAAGGCTCTCTCCTTTGTCACAAATCAACAGCAAAAAGATCGCATTCTTTCCTTCAAACAAAAAATAATCTCCCCCTCTGGACAATTTATTCGAGAGTCATCACCGCTCGTCGTCCCTCAAACGCCCAAAGATTCATCCATCGCACCATCCATTGATATTCAGTATAGAAATACTGATAACATCACACTCTATGTACGCCAAATCAATCAACAAATGATCTGCGATGAGAAACTTAAGCTCAAAAAAAATAATTCGATTTTATCACATATTCTTGAGCATGCGGTGAATCCAAAAGACCCCAAAGAAGCCTCTTATGCAAAATACATTTTGCCAAAAATCATCACTCACTCCTACAAAGTCCCTCCAACCCCTGATTTTAGAGACAAAACGACAAGCCTCACCCTCCCCGTTTTTAGTCCTGGTCTTTACCTTGTCGAGGCAAGACTCTCCGATCATTCTCGAATCTATCGCATCGTCTCTATCAATAATTTTGTCCTCATTCAGCAGCCTATCCCTCAAGGCATCTTATGGGTCGTTGCGGATGCCATTACAGGCACTCCGTTACAAGGAGTATCTCTCAATGGCGTTGCTGTCCTATTAAAATCTGGATCTAAAAAACAAGACATCTTGCCTTTCTCTGGCATGACAGACGGGAACGGCACTTTCATTACATCTTTACCGAAAAACAACAGGAGACAGGCAGGAAACCCACAATCGTACAGCATACAAAGACTGATTTGCATTGCTAAACATCAAGATAACTATGCCACTTGGGGCATCTTCGACGACACAGGCATGATTTATCTAAACGATTTTGAGTCCCCCTGCTCTCAAACAAAAGACAATGTCGAGCTCACATTCTTATCCAGCCAGCCTCTTTATCGTCCAGGGCAAATGGTCAAAGCACTCTGCCGACTCGTCACCCCAACCTACGACAACCCTACCCTCTCTCAATGGGCAAACACCAATCACAAGCTCACGATCATAGATCCTCAAGGCAACAAAAGCTCCGTCAACAATCTGCCTATCAAGACAGACTCGACAGGTGCCTTTAAGATATCCTACCAACTCCCCAAAGATGCACCACTGGGGCAATACACCATTCTTCTTAATATCAACGGGAGCGATCGTTCGCTATCAGTTAATTTCTCCGTTGAAGAATATAAAAAGCCTGAATTTGAAGTTTTGGTTAAGCCATCTGCCCCCGTCATCAAATTGGGCAATCCCGTCAGCTTCACCATCACCGCGAATTATTATGCGGGGGGACCTGTTGCAGGGGGGAGCGCGCTTGTCAATGTTGAGGCAACTCCCCGTTCCTTCTCTTGGCGTCCCTTCTGGAGATGGAGCCAGCTCGTCGATACTATTAATGATTCCTGGCGATATAATGACTTTAATCCTATCTCAATCCTCGATAATCAAAAAGTCACTCTCGATCAACAAGGCAAGGCTAATATCACGCTACCTACTATCAAAGACCTTACCGATTTCGGTAAAAAGGACATAGAATATAAGGTCACCGTCAGCGTAACCGATGCATCCCTGCGTGAGGTCGAGGCAGAGAGTCAAATACTAGCCCCTGTCCAAGCATTTGAAACCTCTGTTACCCTCCCTATCAATTATGTGAGAGCTAAATCTCCCATCCCCATCGACATCCAGGCAACAACGATCACAAACACCCCGATACCCAATGCCAAAGGTAAGGTAAGGATATGTCAATTGATTTTAGATCCAAATAATCAAGTTCAAGAGCAGGAGCTCTCGCAAACCGACATCAGCGTCAATGAGCAAGGGATAGGGACGCTCAACATCGCCGTGCCTCAAGCAGGCTCGTATCGTCTCTGCGTCACCTTAACTGATTCTCAGGGGCAGTGCTCCAAAGGCTCAACGGACTTCCTCGCCTATGAGATATCGGGACAATCTGGACAACTTGATAAAAATAATAAAACTGATCAAGACCTCGCGCCCTTCCCATCACCAGAAATCAAATTCACCACAGAGAGGAGAGACTATCACCCTGGAGACAAGGCTCAAATACTCGTCACCTCCTCTAATCCTGATGCCTTTATCTGGGCATTTATCCGCTCTGGATTAACGACAGAAACAATGAGCCCCTTCGCGCTCAAGCATCAATCTGGTCAACTCAGCATACCTGTCACGCTAGCAGACATGCCCAACTTTTTCGTCTCGGGATTCACCATCTCCATGGGCAAGCTCTTTTATGGTCAAACAATGGTATTCCTCCCCCCTAATGACAAAACCCTCCAGATTGAGGCTCGCCCCAACCAACAAATTTATACCCCAGAGGAGGAGGGAACCATTCGCGTCCATGTGACAGATCATCTGGGCAATCCCGTCCAAGAGAATACACAGCTCACCCTCACCGTCTACGACCAAGCCCTCAATTATTTTGTAGCTCCACAACAACCCCTCATCAACCAACTATGGCGCACGATCAATTATAAGCCTACAGAAACAGCCAATCTATCTTCTCTCTACTTCATCTCATCTAATGATTCTTTTTTAGATAGCTCTCTATTGGGGAGAAACATTCACATTGATCTACTTGACTCCACTTCATCAACACCCTTCTCCATGCCTTTTAAATCTAAAGGCATCATGAATACATCTGTCAGCATGTGTTATACTCCATCGCAAATTTCAGAAAATGAGCAAGATGCCTTTAGCTCTGGCGCATTACGCTCAAACACTCAAGAGCCAGCACTGATTCATGACACCGTCAAAGTCCGCACCAACTTCCTCGATAACATCAAATGGTGTGGCTCACTCACGACCGATAAAAATGGCGACGTCGTCATCCCTGTCTCCATGCCAGACAACCTTACTACTTGGGAGATCAAGGCTTGGGGCATCAGCGAAAAGCTCGCCGTGGGTGAGGCTACCGCTCACTTTCGCTGCACCAAGGACTTCCTCGTCAGCCTCCAAACACCTCGCTTCCTCGTCGATAGCGACACGGTGACCATCAGTGCCATCGTCCGCAATCAAACCGATCAGCCGACAAAAGCCAGCGTTACTCTCGCACCTGAAAATGGAGTCGCCCTGACGAAAAGCTCACCGTCTACCACTCAAAAAATCGATATCCCTGCCCATGGGCAAGCCGTCGTCAATTGGACCATTCTTGCGAACACGGATAACATTGACGACACTGGGCACCTTGCCACCCCCTCGGCAGACACCATGGCAAGCTTCACCGTCACGGCAAAAAGCCCCCTGGGTAACGATGCCATGGAGACCTCAATCCCCATCCTCGTCCACGGCATGAAACAGCTCCATACCTTTAGCTCTGCCATGACTCCAGAGCAAAAAGAATGCTCCTTTGATGTCAAAATCCCATCAGAAATACGCATCCAAGACACCACGCTCAACATCAACGTCTCGCCCAGCATCGCCCTGACCATGATCGACGCCCTCCCCTATTTGGCTCAATACCCCCATGGATGCGTCGAGCAGACCCTCAACCGATTCCTCCCCGCGCTCATCGTTCGTCAAACGATGCAAAACTACGGAATCAAGCTCGACGAACTTGCCAAACACAACTACGGAGACCCAGACAATGTCGCCGCACTCCAACAACTAGAGGCACGCCTAGAGAATAACCCCATCTTTAGCAACGCCAAACTCGATAAGATTGCGACGAGCCACCTAAACAAACTCGCAGACATGCAATTATCAGATGGCTCATGGGGATGGTTTGGGGGCTTACAATCAAACTCTAACCCCATGATGACCGCCATCATCTATCAAGGGCTCTGCCTCACCAAACAATTAGGTACACGCCTCCCAATACCGATGGGATGTCTCGACAAGGCTAAAAAATGGCTTGTCACCTACGAAAAGCAACAAGTCGCCCTCCTCAATCAAGGAGATAAACGACGCAATATGACGGAGCAAGAAAAAGGAAAAAGCCGTGCCGAGTACCGCATGACCACAGATTCGCTCGATGCACGCATCAGACATACCCTCCAACAATCAGGCATCCGTAACGACGCCATGCTCGATTACCTCAACAGAGATTGCCTCGACATGCCCGTCTACGGACGCCTATTACTCGCTCAAACGCTCGTCATCGACATCAAAGCAGGGCATGACAACGCCAAAAAAGACTATCAGCGCATCATGAAAAGCGTCGAGCAATTCCTCACCATTGACGACAGCCTCCAAACCGCTCACCTCCAATTGCCCAATACGAGCTATTGGTGGCATTGGTACGGTGATGACATCAGCACCCAAACTGCCTACCTCGATATCTTGTGCAGCATGGAGCCCCAATCGCCCAAGCTCGCTCAAGTCGCTAAATGGATCGTCCTCAACCGAGCCAACGGGAACCATTGGGACTCGACGCTCAACACCGCCAATGCCGTCAATGCTCTCGCCAAATACCTCTCCATCACCAAAGAAGGCATGGAGCCCATGGAGACGGAGGTCTCATATCAAGGCAAAACCATCGGCACGATTAAAACCACTAAAGACACCCTCTTAACCGCCAATCAACGCATCATCCTGCGCGGACATGACGCTCTCCCCGATCAACACGGGGTAGATCATAAGATGGGTAAAATCACCATCAAACGCCTACAAGGGCAAGGCAACATCTATATTGATGCCAGTTTAAGCGTCTTTACCCTCCAAGACCCCCTCCCAGCGGCAGGCAATGCTCTCTGCGTCAACCGCGCTTATTACCTCGTGCAATCGGCGCAAAAAGATACCCTGGGACAAGCCGATTCAGGCGCCGTCATCACACGCCCCGTCAAAGAAGAGCAAAAAACTCTCCTCCCCGACAACGCCAACGTCAAAAGTGGCGACATCATCGAGGTCGAGCTCATCATCAATCTTAAAAATGAGGTTGAGTACCTCTTCCTCGCCGACCCCAAACCTGCTGGATGTGAGGCAAAAAACATCACCAGCGGATACTCCACCTCGGGCAACGTCTTTGCCTACCGCGAGGCAGGGGATGAGAATACACGCTTTTTCATTTCCAAGCTCCCGTCGGGCACACATAAAATCACCTTCCGCCTACGAGCAGAACGCCCAGGCACCTTCAGCGCACTGCCCACCGTCATCGAGGCAATGTACGCACCAAGCCTCCGTGGCAATAGCAAAGAAGAGAAATTATCCATTCAGGAATAATACAGTCCCTCATCCATCAATGACTGATTCTGCTTTCCTCTCTTATATGCCATAAAAAATCACCGCACAAAAATCAAATACAAGTCTGGAGGAGAACCTGACACGTTTTTCTTCGCCGTGCTATTTTCCCCCTTCATCCAGACCACTCTGAAGGACCACAAACATCGGATAGGCAATCCGATGTCAAACAAAAAAAATAAACCTCTATCCGTTTACCGTCATCGCTCATGATATTTTGTAATAGCATCGTACGCTCGTAAAACCCTCTATCATTAAATATATAATAGCCTTAATGTTATGGTATTATCTATTATTATATCGGATTGCCTATCCGCATAATAAGTTTGTCTTTTTAATTTAATAATTACTTTT
>JAVXPO010000065.1:0-11008 GCA_036644695.1 Akkermansia sp. | reverse complement strand
ATACAAAGTGGCAATCTGATATCAACACGTAAATTCAATAATTAATGGAAATAGTGATAATTTGCTGATTTGAGATAAGGTGGGGGGGGAAAACTCTTATATTCTTATCTTTTCTCGTCAAAAGCACGGATTGTCAATCCGCGCTTTTTTATTCGCTCGCGCTCAATTCTTATGATAGAAGAATGGAACACATGCGCCCACCACGTCAATCCTTTGAAGAACCACGCTCGGATCCTCGCCGAGACCGAGATTCTGACTGGCGACGTGTCGCGCGCGATGAGGAGAGATTCAGACGTAAGCCAGCAACTCATTCCTATGAGGAAGAAGAGGAATATCCACCCTACGATGAATACGATGACTCACCCCCCCCGCCTCGGCGAGCACCGAGATGCAGACCGCGCTATGAGAATGACTACGATTACATGCGCCCACCACGCAAGCCCAAAATCACCATTTTTGGCATCATCTGGTTTATCCTCACCTTCCCCTTTCGCATTATTTTCCAATTCACGCGCCATCTGCGATGGTTTGCGGTCTGGCCCCTGCGCCTCTTTTTGAGCATCGCCTTTGTGGGGCTCGTCGTTGGGGGTATCCTCATCTTTCTTTACGGAACGATTGCGAACCGCTACGACATCTCCGAAGTCCTCAAGATGCCCGAACGCACCATCGTGCTCGATCGTAAAAATCGGGAAATTGGACGTTTGCACGGCACCAATCGCAAACAAGTCAAACTCGAAGAAGTCCCCCCCATTTTCATCGACGCCCTCCTTTTGCGAGAAGATAGTCGCTTTTACTCACACGGGGGCGTTGACTGGATTGGGGTCGGTCGTGCCGTGGCTCAGGTTGCCAAGCACAAACGAGCCACCCAAGGGGCATCAACCCTGACCATGCAGCTCGCTAAAACGACCTTTAACCACCAAAAACGCAACCTCAACGCCAAATTAACCGAGGTAGCCCTCGCCAAACGCATCGAAGCCGCCTACTCCAAAAAACAAATTTTAGAGGCTTACATCAACCGTATTTTCTGGGGGCACACCTTCATGGGTATCTCTTCCGCTGCAAGGGGATATTTCAGCAAAGATCCATCTCAACTCACTGTGAGTGAATGCGCCATGCTAGCTGGAATCATTTATGGACCTAACGATTTCTCTCCCTATAAAAACCCAGCCAAGGCAAAAGAAGCTCGCAATATTGTCCTAAGACTCCTCAAAGACCATCAAAAAATATCTCAAGATATCTATCAACAAGCACTAAATGAGCCCATCGTCACCCATAAGCCAGAATCTCGCTCTGAAGAGAACTATGCCATGGATCTCATTCGTCGGGAACTAGATAACATCCTTGAAGAGGAAAATATCCGCCTTGGGGGGCTAGTCGTGCGGACAACCCTCGATCTCGACCTGCAAAATAGTGCCATTGACTCCATCAACAAACACCTCTCCGCTCTCGAATCAACAAAAAAATACAAACACACCACGCGCCGTGCCTATATGGCACTGCCAAAAGAAAAGCGCGACAAAACCACCCCTGGATACGTCCAAGCGGCAACAGTCGTCATCGACAATGCGAGCGGCGCGCTACTCGTCGTCGTCGGGGGACGCGATGGAGAAGAATCACGCTTTAATCGCGCCATCCAATCCAGACGGCAAGTCGGCTCCCTCTTTAAGCCCTTTGTTTACGCCACTTTTTTTGAAAAAGGCTATTCTCCCTCGACTCAAGTCTCTGATGGCCCCATCCGCCCTGGTGAAATCCCTGGGGCACGCAACTGGTCCCCACGCAACTCTGATAACACCTTCCGAGGGATGCAATCCGCCTCCTTTGGCTTGGTCAAATCGCGTAACACCATGTCGGTGCGCATTGGTCACCTCGCAGGATTAAAAAATGTCATCCAGCATGCCTCGCTCGCAGGCTTCCAAGGTAAAACCTCCGTTTCCCCTGCCGTTTATCTAGGCACATGGGAGGCCTCTCCCCTCGACGTTGCCAGTGCCTACACTACCTTTGCCAATGGAGGAGTCAGACCCACACCCTACATCATTGAGACGATCTCTGATGCCGAAGACCAAGTCTTATTTTACTCAAAAAAGACAACGCGTCGCGCCTACACCCAGCGCGCCGCCAACCTCACCTCATCGCTCTTACAGCAAGTCACCCGCCCTGGGGGCACCGCTGGCAAAATGTCTACTCTCGGCTTTAAGGCTCCATGCGGAGGGAAAACAGGCACGACCAATAAATACATGAATGCTTGGTTTGCAGGCTTTAGTCAAAGCCTCGCTGCCTCGGTCTGGGTCGGATTTGACCAACAAAAAACCATCATTGAAAAAGGCTATGGGGGCACACTCGCTCTCCCCATCTGGGCAGACATCATGCATGCCGCCCAACAATCAGGCTACCCCTGTGGAGACATTCGGAAATCCTCTGCCAGCTCAGGCAAAGCCATCTGGATGTGCCGTGAATCAGGACAAATCGCCCACACTGGATGCCAAGATGCCCATACCGCCTACTACGAAACCATCCCCGACGTAGACACCCCTACAAAAATGTGCGAAAAACACATCCCTCTCGCCGAGCCCGTCAATGAAGGAAACCCCATCCCTGATGCAACTCCCGTGGGGGCATCCACGGGCACGTCTATTGACTCACAATCAGACAACAAATCTCCCAACGATGACGATATCCCTCTCGCTGAGCCCCTCGACGAAAATGACGACGACATCCCCCTCGCTGAACCAATTTAAGTGCGCTCTCACCCTCTTATCACCGCCCTATCCCCTCTCATCATGATTATCTTCCTTAGCATCACCAGCGTTGTCCTATTAGTAACCGCCATCGTCCTCCTCATGGCATGGCTACGTACACGAGAAACTGGCATCCGCCTCGAATCTGATCTCACCTCTGCACGCCTGCGCGACGAACAAAGCCGCTCCCTGCTCGACCAAGCAAAATCTGCCATGCGAGAATCCTTCGCCGAGGTCAGCTCTGAAGTTATCAAAAACTCCAGCGAGCAATTCCTCACGCTCGCCCAAACGCGACTCACCACTGCACAAGAAAAAGCAACGCACGAGCTGGACACGCGCAAACAAGCCATTGAATCGCTCATTAAACCCGTCAATGAATCGCTCAAACAGATGCAAACCACGCTCGGAACGATGGAAAAAGACCGCCAATTCACCTACGGATCACTTCAACAACAAATCAAATTCATCACCGAGAGCAACATCTCCCTCCGCAAAGAGACCTCTCGCCTCTCACAGGCACTCCACAGCAACAGCGCACGAGGCAGATGGGGCGAGCTCCAACTCAAACGCGTCGTTGAAATGGCTGGAATGACCGAGCATTGCGACTTTACCCTTCAAGAGAGCCGCTCAGACACCCAACAGGCAATTCGCCCCGACATGGTAGTCAATCTCCCAGGTAATCGCTGCGTCATCGTCGACGCCAAAGCCCCCATGAACGCCTACCTCGAAGGGATGGAACAATCAGACCCCGAGCAACGAAAGCGTTATCTCGCCAAACACGCCGCGCAAGTGCGCACTCATTTGCAACAATTAGGCGCCAAATCCTACTTTGCCCAATTTGACAACACCCCTGAGTTCGTCGTCATGTTTCTCCCGGGGGAATCCTTTTTCCAAGCCGCCCTCGAATCTGACCCCTCACTCATTGAATTTGGCGTCGAGCACAAAGTCATCCTATCCACGCCGACTACCCTCATTGCCCTCTTGCGAGCAGTCGCGTACGGATGGCGACACGAGCAACTAGCCGACAACGCCAAGGCAATCTCGCTAGCAGGTGCTGACCTCTACGACAGCTGCGTCATCCTCTCCGATCACTTTAACTCAGTCGGGCAAAGTCTCAACCAAGCCGTCACACGATTTAATAAAACAGTTGGCTCTTACGAGCGACGTATGCTCCCTAAAGCCAAGAGACTCAAAGAGCTTGGCATCTCTGGGAAAAAAGAAATGCCAGAGCCCCCCCCCTTAATTGATACATTAGCCCACACCGAGCTAACGACCATCTGAGCGTAATATCTAAATAAGCTATCTTCCCCTTGTGGTGGGAGGAGAGTCACCTCCCCCCTTTTTTAGTATCTAGCACTTTGTCGATAATGGGTAGGATTTGGTCTGCCCAGACTTGGTAGCCTTTTTCTGTCAAGTGGACTTTATCCTTAAAAATACCTTCTTTGAAGGTGCCGTCTGTATTGAGGAAGTGCTTGTTGATATTGAGGACTTTGGTGCGAGGTAGTTTGATTTTTGCAATTTCTGCATCAAGCTGTTCCCCTAAAATGCGATATTCAGCTTTGGGCTCGGGTCCATAAGGAAATGTTGCCATGATAATCAGATGCGTTTTTGGAAATTTATTGAGAAGCTCAGTCGCTATTTTTTTGACTCCCGTGACCATTTCTTTGGCAGATTGTTTGCCCTTCCATTCGCCAATGTTATTGGTGCCAATGGTGACGATGCATACTTTAGGGGGCGTGGTTGTAGCTAGTTTGGTATCTTGCATTCTCCAAAGGACACTCTCTGTCCTGTCTCCACTGACACCAAAGTTGACGGCTCTTCTTGGGATAAAAAGTTCATCCCAAACTTTTTTACCCACAAATTCCCATTGCTCAGTGATTGAATCTCCGACAAAGAGGATGTCACAAGGGTTCTCTAAAAGAGATTTTTTGATCACGGCGTATCTCGGTGGTGACCATGGTTGAGTGTTAAATTTTGGGGTAGTCGGCGAGTCAATCGGGTTAGGTGCTTCGGCTGGAGTCGCCTTGGTTACAGGGGTGGCTGGAGTGGCTGAGACGATGCCTGTGAGAGAGGAGAAGGCAAAACAGGTCGAACAAAGAATAAGTTTATAGTTCATCATTGATTTTTAATTGGATGATTAAATACGTTGCGATTTTATCAAATCATACGGCAATACCAATAAAAATGCATGAGAAACGTATAAATGGGGCAATTAAGGCAATGAGAGGGCGTATTGTGATAGGGAGGACGAGATAAACTCTTTCCAAAGTGAGGAGATTCCCTAAAATGAGCACGATTTTTATGGAGTTGAATCTTAGACAATTGCTATTTGACCCGGAGTGCTACACGCCTCGTGAGATTGAGGAATGCCTAGAAGATCCGTTTGGTATTCGCATTTTGCCTGAAGATGTTGCGTGGACACAAGAGACACGGTACTTTTGTTTGGCAAAGAGTTTATCGGGGCGTGGGCTTTTTCTCGTTTTTTGGAGTGATGGCAAGTCGGTGCGTATCGTTTCTGTCCGAGATATGACCGAGGTTGAGGAGATGTATTATAAGCGTAAATATACCGAGATGAGATGATGGATGAATTAACGACAATTGAGCATTGGAGAGAAATACCTGTTTTTGAGTCTTTGCCAGAGGAGTCTGCCTTTTGGCAAGCACATGATTTGTCTCCGTATTTAATGGAGTCATCGTTACTAATGAGTGATAATCGTGAGTCATCGACAATTACGCTTAGGTTTGACCCGAGGATGCTTGCCCGCATTAAGCGCGTAGCTCGTGGGCGGTATCTCAATTATCAAAGCATGATGAAACAATGGTTGGCAGAGCGACTCGATGATGAGGTGCGCTCTCCTGATGCGCCCCCCTCTTCTCTTGATTGAATGAATATGGTGCTTTCTCCCTCTCTTCCTGAACAAACAATTTTTATCGCTGGTCCCACCGCCTCAGGTAAATCTGCCGTGGCTTTGGCGTTAGCTGAGATGATTGACGCCGAGATTGTGAGTGCGGATGCATATCAGGTGTATCGAGAGATGCCCATTTTGACGGCTACTCCCCCTTCTGAAGATTTGGCACGAGTGGCTCACTCAATGATTGGCTTTTTAGAGGTGACTGAGACGTGGGATGCAACTTTGCATTATGCTCGCTCGATGGAATGCATCCGAGATATTCATGCTCGTGGCAAAAGGGCTCTTGTCGTGGGGGGATCGGGTTTATATTTGAAGTTTTTGACGCACGGTTTATCAAAGGCCCCCCCAGGGGATGCTGCATTACGCGCGACCTTTGCCGAGAAGTCATTGGAGGAATTAGTCGAATTGCTGCGGAAGGCCGATCCAGAGGGAGCCCAGGCGACGAGTTTAGAAAATAGACGGTATGTGGAGCGTAATTTAGAGATTATCCTCGTCGGAGGTAAGCCTTTATCTTATTGGAGGCAAAATTGGCTAAATCCCCCAGCAGGTCCAGGATGGGTGCTAGATTGTGATGTGGATAATCTCGATCAACGTATTGCTCGACGGACGGAGACCATGTTTGAGGCAGGCGTACTTGATGAGGTGGCGAAATTGCCATTTTGCTCAGTAACGGCAGCAAAAACCTTGGGCTTGCCTCAAATCAAATCTTGTTTAGCAGGAGAGATAACCCAAGAGGAGTGCAAAAAGGCAGTAGCTTTGGCGACGAGGCAATATGCTAAACGACAACGAACATGGTTGCGCAGGGAAAGCTGGCTCAAGAAGCTAACAGTTACTCCATTTTCTTCTTTCTTAAATTTGGCTTTTCAGGTAAGACAAGACTTGTTATAGCTCCGCTCAAATCATCCTCTACGGGAGGAACTCTAGCAAATCAGCATAAATCTAATCAATTATTTTATCTTTCATATCATGAACTCTCCCTATAAAACTAAAAACGGAATTTTGTATTTCATTATCACCATCCTCGTCGCATCTCTCGGCACTTGTATCTTTTTCTTAATGAAGGACAATAATGCCAAGACGACGACGGGCGACTTTAAGGATGAGCAAAATGTTTTCCAGTCAGACAAGACCGCTCAGACAAATACAGGAGAGAGCTCCGATATACTCTGTCCAAAAAAAGAGGGACAATCAGGCAGCAAATCAATCGATGGAAAAGATGAAAAAGAGAAATCTGACCCTGAGATAAGTTCGACAATGCAAAAGATGACTCAGGCGGTAAGTGGATATTTTGCATCTAAAACACCCAAAGAAAGATTAGCTTATGTCATTAGCCCCAAAAGTGTGGAGCCTCTTATGAAGACCTTTTATCAGAGGAACCCGATGAAAATAGGCAAATTGACTAAAATGAAGGCTCCTGTAGGAATGGCTTTGAACGGAGTTGCATTTTGGCGTGCTCAAGGTCAACTAGAAGACGGAACCCCCGTCTTTGTTGCGATGAAAATGATTGAGGGCACTCCAAAAATTGATTGGCAGAGCGAAGTACGCTATTGTAGTTTTGATTGGGATAAATGGTTAGATGACCCCAAAGCCCCTCAAGGGGACTTCCGAGTATATGCCAAGATTGACGGCATTTATTCCGCACCATTTACCAATAGTGACCGCTATCGTTGCTTACAATTAAAGACGATGGACTCAGCTCGTACTATTTTTGGTTATCTTGATTTAAATGATTTTGATCAACAGGAGTTTTTCCAAACGATGCGAGGAGCCAATGGAGGCTCTGTAGAATGTCTGTTAACCTTGGAAAAGATACCAGCTCAAAAAGACAAGCCAGCCACTGCCCGTGTTGTTAAGGTGGTTAGCCCCTCTTGGATCGATACGAGCGCCTACTCAAATCAATAAAGCCATTGAGCATAAGAAGGGTATTATTTTGTCTCATATCTTAGTTGGTCTTTCTGGGGGAGTTGATAGCTCTGTTGCCGCCGCCCTGCTCCTTGAGCAGGGGCATCAGGTCGTTGGGGGCTATATGAAAAATTGGGTAAATGCCGATGACCTACCCGGTGATTGCCCATGGGAGAGCGATATTGAAGATGCTCATGCCGTTGCCAAAAAATTAGGAATCGAGTTTCGCGTCATCGATCTCGTTGAGGAGTACAAGAGCCGAATTGTCAATTACTTGATTGAGGGCTATCGCGCTGGCGTTACCCCTAACCCTGATGTGCTATGCAATCGCGAAATGAAATTTGGCGTATTCCTCGACTATGCGCTTGAGCAAGGCTTTGAGGCAGTGGGCACAGGACATTATGCGCGACGCGCCGAACGCTCTGATGGGCATGCTGCCTTATTGCGTGGGCGCGATCCCAATAAAGATCAATCCTATTTCCTCTCCTTAATGCGACAAGAGCAAATTGACCGAGCAAGATTCCCCATTGGAGATTTATTGAAGCCCGAGGTCAGAGAATTAGCAGCAAAGTATGATTTACCCACGGCTAAAAAGAAAGACAGCCAAGGAATTTGCTTCATCGGACAAATTAAAATGAGCGATTTCTTACGTCATTATGTACCCGATAACCCTGGTGATATTGTCGACACTCAAGGGAAAAAATTAGGGCGCCACGATGGCTTACATTTATTCACCATGGGACAGCGCAAAGGACATGGAGTCGCCTCACCTCGCGAGGGAATCGCATACGTCGTAGTCGGCAAAGACATTCATCATAACCGCCTCATTGTCGGCTATGAAGACACCGATACACAAGGGCTCTATTCTAATCGTGCCATTGTGGGGGGGATTGATAATATACAGGGAGATTTACCTCACCACGTCTTGGCTCAACCTCGATATCGAGCTAAGGCTGAGCCCGCAATTTGTACCCCATTAGACTCGGGCAGAGTTGAATTAAAATTTGAGCACCCCCTGCGCGCCTTGGCAATTGGACAAGTCTGTGCCTTTTATGATGGAGGACGCGTCTTAGGAGGTGGATTTTTTGAGGAAGTTGGCGAATGAATACGATGGAAAATGAAAATAATGAGCGAGTGATTGCCTCGTTAGCAACCCCCATCGGCATGGGGGCTCTGTCAATTATTCGGGTAAGTGGGGCGGATTCTTTAAGTGTGCTCACTCGCTGTACTCACGCTGGAGTAACAGAGCGATTGCAGGCTCGTCGCGTCAGTTTAACCGATATTGTCGATCAGACGGGGATCCCCATTGATCAAGTGCTCGTCACTTGGTTTAAGGCACCTGCCAGTTACACGGGAGAAGAAATGGTAGAAATCTCGTGCCATGGTGGCATGTTGGTGACACAACGTGTCTTAGAGTGCTTATTTGATTGCGGCGCCTCCCCTGCTGAGCCAGGCGAATTCACCAAACGAGCTTTCTTAGCAGGACGGATGGACTTGACTCAGGCAGAGGCTGTCATGGATATCATCTCAGCAGGGAGCGATCTCGCTCTAAAGGCAGCCAGAGAGCAACTTGATGGCGCAATAGGACATCGCATCAGTGCATGGCGCGAATCACTCATTCATGTATTGGCTCACCTAGAGGCTTATATTGACTTCCCCGATGAAGAGATTAGCCCTGATACAGCTGGAGTTTTGATTAAAAAGCTAAACGAGGTCATGACGGGCATCGAGAGATTGCTCCAAACAGAGGAACAAGGACGCTTACTCCGCGAGGGAATCCGAACCGCAATCGTGGGAGAGCCCAATGTCGGTAAATCGAGCATCCTCAATGTTTTACTTGGATATGAACGCGCCATTGTCAGCGATGTCCCAGGAACCACTCGCGACACAGTAGAGGAGACCATCCACCTGGGGGGCATGGCATTGCGACTCATTGATACGGCTGGCGTCAGAGATTCTGCCGATTCCATCGAGCAGGCTGGCATTGAGCGCACTGGGCAGGCAATCCGCACAGCAGACCTCGTCATTGAGGTCGTGGATGCATCATTACCCACTCAAAAAAGTAATTATTTAGGAAAAATCAAAAAACAAGGGGCAACTACACCACACATCCTCGTACTCAACAAATGCGATTTACCCCAACATCAAGATTGGCAAGGGGTGGATGCAGTCCGCTTCTCATGTATCTTAGGCGACGGGCGCGATGATTTAGAGAACGCATTAAAATCTGCATTTGCCTCTCATCTCCCCTCTCTATCAACAGGCGACTCTCTGGCATCAATCAACATGCGTCATCGTGATGCGCTACGTTGCTGTAAAGACTCTTTAGCCATGACCATCGCCTCAATCAAGGCATCAGATAGCCCAGAGCTCTCTGCTCTGGAACTCAGAGAGGCACTTACTAACCTAGGCGAGATTACAGGTCAAATAGACACTGAGGATATCCTCGATGCCATCTTTTCCTCCTTTTGCCTTGGCAAATAATTATACTACTTTCATCTCTTATGTGCTATAAAAAGAGTAAAAGTAATTTCTGTCCCTTTTTAATAAAGACTTTGTAAAGTACTTTATTTGATGCTTTCATGAGGTCGTTCGACCTCCCTTCGGCTTATTTTTTCTCTTTATTCTCCAAGCCTGGAGCAACTGAATGAAAACTAGGATCCTCAATACTCCTAATTGACATATCAGCATAGAGTACGCAGGTATAGCCATTATGCCGTTCGGCAATTGGTAAAATAAATTCTTCAAAATCGGCAGCAGTACGGATACTTGCGTCACGTTGGGCGGTACCATCACTCAACCACGGAATCCCCGAGAGCAATTGTCCACGGCTTGTCTGAATGCAGGATCCACGATCATCTGGATCAGCTGAATTATCTGTCCAACTAGCGTAAGAAACCGTTTCTGGATTTGCCCCGATAAATTCATCGGGCTTATATTTTGCCTGACGTTTATCTGACGGACAACGGAAAGTTGAGCGATACTTGGGGTTATCCTTAGCCGAATTAGGGGCATAATCAGATTCTCCCTTAAACACATACGGACCAAGTGCAACCCACCAGCCCTGACTCTCGTCATATTCCACAGTATCAGGGTCATCCTGCATCCCGCTACAAGGCAAAATCCCATAATGATCAGATGAATATTGCGTACCTAAATGCTTGAGTTCATTGAGATTAGACGTACAAACGGTTCTCTCGGAATTTTGTGAATATTTCAAGTACGAGGGATAAGCCACCGCCGCGAGAGCAGCTAAAAGAGCAATCACAACGAGAAGCTCAATCAAAGTAAACCCCCGAGTCTGCTCGGAACGTGTAGGAAGGGTTGTATGCATCATATTTCTGACATAATACATAATCACCGCCTCAAGAAAAGCCGTAAATGCATAATACGCTCAATTTCACCACACCTGTCCTAAATAAAAATCTTGAAAAAAAGTAAAAAGGAGCAAGGCACAAA
>JAVXPO010000064.1:0-11610 GCA_036644695.1 Akkermansia sp. | reverse complement strand
CACACCTGTCCTAAATAAAAATCTTGAAAAAAAGTAAAAAGGAGCAAGGCACAAAAAAGCAAAACCGACAGGAAACAATCGGAATACGACAAGAACACACGTTAAGCTTCCTCAAAAAACAACCACAAATCAATTAACAGTCAACAAAGTTCTCACATTAAAGGAAGTTTACGATTTCAGAAACGTGACTTAATTAGAGAACTACCTATAATCCAAAACATGATAAAAGAATGGGCATTGAAGAATCAATTGCAACAAAGGGATTCATTAATGGAAGGAAAGCTTCTCTGGAATCTCCCGCTCTACCGACTTACTCACAAATCCACTCTTCTCAACATATTTTATTGAACATACCTTTGGCAATAATCATCTATTTACTTGACTTTACTCTATTTTTTGGAATGATTCCAACCATAACCCAAACACATCAATAATATGCTTTTAGTAGGAAAACATGCACCAGACTTTTGTGCAAACGCCGTAGTTAACGGAACAATCGTCGAGAACTTCAACCTTTCTCAGTATCTGGGTAAGAAATACGTTGTTCTTTTCTTTTACCCCAAAGATTTCACCTTTGTTTGCCCGACAGAATTGATCGGCTTCCAAGAGGCGATGTCTGAGTTTGAAAACCGCAATGTTGCGGTCATTGGTTGCTCGACAGATAGCGAATTTTCGCACTGGGCTTGGGTCAATACCCCAACGCATCAAGGTGGCATCCAAGGTGTAACGTATCCCTTAGTTGCCGACATCAATAAGACAATCTCAGAAGATTACGGCGTTTTAGCTGGCGATCAGAGCATTGATGAAGACGGCAATCTCTGCGTTGAGGGTGAATTGGTCGCTTATCGCGGTCTATTCCTCATCGACAAGAGTGGCATCGTCCGCCATCAGGTCATCAACGATATGCCTCTCGGGCGTTCCATTGATGAAACCCTCCGCATGGTCGATGCTCTCCAGCACTTTGAAATGTATGGTGAGGTCTGCCCTCTAGGCTGGCATAAGGGCGAGATCGCCATGACGCCAACACACGAAGGCGTTGCCTCTTTCCTCAGCAAATAAGCGAGGAGTCATCCATTCACAAGTGAGGGCGAGCACGGTACATCACTGTACTGCTCGCCCTCATTCATTCATGAGACGGGGGAAAAAAGAAAATGGCAAATCCAGAGCTACAAATCATCAAAACAATCGAGACGGCTGCGGCGGGGACTAAGCATGCCGCCCCTGCCCAAAATCCCGAGACTTTTGTCGATAGAATCTACAATTTCTTTCAATTGCCAGAGTATGTGCAAAAGAAAGAGATGGATAGCATCCTGCAAAATATCACGATTGCCGCCATTTGGTTAATCGTCTCCTCGTTAGCACTCTTGTTATTATGCCGTTTACTCTCTCGTCTCTTGGATCGTCACATGACCCCTCAGGCAGCGGCTCTTTTGATGAAAATCATCCGAATTGTCGGATGGACGCTCATCACGGTTGAGACCTTCTCTCTGCTAGGCTTTGACATTATTACCGTCCTGGGTGCTGCGAGCATTATTGGTATTGCCGTGGGCTTTGCCTCTCAAACCTCGTTATCCAACATCATTAGCGGACTCTTCCTCGTGGGTGAGCGACAAATTAATCTAGGCGACACAATCGACATTCAAGGCATCAGAGGGAGTGTGGACTCAATTAACCTGCTCTCTGTCCAATTGCGCATGCCCGACAATACGCTCGTGCGCATCCCCAACGAGATGATTATCAAAAATCCTGTCAGCAATCTGACTCGCTACGATACGCGCCGATGCGACATCGAGCTCACCGTCGACTACAACACCTCGTTTGATCACTTGCTTGAGGTACTCAATCGATTATTGGATGAGAATCCCATGTGCCTTGATGACCCTCCCCCCGACATCTTTTTTACGGGATTCCAAGAATCCTCCATGGCATTCAAAATTGGGGCATGGTGTAAGACGGTCAACTTCCAAACATTTCGTATGGATCTTGCCAAGACAATCAAGCGCGAGTTTGATAAAGAGCACATCTCTATGCCCTTCCCCATTCGCAGTGTAGAGGCTCGTTCACCCATTAAGGTAGCGATTGTAACGGATAATTCTTCAAAATAACGAAAAAATCCATCCTTAAAGAATTTTTCGCTTTTCATTTCTTACGTAAAATCTCAATGTAGTTGGCGAACGATTATCCAAGCATGAGCCAAGCAACCAAGCCCCCCTATAAACGCATTCTTCTCAAACTCAGTGGCGAGGCCCTCCGTAGCCCGGGAAGCATGGACAACATCTCCCCAGAAATCGTCGCACGCATCGCGGCGGAAATCGCCGAGGCGCACAAATCTGGAGTACAAATCGCTCTCGTCGTCGGGGGTGGTAACTTCTGGCGCGGTGCCAAGGCTAGCGTCCGTGGGATGGATCGCGCCACCGCAGACTACGTCGGCATGCTCGCCACAGTCATGAACTCGCTCGCCCTGCAAAGTGCGCTTGAGCAAGCTAATGTCTCCTGCATCGTCCAATCTGCTATTGAAATGAAAAATGTAGCCGACCCATTCATTCGCATCAAGGCACGTGAGGAACTCCGCAAGGGCACCATCGTCATTTTTGCAGCAGGCACAGGCAACCCCTTCTTCTCCACTGATACGACAGCAGCCTTACGCGCCAGCGAAATCAATGCGGATGTCGTCATGAAGGCCACCTCAGTTGATGGTGTTTATGATGCGGATCCCAAAAAATTCCCCGAGGCAAAACGCTTCGATACCATCTCCTTCCAAGAATGCATCACCCGTCAATTAAAGGTGATGGACTCGACTGCCTTCACCCTCTGCATGGATAATAAAAAGCCAATCATCGTCTTTGATATGCACAATCAAGGCAATATCACCAAGGCACTCCTCGGTGATACAATCGGCACAACCATCTGCTAACCTCACCAACAAATCACTCTTATTTTATCATGGATCAAGAAACCCTCCTCCTCGAAACGGAAGATGACATGGAAAAAGTCATCGCTTATATGAACCTCGAATTCTCTGGAGTTCGCACAGGTAAAGCCTCGCCCTCCCTCGTGGAGAATATGGACATCAACATTTCTTCGTATGGCTCCATGATGAAGCTCAAGGCAATCGCCGTCATCACGACCCCCGATGCTCGATCCATCCTCATCCAACCCTTTGACCCAGGTACCTTACACGATATTGAGCGTGCCATCAGAGAGAGCAGACTCAACCTCAATCCACACATTGATGCACGCTCCGTCCGCGTCCCCATCCCTGAGCTCTCACAAGAACGCCGTAAAGATCTCGTCAAACACGTCAAACAACTCTCAGAAGATGCCCGTGTCAGACTCCGCGCAGCTCGTAAAGAAGGCATGGATAAGACGAAAAAGCTCAAAGCCGATAGCTTGATTACAGAAGACGATCAACGCACACTCGAAACTAAAATCCAAAAAATGACTGACTCGACTGGGAAACTCATTGAAGAAGCCACTCTCGCCAAAGAAAAAGAAATCATGACGGTATAAAATCTGTCATTCTCCGTCTAATTCTCAATCATTCACTCAACATCTCTAGTTTATGTCAGAACCTGTTACCAATTTCCTCGCCGCAGGCATTGAAATCGTAGGAACCATCCGCTTCCAAAACGATATGCACATTGACGGCAATATCGAAGGAGAAATTACCTCAGATAAAGGTAAAGTCACCATCGGCGAAACCGCCACTATCAAAGGCGACATCACCGCTGGTGAAGTTCGCATCGAAGGCACCGTCGAGGGCAAAATCAACTCAGACCGTTGTGAATTAAAACGTCAAGCTCGCCTCACTGGCGATATTAAGACGCGCACTCTCTCAATGGAAGAGGGAGCACAGCTCTCAGGGCGTAGCGAAATCGGTTAGTCCGATCATTCCTGCTTACCCCCCCTTGCCCCCTTTGGGACCCCTTTCCATAGCATTCTTTTCAAAAAAGAATGCTATTTTTGTCTATACTCGACTCATTTTGAATAATCCCCTACAGAATGAAGAAACAAGCTTGAGAGAATCCTAAAAAAGAATACACTGCTCCCCATGCAAATCATCGTTCACCAATGGGCATTCCCTGGTAGTTTTGATCACCTGAGCGCTCTCCCTCGTCAAGAGTTGGTTAATGATTGGTTCGGGTTCGATGTCGATCCTGCTGTACAATTCGCCTTTGCTACCGATGGGGCTCACCTCTGGTTCCTTGCCTCACGTGAGGCACCATTCGTCGCACACCCAGAGGCAAAAGAAGGAGTCTTCCAAGCAGAGCTTTGGAAATACGATGTTGCCGAATGGTTCATCGCCAACGCAGACGCAAGTCATTATTGGGAATTTAATCTCTCACCCAACGGGGCATGGTGGGCAAATGCCTTTAAGGATGTACGCATCCCCGACCCGACCATTGCCACACCAGCTGGTGTAGAGACTCAGGCAAGCTCAGATCAAGACTCATGGTGTACCATGGTTAAAATCCCACTAGCCTCGCTCACAGGCATTGATATTCGCAATGCACGACTCGCCACAACCTACATTCTCAACACCCCCGATCAAATCTTCCTCACCTCGACGGATGACCTCCATGGCGAGCCAGACTTTCATCATCCTGCCGACTTTGCAACGCCTATCCTCAAATAATAGATGACCATGAGCTGGCAAGCCGAACTCACCCACTTGGCACACCTCGCAGGCAAGGCAAAGGTCAGTACTGATCCAGAAATCCTCGCTGCATACTCAGGTGATAAATGGTATGCCTCTCACCTCCCCGAGGCTGTCGTTTTCCCCGAATGCACGCAGGATGTCGTCGAGGTCATGCAATTTGCCGACAAATACGCTATTCCCGTCACGGCACGAGGGGCTGGCGTTGGATATGTCGGTGGGTGCGTCCCCATTCGGGGGGGCATTGTCATCTCGCTAGAGCGCATGACACGCATCCTTGAGCTCTCGCCAGCAGATGGTACCGCCGTCGTCCAGCCAGGAGTTTTGACCGCAGACCTCCAGAACGAGGCGGAGGCGCTCGGCTGGTTTTACCCCCCTGACCCTGCCTCACGCAAAGAATGCTCCATTGGGGGCAATATCGCAACTAATGCAGGCGGACCTCGTTGCCTGAAATACGGAGTGACAGCTGCCTACGTCCTCGGACTTGAGGTCGTCCTCGCCAATGGCGACATCCTCCGATGTGGCGGGCGTACACATAAAAATAAAACAGGCTTTAACCTCGCGGCACTCTTCGTCGGCGCCGAGGGCATGCTGGGCATTATCACAGAGGCCACTCTACGAATTATCCCTCATCCTCAAGCTCGTGCAGCACTCGCCATCAGCTTTGACCAATTCCAGCTAGCAGCTGATGCCGTCGTCTCCATACTCAACGCTGGTCACCTCCCCTCGGCATTAGAGATCACCGACAGCTTTACCCTAGCTGCCGCCCGCAACTATCTGGGGGGAGATACCCTCCCAGCCAATGGTAAAGGACACGTCATCGTCGAGCTAGATGGCAGGAGAGCAGGACTACACGACGAAGTCGTTGAAATCGAAGCTCTGATGACCAAGCTAGGCGCCATTAAAATCGTCCGAGCAGAAACCCCCAATGAGATAGAAAATATCTGGCAATTGCGTCGTGAATTCTCCTATGCGCTCAAAGCCACTGGCATGACCAAACTCAATGAGGACATCGTCATCCCTCGCTCACGCCTCGTCGCCCTCGTCAACTATTGCGACGAACAACAACGTCACACAGGACTCAATATCGCCTGTTTTGGTCACTCGGGGGATGGAAATATCCATACCAACATCATGGTAGACAACTATCAAGACCCAGATAAAAAGGAAGTGGCAGACCAATGCGTCGATGAGCTTTTTCGCTGGGTCATGCAACAGGGAGGCACCATCACAGGCGAGCATGGAGTCGGTCTCGCCAAGGCAAAATGGTTCCGTGACGCCGTGGGTGACACCTCTCTTAAAATCCACCGAGCCATCAAACAAAGCCTCGACCCTCAAGGAATTCTCAACCCGGGAAAGCTAGGATTATAGGAAACCTAAAAAAAGAGCTTTCCAGAACATCATTCAGAAAGCATCATGCTCACACGCCATGCCCAAAGCCCCCACTCATTCACTCTGCACCATGCTGATCTATCCCGTTATTGATCATCTTTTCGCATGGGTTTTGCCAAAATGGCGTTCTCGCGCTCGTGAAATCCTCAAAGGCTCACAACGCTATCTCAACTACAAGTACGACCTCTTACCAGAGGAACAAGTCGTAGAAATTCAAACACGCATCAACAATTTACGCCAATCCTTGCGCTCATGGGATCAAAAAAAGATTGGCGAAGCCTGTGGCAAACTAGAATCACTCATTGACTCAATGCCAGACACGAAACAATCAAGTCTTGCTGAAAACGTCGAGGTCTTTTTCGTCATCCTCGTCATCTTCCTTGGTCTACGCTGTTACATTGCTCAACCCTTCCGCATCCCGACAGGCTCGATGCAGCCCTCTCTCAACGGCATCGTCATCACCCCATGCGACGACGAACCCTCTCTCCCAGGACGCATCGCCAACGCCATCCTCCATGGCACCTCCTACGTCAATGAAGTCGCAACAGATAGACAGCAAATCATTGAATACAAACAAGGAACAAAATTTTTACTCCTCACGAGGACAACCCTCGTCTTTGATAACGGCACGCATCTCGACATCCCTGCCGCACAAGGAGAGGTCGCGAGATATTTCCTAAGGACAAAAGGGACGACAACCCCCTCCTTTAACCCTGGTGAAACGATCATGAAAGCCACCTGCGACGCAGGGGATCTCATCATCGTCAACAAAATCGCCTACCACTTCCGCCAGCCACAACGTGGCGAGGTCTTTGTCTTTGACACCTTGGGCATCGAGGGCATCCATCAACGCCTTGGCGAGCAAGCAAGAGGCTCTCACTACGTCAAACGTCTCTGCGGACTACCTGGTGACACCCTCTCCATCCAAAGCCCTCTCCTCTTAGTAGATGGCAAAAATCCTGACTCATGGACCATTCGTCGCGTCGAGGCATGCCAACCCCCGTATAACCCCGAGGGCTACGTCCCCGCCTCTCGCGAAAACCCTGGTATCCGCATCGTACGAGGAGAAAAAGGCTATGAAAAAATCCCCGTCATCTATCACCAATATTTGACAGCAGGGCAAACCTTCCCTCTTCGCAACCCCCTTACCAACCCCAACATGCGCCAATACGCCGCCCTCGGCGACAATACGCTCAACTCCCTAGACTCTCGCTATTGGGGTGCCGTGCATCAATACAACATCGTCGGACCAGCAAGCTTTGCCCTTTGGCCCTTCACCAATCACTGGGGGCTCATCCCCTAATTTATGACTCAATCTCAAGCCTCAACCATCACTCGCAAGGCAAAATCAAACCTTGCCTTTGCCCTCATTGACCTACCAGAAGAAGAACGTCGCCACATGGCGGAGTTCTACGCCTTTTGTCGCCTTGTTGACGACATCGTCGATGAACCTGGCATGACACCTGAACAACGCCATGATGCACTCAATCGCTGGATTAGCGTCGTCACCCAACAAGCAAGCGATCTTAACGAGCTAGAGGCAGACCTGACACGCCTCATCACCGAGTTAAAGCTCGATCTTGACCCCATGCTCAGACTCATTGAGGGATGCAGAGGCGACATCGCCCCCGTACAACCTAAAAATAAAGAAGAGCTCCTCGCCTACACCTACAGCGTCGCCTCTTGCGTCGGACTCACCAGCGCACGCATTCTTGGTGCTTCCGAGGCTGCCTTCCCCTATGCCGTCTCTCTCGGACATGCCCTCCAATTGGTCAATATCATCCGAGATATGTCAGAGGACTATCATCAGCACGAACGCATCTATATGCCTGCTGATGATATGAAAAAATACGGCTACACCGTCGAGGATATCAAAAATAAAGTACATTCCCCTGCCCTCACCAAAATGCTCCGTCACGAGGCAAAACTCGCCAGACAATTTTTCACGGAGGCAGAGAACATTTACACAACCCTGAGCCCAGAGGACAAATCTGCCCTCATCCCCGCTCAAGCCATGAGCCTCATCTACGGCACCATCCTCGACAAAATGAAAGATGATGGCTTTAACATCTACGCCAAACGCTACCGCGTCAACACCTTCCACAAACTCTGGCTACTCTTCCGAGCCAGATTAGGCATCTCCTCATAACGAGATAAGATAAGCTCACCGCACAGTAACCCATCCCAAAAGGCAGGACGTGGTCTGAGAAGAACTTAAAATAGCGCTACTCGTTATTTTAAGTTAATCATACCGTATGAAGAGGACGCATACGGGAGATTATGAAATCGTAGCGACAGCGGGAGAACGAGTAAAAGCTTTTATTCCGTCCCCCCTTACCACCCGTCCCGGGAATAGACATCAGTCTCGCATTGCAGCAATCGCATGACCAAGCTCTAATTATGGTCGGCGAACTCAATTCCCTGGCTTCTCTTTTGCCAGTAAATCTGACGCAGAGCCCATGAACGCCTAGTCATCCAAGATGCCATTGACAAAGTCAATTACGCTAGCCAAAGAAGAGAAACCTTGCTCAAAACAATCCAAAGCGAAGTACGCAACAACAACAAAATGCTTGCGTGCTTACGCATAGAAGGAATTGGAGTCATCAACGCCTTTGCTATCCTCGCCATCATTGGAGACATCAAGAGATTTGCCACAGCCCGCAAACTTGCCTCTTACATAAGAATCAATCCAAGCAGCAAAACAATCTTAAGAAGCCGCAGAAACACCAAACTTCAGAAATGGGGGCTTCAGTTGCTTCTGCGCAAAGGACACCACAATATCGCAGTTGGAGCAGTTGCCCGTAAACTCGTTCATTACATCTGGCATGCGCTCAACAGAAGAAAGCCGAGTGAAGAAGAGCTCCAACAAACGCCCTTCAAGGACAAGAAAAGTTACCAGCGCTACCTCTGCGAACAACTCAAAACAATGCTCCTTGACGACGATATCCCTCTACCTCACCTACTATAAAAGTCCTCGGGAGACCTCTCGCCTCCCGCACCCTCCCGGCAACGTGTGGACGTTGCATCCCAAGAGGAGATGAAAAAAATGAAAAATTTAGCACTGAAATGAAATAAATTCTTGACGATCTTCATGTCCAGATTCTCCTTCAGACCCGTATTTGATATTTGTCGGGGTATAAGCGACGAAAAAGCCCTGTATGCGATGAGGCATACAGGGCTTTTAAATGGTTACGGGAACAGGATTTGAACCTGTGACCTTCAGGTTATGAGCCTGACGAGCTACCTGGCTGCTCCATCCCGCGATTTTAGCAGCTCTTCCTAGAGGAAGCGCAGAAGTGTTATAGCAGGGTTTTTGATACTGTCAAGCTATTCACTACAAATTTATCAAATTATTTTTGTCACCTTAGGGGGCACCTTTTGAGGCATTCCAGAGGCGATGAACAGTGATGGGGTCTGGGATTTTGACGGGGCGCACGATGCGGAATCCTATCATGCCACCATCGGTGAGATACCAAAGACTTTTGGGATTTTGGGGGTCTTGCATGTTCCAGCTGGGCGAGCTTTGTCTCCTTGTGGCACTCCTGAGCTTATCAGGGTCATCATCCCATGATCCCCCACGGACGAGATGAGGGGCAGGGCTTGGCAAAATGATCATGGGGTCTTTGGTCAGTTTACCTGCTCTTTCTTGGTAGGCATTGGGTTTGTAGGAATCGAGGACCCACTCGGCAACGTTGCCGTGCATGTCGTAGAGTCCCCATTGATTTGGTTTTTTGGAGGCAACTCGTTGATATTTATCTTGAGCGTTATCCCAATACCATGCGTAGTCGTCGAGTGGCGCCTCTGAGTTGCCATAACAATATGCCGTTTGACTGCCAGCTCGGCAGGCATATTCCCATTCTGCCTCGGTTGGCAGGCGATAGTATCGTCCCGTCTGAGCACTGAGCCATTCACAAAATTTAGAGGCTGCGTAGTGAGACATGGCGATGGCAGGCATGCCACGCTCGTATCCGTGCCCCATGCCAAGATTCATAGAGGTATAGGGGGCTGTGGGCTGGGTGACGGCATCCCAGAGCTCATCATCGGGGCGTTGCTCAATTAGGACGCCCGCCTTGGTGCGTGGACGAGCGTTTTCCATAAATGCGGTATAGATTTCCCATGGGATTTCTATGGATGATATCCAAAAGGGGCTTATCTCTACCTCATGCTGAGGTCCCTCATCCTGTGCTCGGGCAGGCTCATTTGGAGGGCTCCCCATAATCAATTTACCACCTGGTATCGCAATCATATCGAGCCCTGTCTCTGATGCAGGGATGATCTCGCGGTAATTAATCAATTTTTGCTCTGCCGATGCAGGAGAAGGCGCAAATTTTGCATAGATTGCTGAGCTTGTTGCGAAGAGTTCGGGAGAGGGTAAATTGGCTGGGAGGGTACGCGTCACCACAGGAGCCGCAAGCTCTTGTTTTTTTTGCTTTTCTTGAGCTTCGAGACTTGCCCCCCATTGCTCTGGCTCGGTGATGCGTTTGGCATCATCTGTCGCCAGAGAGGGGGCAGGTTTGCATGCCCCTAAGAGAATGAGGGCACACAACAAGCTAAAAGTTAGGAGTAGGAGCCTCATTCACCTCATCATCCTATCATGGAGTTACATCGACATGCCACCGTCACAGGCGATGACTTGCCCCGTAATATATCGAGATTCGTCAGAGGCAAGGAAGGCTGCCAAGGCGGCAATATCCTCGACATTCCCCAAGTCGGCAAGGGGAATTTTTTTCAAGATTTCTTCTTTCACTTTTTCAGGAATGGCAGCGGTCATCTCCGTGGCAATAAAGCCTGGAGCAATGGCATTCGAGGTGACCTTGCGGCTTGAGAATTCTTGAGCGAGTGATTTGGTGAATCCGATCAAGCCTGCCTTTGAGGCGGCGTAGTTAGCTTGTCCGATATTGCCTGTCAGCCCAACGACTGAGGACATGTTGATGATGCGTCCAGCGGGGGATTTCATCAAGATACGTTGAAAGGCTTTGACGAGGTTAAATGCACTTTTGAGGTTGGTGTCGAGCACTTGATCCCAATCCTCCTCTTTCATGCGGAGCATGAGGGTGTCGCGAGTAATGCCCGCGTTGTTGACGAGGATATCAATTTGAGGGAAATCTTTGAGAATGAGGGCGGCCGTCTCTTGCACGGCGACATAATCGGCGACATCGCAAGGATATGCCTTACAAGAGTCGGGGAACTCTGCATTGATTTGATCGGCAGCTCCACCACAACTAGAGGGGCTCCTGCTAATGAGGATGACGCGAGCACCTTCACTCGCCAAGCGATGAGCGATGCCATTACCGATTCCGCGACCAGCGCCTGTTACAACTGCTGTTTTGCCTAAAAGTCTTTGCATAACGCCACTAGTAAAGCTAGTTTTGTCGCTGGGAGCAAGCCGTAAATAAAGGGTACGCTCGTGGCAGAGTAAAAAAATTAAATATGATAGGACTGAGCTCGTGGCAGGGTAATTTGCCTGTCGGTAACGTAGGTTCGTTACAGGGACGAAATAAATCAGTCCTGACTTCGCCAATGGAATAGCATCTAAAGCTAGAAAACTCTTATAAATGCTC
>JAVXPO010000063.1:0-11613 GCA_036644695.1 Akkermansia sp. | reverse complement strand
CAACACGTTCTCCCCCAGAGCCGTATTTGATTTTGAACGGTTATTTTTGGGAGGAATCAAGAGCAAGTTCCCACTTGAGCCTTTTCTGATAAGGACGTGCTTGCCTTAGCTGATAGATTATCATACTCTCCTTTTGAAGATGGTGATAAGCCTTGTGAAGAAAATGCCACATTGACTTGATTGCCTCATGAGCCCCCCTCAGATAAATTCATGTCAATGATACGCAACCCACGAAAAACGGATGAAGAGATAAGAACGATTGCCGTTATTTATCTCGGTCCTAACTCCATGTGCCTCATTGTAACAGAGGTGACACAGGGTGAGGTTCGCATGGTTGACTTTTTAACCCAGCCTGTCCCTTTAGCTCGCGATATTTTCCGCATGGGACGCATCTCTCGCCACACGATGGATCGATGCGTCCAAGTAATGGGGGACTATATGGACATTCTCAAAGAATATGGGACGGGGGCAATACTCTCGACCCGATTCATGATGTCCAACATCATTTCAGAGGCAGCCAACGTCGATGTCTTTGTCAACCGCATGCATGTGGCTCACGATGTGCGAGGGCGCATTATTGATGATGGGCGCATGACTCGCTTGATTTACGTCAAGGTACAAGAGACGCTAGCGCAGTACCCTGACTTTCAAAAAAAGAATACGATGGTGGTTCATGTGGGACCAGGCAACACGCGTATTCTCTTATTCGAGAAAGGACGCATCACTCGATATTCTTGCCACCGCTTGGGCTCACACCGCACGGGGGAAGCCGTCGGAGAGATTGACTTTGGCTCAGATGCCATCGAGTTATCCGTTTTACGCGAGCATGCACGCGGACAAATTGATCAAATTGGCATTGATTACAGATTCCTGAAAAATTTGGATGGGATGATTATCGTTGGTGCAGAGATGCAACGCTTGTGCCATTGGATGGCGCTTGATGACAAGGGGCTCGTCACGCTAGACGAGATATCCAGAGAGGCAGAACGCATGGCGACCATGACTCTTGAACAACGGATGTTGGAATATGATGCCGATTTTGCCGAGGCGGATTCGCTCTTGCCAGCCATCATGATCAATCTGACGATTGCCCAAAATTTATCACCTGACCGCATCATCATCCCGTCCTCTTCGTATGAGGAGGAATTTCTCATTAGTCTGATACGAGCAGAGCAGCATCCTGGTGACTTGGAGGATGAGGTGTTGCACTTTGCGGGGCTGTTGGCAGATCGCTATATGGCAGATCGATCTCACCGCTCACAGGTCGTTGCCTTGTGCGATGATTTATTTGAGCAATTGACTGAGCTTCATCGACTCAATGAGCATGACCAATTATTGTTGCAAGTTGCAGCTATTTTACATGAAATCGGTGGGTTTATTAGCCAAAATGATCACCATAAACACTCCGAATATTTGATTCTCAATAGTGAAATCTTTGGTTTATCTCGTGAGGATGTCGAGATTGTAGCGTTGATTGCTCGCTTTCACCGACATGAGACTCCATCAAAAACAGATGATCTGTATACAGACCTGGACCAAACCGATCGCATGAGAGTCTCTAAGATGGCGGCTATCTTGCGAGTAGCAGATGCTCTGGAACGTGGACATTCTCGTCGCATCAAATCAATCAAAGCTCACATCCGTGGCAAAAATCTTGAGCTTGAGGTCGTCGGCGTACGTGACACGACGGTTGAAGAGTTGGCAATTCGCCTCAAGGGTGACCTCTTCTCTGATATTTTTGGCTACGATATTGTCCTCATCCCCTCCACTTAATTTAGCTTAACTATTACTTATTATTTCCATGACAGATACTTACATCAATAGAGAAATTTCATGGCTTGAGTTTAATCAGCGCGTGCTGGATCAAGCAGCACGGACAGATTTACCTTTGCTCGAACGTGTCAAATTTATGGCCATTACGGCATCTAATCTCGATGAATTTTTTATGGTTCGTGTTGGAGGTTTGCAAATGCTCAAGCACTCTGGCTCTCGCGTGAAAGATATTAGCGGCCTGACCCCCTCTCGACAATTGCAGTTCATTCATCGTCGCTTGAGCACGATGATATCCGATCAGTATCGACTCTTGGAGGATGAAATTTTGCCTCTCATGGAGATTGAAAAGATCAATCCCGTACCTATTGATGAACTGAGCGAATTGCAACGCATCTCGCTTGAGCAATATTATTTGAATCAGATATTCCCCCTGTTGACCCCTCTCGATGTTGACATGGAGAATGCCCCCCTGCTCCCCTCACTCAAGTTGCTCATGGCTCTTGAATTGGTCGATCCTACGACTAAGCAAACGCGCGTATGCGTCGTTGCCGTCCCCGATAGCTTGCCACGCTTTGTGACAATCCCCAATACGGATATGGAGCGGTACGTCATGGTGGAGGATTTAATCAAAACTTTTATTGGGAGTGCTTTCCCTGGTGAGGTTGTGCTGGCAGCGGCACTCTTCCGCGTGACGCGCAATGGCGACATCTCGGTACAAGAAGAGGATGCCTTTGACCTGGCCGACGAAATGGAAGAGGTGCTTGTCGCGCGCAAATATTCTGAATGCGTGCGTTTGGAAATAGAGGCTGGGATCTCTGCCTCATTAGGCGCTCGTATCCGCGAGATTGTAGGTGCCCCAACTCATGGTGTCTATTCCTTAACGGGACCACTCATGCTATCAGACTTTATGTCTTTGGCATTTACCCCTGGCAATGACCAACTCAAGGTAGATCAATGGAGCCCCCAATCCTCACCCACGATCAATCCCTCTTTGTCAATTTTTGACAATATCGCCAATGGTGACCTTTTATTAAATCACCCCTATGAGAGCTTTGAGCCCGTCTTGAGATTGGTCGAAGAGGCAGCAGAAGACCCTGATGTCATCGCCATCAAGCAAGTCCTCTATCGCACAGCAAAAAATTCACGAGTCGTCGCCGCCTTAAAAAAAGCCGCTGAGAATGGCAAACAAGTAACGGCTCTCGTCGAATTAAAAGCTCGTTTTGACGAGGCAGGCAATCTTGACAAGGCTGAGGAGCTCCAGCGTGCTGGCGTCCAAGTCGTTTATGGCGTAAAGGGATTAAAAACCCATGCAAAAATCTGCCTCATCGTGCGACGCGAGAGAGGAGTTTTGAAACGCTATTGTCACTATGGTACCGGGAATTATAACGAGTCTACCGCAAAAATTTATACGGATATTTCGTATTTGACCTGTGATGAAGATTTAGGGGCAGATGCCTCACAATTCTTTAATTCGGTCACTGGGCGCACAAAATTGATGCGGTTTCGTGAGATTTATCCGTCCCCTGCCATGATGAAAAGTCGTCTTTTAGAGTTGATTCAGAGCGAAGCCGAACGCGCCAAACAGGGCGAACCTGCCAAAATCCAGGCAAAGATGAATAGTCTACAAGACAAAGAAATGATTGATGCTCTCTATGCAGCTGCCGATGCAGGGGTAGAAATCCAGCTCAATGTCCGTGGGATTTGTTGCTTAAAACCAGGCTCACGCGGGAAAGGCAATGGAATCCGTGTCGTGAGTATCGTCGATCGATATTTGGAACATGCAAGGGTCTTTTCTTTCCATCACGGGGGGGCGCCCTTGCTTTATATCGCCAGTGCCGACTGGATGACCCGCAATCTCGACAAACGCGTCGAACTCATGGTACCCATCCGTCAGCCCAAACTCGCTCGTCGCCTCGCTAACATCCTCGATGCCTGCTTTAAGGATAATGTCCAAGCATACGAAATCCTGCCAGATGGCACAAGTAGCCCCGTCAAACGCTCGCGAGGGCAAAAGGCATTCCGCATCCAACTCTCATTGACTAAAGATGCCAAGCGTCTCGCCAAAGACAAAGAGAGAGAACGCCTACAAATGCTCGAACCACATAAGCCTCACGCCGACTAAAATAATCGCTGGTGAACTCAAAATGCCCCATCTCTATCAACAGAAAAACCTCTCAATTGAGAGGTTTTTTGGTAGCCCTACCAGGACTCGAACCTAGAAATACTGAACCAAAATCAGGTGTGTTGCCAATTACACCATAGGGCTATTACTTTGACATTGATGTCATCGCGGAAGGCAGAAAACCACATATCGTGATCTTTGGCAAGAAAAAACTCACTCTACCCTGCATTTTGACCTTCCCGATAGGGTCAATCCCCCTTAGACTCCCCTTATCACGTCCCCACTATGGATTATTCTTCACTCATTGAAAAACGCCGTCACCGCATCACCGAGCTTGAGCAAATCATCTCTCAACCCGATTTCTTCAATGATCAACGGCAAGCCTCCGTCATCATGAGAGAGCATGGACAACTGAAAAAACTGATGGATTGCTGGGCTGAACTCAAGGATGCTGAAATCCAGTTGGCAGATAATGAAGAGATCGCCCACAGTGACGAGCCAGAGTTAGTCGAGCTCGCCGAGCTTGAGATACCGCCGCTCCGTGACAAAATTGATACCCTGACCAGCGAGGTTCAATATAGTCTCCTCCCTCGCGACACGACTGAGGATCGCGACGCCATCGTAGAAATCCGGGCAGGGACAGGGGGCGATGAGGCATCTCTCTTTGCTGGCGACCTCTTGCGTTTGTATGAACGTTATGCGGAGGAGCGCAATTGGAAATTTGAGCATATGGAGAGTAGCCCCTCTGATGTCGGGGGCTTTAAGGAAGTCGTCTGTCGCATCTCGGGTGAGGAGGTCTTTCGCTTCATGAAATACGAGAGTGGCGTTCATCGCGTCCAACGCGTCCCCTCAACAGAGACGCAGGGGCGCATCCACACCTCAACCGCCACCGTCGCCGTACTCCCCGAGGCAGAAGAGGTCGATATTGAGATTCGCCCTGAGGATCTCCGCATTGAAACGTGCCGTTCTGGCGGTGCTGGCGGACAACACGTCAACCGTACCGAATCTGCCGTCCAAATTTTCCACCTTCCGACTGGACTCATGGTTCGCTGCGAAGAGGAACGTAGCCAGATGAAAAACCGCGATAAGGGCATGAAAATCCTCCGCGCCAAACTCTTCCATGCCAAACAGCAAGAAGAGGCACGCAAATACTCTGAGCAGCGTCGCAATCTCATCGGCTCAGGCGGTCGTGAAGAAAAAATCCGCACCTACAACTTCCCCCAAAACCGCATGACTGATCACCGCATCGGCTATACCTCGTATAACCTTGAGGGTATCATGCTCGGTCAAATCAAGGAAGTCATCGACCAATTACAACATGCAGAGATGCAAGAACGCCTCGCGGAAGCAGGGTTAGAATAATCATGAAAACCCTCCTTGATGTCCTGACCAGCGGAACAGACTACCTCGCCAGGCAAGGGTGCGATGAGGCGCGTGCCATTATGCAGCACCTCATGGCACATGTCCTGCATTGTAACAGGACTTATCTCTACTCTCATTTTGACCGACCTCTGACCGAGACTGAGCTCGCCCCCCTGCGCCTCCTCATAAAGCGAAAAGCCACGGGGGAACCCCTCCAGCATCTCATGGGATCAACTGAATTTTTTAAACGCGACTTCCTCACCGATGCCCGTGCCCTCATCCCTCGCCCCGAGACGGAGGAACTCGTCGAACACATTTTAGTCGAGCTTAAAAAAGAGGGTACCCCTCCCTGCCATCGCATCCTCGACATGGGCACTGGCTCAGGCATCATCGGCGTCACTCTCGCAAAAGAACTGGAGAATCAATCCGTCGAGGTCGTCCTTGCCGACATTTCTCAAGCTGCTCTCTCCCTTGCCTTAGAAAATGCCATGCGCCTTGGAGCAAAAGTAGCAACTCTACAAACAGATCTTTTTACGGCTTGGCAAAGCTCTGATCACCTCAATAAATTTGCGAATACTGCTCCCTTTGACCTCATTGTCGCCAATCTCCCCTATATCCCCAATGACGAGCAACTCGCTAGAGAGGTCAACTTTGACCCCTCCACGGCTCTCTATGGAGGACCTCTCGGATGGGAAATTATCGAACGCTTCCTCACCGATGCCCCCAGCTTCCTCTCAGAAGAGGGCTTCGTCGCGCTAGAGATTGGCTATGATCAAGCCCTCACCGTCACCAAACTCATGACTCAGCTCGGCTATCGTGATACAAGAGTGCTCTCTGATCTCAATGGCATTGCACGATTCCCCTTTGGTAAAAAGCCACTTGTCCCACACAGCGAACAGGACATTAATACACCGACCCCCTAAATCATGCTCTCGGCTCATGTACTCGTGGACGGCGCATCCGATCTCGCCTTTAGCTATGCAATCCCGCCCAACATGACGGGAATTGCACCAGGGTGTCGCGTCAAAATCCCTCTGCGCAACCGCACAGCAATGGGAACCGTCCTCGCCATTCATGAGGCAGCTATCGAGTGGCAAGATAAGCTCAAACCTCTCCTCCAACTCATTGATCCCGAGCCACTCATCTCCCCCGAGCTCATGCAACTCGCCTCATGGGCCGCCAGCTACTACGCCGTGCCTCACGAGCAAATGATTCGTTGCTTGTTGCCTGAGAGCATTCGTCAAGAGAATACCTCGGCAAAAACAGTCAAGGTTGCCACCCTGTTACGCCCCCCCACGAGCGAAGAAGAGGCGAATATCCGCAAACGAGCACCCAAACAGGCCATCATCCTCGATTATCTCTCCAACGCAACCGATCAAAAGGCAGATTTAAGCGAGATGGGAGGTACCTCGGCACTCGCACCTGCTCGATCACTCGTCGCCAAAGGGCTCATCTCTCTTGAGGATATTGCCCGACATCGCGACCCATGTGCAGATGAGCAATTCTCTCAATCAAAGCCATTTACTCTCAATCCAGGACAACAACGTGCCCTCGATAACATCCTACATACCTACGAGAGCACCGAGTCAAAAAAACAGCCCATCCTCCTCCAAGGAATCACGGGCTCGGGCAAAACTGAGGTCTATCTGCAAGCCGTCGAGCACATCGTGCGCTCGGGTAAATCCGCCCTCATCCTCGTTCCAGAAATCTCGCTCACACCACAGACGCTGCAACGCTTTAAATCTCGCTTTGCCTCTCTCCCTGGCTCTGTCGCCGTCTTACATAGCCTCCTCTCGGCTGGTGAACGCTTTGACGAATGGCATGCCATCCGCCAAGGGAAAGCACGCATCGTAATTGGTCCGCGCTCTGCCGTCTTTGCCCCCATGCAAGACCTTGGCATCATCGTCGTGGATGAAGAGCATGATGCCTCATACAAACAAGAGAGCTCGCCCCGATACCATGGGCGCGACATCGCCGTCCTACGCGCTCATCTTGAGCATGCCGTTATCGTCCTTGGCTCGGCGACTCCCTCCCTTGAGAGCATTCATAACGTCCAAACAGGTAAATACCAAATTGCGCGCCTTGACCAACGTTCTGATGGGCAACGTCTCCCCCTCATTCGCATCCTCGATATGAAAACAGAGGGCAAAAACAAACCCGGTCCTGCCATCCTCTCCGAGCGTCTCCGCATCTCCATCGACGACCGACTGACAAAGGGGGAGCAAGTCATCCTCTTGCTCAATCGGCGCGGATTTGCACGCTCTCTGCAATGCCCCGACTGCGGACACGTCATGACCTGTGCTCACTGCTCTTTGCCCCTCACCTACCACCGTGAAGAGGACAGACTCATGTGCCACCTCTGTGGTTATCAAGAGATCACTCCGCGCGTCTGTCCCGAGTGCAAATCCGCCAATATCCTCCTACAAGGCTACGGCACTGAAAAGGTTGAGGAAATACTCAAAAAAATCTTTCGTTCCGCTCGCATCAAACGCATCGACGCCGACATTGCCAAACGCAAAAATGCGGTACGAGACATCCTCCAACAATTTCGCTTGCGTAAAATCGACATTCTCTTGGGTACTCAAATGATCGCCAAGGGTCTCGACTTCCCCAATGTCACGCTCGTCGGCGTCCTGAATGCCGATACAGGACTCTACATCCCCGATCCTAGAGCAGGTGAAAAAACCTTTCAACTCCTCACCCAGGTAGCTGGTCGTGCTGGACGCGGAGATATTGACGGCGAGGTCATCATCCAAACCTTTACCCCTCAATCGCCCTCTCTCCTATACGCGAGACAACACGACTGCGACGGCTTTGCCGAGCAAGAGCTTGAGATGCGCCAAATGTTTCATCTCCCCCCCTTCATCCATCTCGCCATCCTCACCGTCAGATCTCCCCATGACAACATGGCTGAGTTTGCCATGCAAACCATCGTCCGACGATTAAAAGAGGCAAATGAAAAAGGCATCTCCCTCACAGATCCCATGCCTGCCCCCATCCCCAAGGCTCACGGACAATTCCGCTACCAAATCACCCTCAAATCAAGCTCCGCGAGACTCATTGCCCAAACCTTCAACAAAGTCATGGACAAGCTCCCCCTGGGAGAAGACACCACAGCCATCCTCGACATAGACGCCTACTCCTTTATGTAGGGATAAAAGAATAAGAGGCATATCTGCCCTATCTAAATCGTTCCAAATTGCTTAATTATCGTCTATTATTAACTTATCCTTACTATATTTGGCATACATTTCTCTTTTCCTATACCCTATCTTGTGGTATTTGATTTTCATGCGCTGTATCCAATGTGGAGAATTTGAAGATAAAGTGATCGACTCACGTATGTCAAAAGATGGGACGACTATCCGCAGGCGGAGAGTTTGCCTCACCTGCGACTACCGCTACACCACTTATGAACAGATTGAGCGCACAGAACTGCGCGTCGTGAAACGGGATAACTTGCGCGAAGCTCTCAATCGCGAAAAAATCCTGCGAGGCATGGTCAAGGCATGTGAAAAACGCCCTGTCAGCATGGATAGGCTCGATCGCGCAGTCGATGAAATCATCTCTGAACTCCACCGCGACCAAACGCGAGAAGTACCCTCTAGCGAAATTGGCAAAAAGGTCATTGCCAAGCTTTACTCGCTCGACCCCGTCGCCTACATCCGCTACGTCTCGGTCTATCGCCAATTCCAAAACGTTGAAGAGTTCATCCAGGAGATTACCCAGATGCAACACAACACATCGATTGATCCCTTCCAGAGGAAACTCTCCATCCTGTAACCCCGTTAGTGAACACGTCCAATCATGATTTGCTTCAAAAACAATCGTCCTGCCCTCCTTGTTGGTGAGTGCCTCGTGACAGATTATGGCACGGGATGGCTCGTGAACTCATTACACAAAGCAGCAGAACGCGCAGGCACTACGATACCTTTCTGCACGGACATCATCTCTTCAATCGAGTGCTATCTTGAGGAGAATTGTCCTCTCGACGTCCTCCCTCTCCAAGAACTTTACCGACGCGTCAAAGCCATGTTACGCGCCGTGGGTCTCCAACACCTCGCAGAGACTCTCCCTACACTTGCCCCACCTGCAACGGTTAATCTCCCAGCAATTGCAGAGAAAAGCCCACTTTTGCTCTTCTTTGCCGAAGAACTCGACCAAGCCATGGGGCAATTACGCACGCAGGGCTTTGATGACTGCTGTTTCACGGGGAAAAAAGAATGTGTCCTCCTCCTCCAAGGACATAAAAAATGGACGCATGCCTCTCAAAAAATGCTAGACGACCTTGAGTTCATCCTCTCTCGATACAAGCTCCTCTCAGCGTCAAGAGTCGAAAGTCTAGCCTAATACTAAGTCTAGCCCTAATACCAAGCTCAACTAGCCTCATTTTTAGAATAACCAGTCCCTTGAGAGACTTTGTTAAAAATCAATGCATGCAAGTGCTCAAATCAGCCTTTAATCCCCTGATTTGAGGACTTGGATAAAGGCCTCTTGAGGTATATTCACCTTTCCGATAGCCTTCATGCGCTTCTTACCAGCCTTCTGCTTTTCGAGCAGTTTGCGTTTGCGACTCACGTCACCGCCGTAACACTTGGCAGTCACGTTTTTACCCATGGAGGAAATACTCTCACGAGCAATAATTTTGCCCCCGATACAGGCCTGAATGGCAACAGTAAACAACTGTCTAGGGATAACCTCTTTTAATCGTCCAGCAAGATCACGTCCGCGCGAAGTCGCCTTGTCTTTATGAACAATCATCGAAAAGGCATCCACTGGTTCGCCAGCTATGAGCATGTCCATCTTAATCAAACTCGCGGCAGCGTAGCCAGCATGTTCGTAGTCCATAGAGCCATAGCCTCGCGTCATCGACTTGAGTTTATCATTAAAATCGACGAGAATCTCTGCGAGAGGAATGGTCGCCGTCAACATAACGCGCGTATCATCAATTGTCTCGGTATTCTCAACAGCACCACGTTTCTCAAGGACGAGTTGCATAATATCGCCAATATATTCACCAGGCATCATGATGAAAAGTCGCACGATAGGTTCACGGATTTCTTCAATCTCGGGAGGTTCAGGCAATAAACTGGGGTTATCCACCAATATTTCGACACCATTCGTCTTGGTCACTTCATAAATAACGGATGGATACGTTGAGATGACATTCATATCAAACTCGCGACGTAAGCGTTCCTGCACAATCTCCATGTGCAAAAGCCCTAAAAATCCACAACGGAAGCCAAAGCCGAGAGCCACCGAAGACTCTGCCATAAAGGTAAAGGCAGCATCATTGATCTGCAATTTGCCCATAGCTGCCTTTAATGCCTCAAAATCAGAAGAATCCACGGGATAAATCCCCGAGAACACCATGGGTCGGATTTCTTTAAAGCCAGGCAAAGGTTCTGGGCAGGGATGCACGACATCGGTATAGGTATCCCCAATTTTAACATCCTTTGCCGTCTTCATATTGGCGATAATGTAGCCCACATCGCCAGATTTTAATTCTTCAACCCTCTGCATCTTGGGTGTAAACACCCCGACTTCCTTTACTTCATACTGTTCCTCAGTCGCAAATAATTTGACGCGCATGCCACGAGTCACACTCCCAGAAAAGACGCGAACATAAGAGACAACGCCACGATAAGAATCGTAAATCGAATCAAAAACCAGTGCTCGCAAGAGCTTATCCTTTGAGGGGGTCGGCGGTGGGATGCGAGTCACAACCGCCTCTAAAATATCCTCAATCCCAATCCCCATCTTGGCGGAGGCATGGATCGCCTCTTCATGAGGGATGCAAATAACCTCTTCCAATTGTCGATAAACTTTAGGGAGATTGGCACTGGGCAAATCAATCTTGTTAATCACAGGGACAATCGTCAGCTTTTGATCCATTGCCAAGTGCATATTTGCCAATGTTTGAGCCTCAACTCCTTGTGCTGCATCAACGATTAACAAAGCACCATCACAAGCCGCCAGCGAACGAGACACTTCATAAGAAAAGTCAACGTGTCCAGGAGTATCCAGGAGATTGAGTTTATAGGTTTTACCGTCCTTTGCCTTGTAATGCATCGTCACGGGATGAGATTTGATGGTAATCCCCTTCTCCTTTTCGAGATCCATGGCATCAAGCAACTGATCTTGCTTTTCGCGTTGGGTAATAGTTTGCGTTTGCTCAAGCAGACGATCAGAAAGAGTCGTCTTGCCGTGGTCAATATGAGCGATAATAGAAAAATTGCGTGTCGACTCGATGGACATAATAGCGTGCCTGCTGGAATGGTAGGATTGCGCGCGAGAAGGTAGCCTCAACGGCTCCTCGGGTCAAGACAAGACTGACACATCATTGCCATATCATC
>JAVXPO010000062.1:0-11624 GCA_036644695.1 Akkermansia sp. | reverse complement strand
AATCTACTCAATCTCAAGGATATTACACACTACATAATAGCTTATGGGCTCTAGGTATTGTAACTGGAAATAATAAAGAAAAACTATTTGATGAAAATTATACAGGAACTGAAGAAATTTATACAGGCAAAGAGGTTCAATCGTATACGCTCAAACCAGCTAGAAAATTTTTATTTTACGACAGAAATAATTTACAACAAGTTGCTAATGATGATCTTTATAGGGCTTCAGAAAAGCTCATTTATAAATTTATTTCTAAAAAATTAATGTTTGCCTATGACAAGGAACAAAGATTAGTTTTGAATAGTGCCAATATCTTAATCCCTAATATTCCGACAATGTCAATAAAGACAGTAATGACATTTTTAAATTCGGAATTATATCAATATTTATATATAAAACTTTTTGGAGAGTCAAAAATACTTAAAGGGAATCTCCAGGAATTATTGTTTCCTAAATTAACTCCCGAAGAAGACGATATCCTTACTAAAAAGGCAGATCATATTCTCGATGGAGACTTTACTGCTATTCAAACATCTAATGATTTTATCTATAAGTATTTTAATATAACAAAAGAGCAACAAAAATACATTCAAGAAATTATTTATGGAAAAATTATTCGAAAATATCAATAGATGAGAGTTAAAGGTTCTTTTTCACTCAATCAAAATAAAATATTTTTCAATTGAGGAGCCAACTCTTGAGCAATCAGCCCATATCCAGCTCTTGAGGGGTGGACGCCATCACGACTGACGCCATCTTTTAATGTGCCATCCGATCGTAAAAGGCATGCACCTGTATCGTGATAAAAGACCTGATGCCCATCAAGTAGGGGTAAGCGTCTCCACGTCTCATTAAGTTCATTCATTCGGTTACGGGTATCCGATCCTACTTCCCCTCGGGGATAAATCCCTTGAATGAGCAATTTCCCATGAGGAAGTCGATTTTTAATCATCTCACAGAGATGACATAAGCCCTCCGTTATCTCGGCATTGGTATTTTCGCTAAAATTATTAGTTCCGATTAATAGACAACACAATGCCTCTGGATGTGTACCATCTAATTCACCATGGAGGACGCGCCACAAGGCATTCTCAATACGATCATTGCCAAATCCAAGATTTACGCAAGAGAGCCCACTCATGCAATCATCCCAAATATCAGGAGCCATGCGCACATAATCTAACAAGGGGGGATCAACTGGATCCCCCCCCCAGAAATGTGTAATTGAGTCCCCCAACAAGACAAGCTTGGGCTTTCTCTGCGACACCGTGGCACATACCGCCCGATGACGAGCACCCCAATCATAAGCCATAAAGTCCCGATTTTGAGTCCGGGGGATCATCGTTGTTGGCAAAAGCTTTTGCTCACCCATTTCACAAGGAAACGTAAAAGATTGCATTTCTGAAATCCCCTTGCGTCCAGAGAAAAGCCTGAATCTTACCTCCAATCCAGGACTCGGTTCGATAGGGGCCAGGTATTCTCCTTGGATAAACAACAATCTGTGACCATCCCACGGATAACAATAACGGATATGTGTACCATCATTCGCACAGGGTTTTGTTAACTCAAGAGCACCATCTTCATCCAATCTGGCAGTTATTATCGGCATTTCAGACATCTTTATAAGCTCATCAATAAATTCAATAATTGTCTCGCATGTGGTCTCTCATTTGCTTACGAGCCACAGAATCAGGGCTGGAGTCCTCTCTAAACCCATAATTGACACTTCGACTAATCCCAGCACCATTCACGGCACCCAAACGCTTATCGGACTCTGTCCTCAAGAGATGGACAGGTCTACAATTCCTCGACCAGAGGTAAAAGCCCAACAACAATGCGAGAGCAATCCCCCCATACATGGCGATATAAGCATAGCCTTGGTATTGGGCAAACATTTCATTGATTTTTTCAGTAAAATGCTTTTCTTGGATTTCTTCTTTTTCTGTAAAAGTAACATTCACCTCAGGCACCCCTACAGATTGAGGGGTCATCTTTTGTTTCTCTTCCAAAAATAAAGCTCTCATTTCAGGACTGGCTAATTCAACGAGTGCATAAATAGACTCAATCAAACAATCTTGAGGATCAGTAAATAAGGATGATCGTTCCTTCACCTTACTAACGAGCAATCGTCGACCATTATCCTCCAGCTTAGCGGTCATTTCAGGATCACAAGCAATTTGAGTAGCTTTGACATCACCATAATGAATATGCAAGAGGAGACTTCTTTGCCCCTTCTTAAAAATTTGCCTGGCGAGAGCAGGCGCATTGATTTCTGGTGGCACAACCTGCCCTGGCGCAAACAAACTAACGTAAATATATCCACCCGTCTCTTTGCGAATTTTTGCGATAAGCATCAAGACATCTTGACGCTCTACCTCATTTAACAATCTTTGTGGGTCAATCAATCCTGCCTCTAAGGGACGGATGTATTCTGGTAAGAACTTTTCATGAACCTTTTGGAAATCCTCAGGAAACGGCTCCACAACACCTTTTTCTTCAGTAAAAGAAGGAGTCACCACAGCAGGTTCGTTATGCTCTACTTTTACGTTTGGGGGTAATAGATCAGGCATATCCTCCCAAATCGTACCATTGAGCATTGCTTTTTGCTCATCTTCACTCCAAACAGGTAGTTCAGGGTCAATCTTCTCTTTTTCCTGAACAGGCTCTTTTACTTGTTTCTGTTCATTCTTTTGTTGCTTTTTCCCAATAGTTGAGGCCCCAACAGCCGAGGCAGAAAAAGGCGAACACACTAGTAAAATAGTCATCCAAAGACAGAGAGAGGATAACAAAATCTTCATTTATTCTCCTCCTTTGCAAATAATTGATCATTTGCCAAAATTAAGCCGTGCTTCTCGGGAGAAGCATTCACATGACGTGTACGAGACACGATTTGCCGAGTTGCCTCCTTCATTGTCTTACATATCCCCTGCAACAGAGTCCCCTCTCTCAATGTTAGACTGGCTTTCATAATCGACATATTGATTTTATTGATATCAATATATGGATCTAACTGATACCCCCAGGCAAAGCAGGCCGACGCATTCCTAACATCCACAACTAAAATCAATAACCACTCTGGATCACATAAATACTCTCTTCCTCCAAAACCTGCTTGAGCGACATTTATATGATTTAATAGCCAAAAAGCCTGTCTTTTTAGTGCATAAGGCTCATTCACATTAGGGAAATACACGGAGAGAGCTACAGGCAAAATACGGCGTTCCAATTTCTCAAGATAAGCCTCAAGCTTCATCCTATCATGATGCCTCAACGCACCTGCATGATCACACACACGCCTAAATTCAACAGGCGTCACACCAAACTCTTTCTCCATCAATGATATAGAAAATCCACAATGAGGACAGCTTGATTCAGCTCCACGATGAAAAATTTGAAAACACTTTGGACAGGTTGGCACTTGCCCGATGATAATAAGTTATTTCACTAGAGCAAATTCAAATATGGATTTTTGTCTTATTTATCTTCTTATTTCACATTTTCACCCCTTCACGTCGCCTGAATAACTCAAAAGTCCATTAAAAAGCACATTTTGCCTGACGTGGGCACTTCAAAATAATCGCTCATTCATGCACATTGCGCTTTTCAAACGTAATTTTCGTTTTAGTCTTTTGAGTTATGCCACACATGAGTCCCCCGCGAGCCTGGGCAGAAGTTGACCTAGGAGCAATTAGACACAATTTTAATCTTATTCGCCAAGCCTCAAATGGAGCTGGCATCATGCCCGTCGTCAAAGCTGGAGCCTACGGTCACGGATTGGAGTCAATCGCCAGATGTCTTGATAATGAGGGGATTATCTTCGTTGGAGTTGCCAACGTCGGCGAGGCACGACGCATCAGCCTTTGTGGATGTAGGACAAAACCCTACATTTTAGGTCCTGCATTCCCGGAAGAACGAGAAGAAATTGTCCTCAACAGCTGGAGATCATTTATCTCAACCTTTGACGAAGCCGAGCATTTTAACTCTCTTGCCGCCCTTTATGGCAAAACCTTACCCATCCACATATCAGTCGATACGGGCATGGGTCGTGGCGGATTCCTCCCCGACCAACTACCTGAGCTCTTAGGAAAGATTCCCACATGGCAAAACCTCTTTATCGAAGGCATTGGTGCTCACCTCCCCAGTGCCGATGAAGATGAGGAACTCACAAAAAAACAAATTGCCGCATTTGAAGCTGCGGTCAGTACGCTCACCCCCTGTAAAACAGTCCGTTATAGACATCTAGCAAGCAGTGCAGGATTCTTAAACTACACAGTTCCCTCTGCAAACCTTGTGCGCCCTGGACTCATCCTTTATGGATATTCCCCCGTTAAAAACCCCATTGGTGACAAACTCCGCCCTGCTCTCGTCCTTAAATCGCGCATCACAGTCGTCCGTACCCTCCCAGCAGGACATGGCGTCTCGTACGGACAAACCTACATTACTCAAAAACCGACGCAAGTCGCAACCGTCGGGATTGGATACGCAGATGGATATCAAAGAATCCTCGCTCGCAACGGAGTCCAAGTCTACTATCAAGGGCAATTTTGCCCCGTTTTGGGACGCATCACGATGGATCAAATCATGATTGATGTCAGCAAAGTTTCCGCACAACCAGGAGATGAGGTAGAAATCTTAGGACCACATATTCCAGCTACAAAACTAGCTGAACTGGCAGAAACAATTCCATGGGAAATCCTCACCTCTATTGGTCCCAGAATCCCACGCATCTACTCCAATCATTAACAGGGTTTCCCCGCCTCATTGGATTCTAATTAACTATTTGACACCCCATGCATCAAACAAAAAACCGCCTCAGGTTTCCCTTTGGCGGTATTGATACAACAAGTGGCGAAGCGGACGGGGTTCGAACCCGCGACCTCCAGCGTGACAGGCTGGCGCTCTAACCGAACTGAGCTACCACTCCATTAACTTGTCGTTTGCCCTCGTGTTAGCGAAGACACGGAGATATTTACTTGGCTTAGCTCCATTTGGCAAGAATTAATTGCATAATATCATCATTTATCTCGAATGATGACGAGTTTAAGACCGAATATCCCTCAAATCTGACAAATAAAAAGAGAAAGCAAGCGTATCCACACTATTCCTTTTTCTATCTTGCAGTAAAAGGCAGGAGAGGCTACTCTCTTTGAGGAATAACCCGATCTTATGACCGACATCGGACAACAACAATTGCGCACGAGTGGCAACTTCCTCGTCCTGAATAAAATCTCATTGAAAGCGCTCCAACTCCTCGAAAAGGAATTGAGTGGACGTACTCTTCTATACTTAGTGGAGGATAGTTGTCCAATGGAAGCCTCCATCAGCAACTATCTGAATTCTAAATCAGCTGATGGCATTTCCTTCTCATTTGACTCTAGTGACTTAGCTCAATTGGGCAAACATTTAGCAGAGCAAATAGAAGCGGGCAAAACAGTCATTGCTCTCCCAGGCAAAGTAACCGCGAGGAGAGGTACCATCAATCATATCCCTGATTATGTGCTTGATGCTCTTGCCGATTTGGACATCCCTACCACCCCTGTTTATGTAGGATATTATGGGGAGTCGATCCTCAATGCCGAATTACCAACGGAAACCAATGCCAATATTTTTATTAAATTTTGTCCTCAACTTAAACGAGGTGAAGAAATGGCAGCTCGTATCGGAGAGGCTTGGCTAGAGGCATCTGCCGATAAATTCAGCACTCTACCACAACTCCAAGGCTCCATTGCCACTCATGTCCTCATGGGGATGAAACGTCATTCTGATGCACGTCTGATTGATGGGATTGATGATTCGGTCATCACTTTTGGACGATTACTCGGTGTTGCCATCGCCTTCTCAAAACGCTTAAAACAAATCACCTCTCACGGTCGTATCGGCATCATTCTCCCACCAGGTAAAGGGGCTAGTATCGCCAATCTTGCCTGTTTATTCGCAGGTAAAGTACCCGTTAATATCAATTATTCCAATTCAGAGGAATCCTTCAAATCAGCAGTGCGTCAATCTGGCATTGAGCAATTCATCACAGCAGATACGTTCATGCGCAAGCTCCAAATATTCCCTTGGCCCCCGCGTCGCGATCTTATTTTCCTCGAAGTTGAATTAAAAAATATCATCAAATCGATTAAAAAATGGGTTATCCTCTCGAAATTGATGCCAGCGCACATGCTAGTAAATTGGTTGAATTTGGATCAAATCCATGGGGAAGATGAGGCCGTTTTGCTCTTTACCTCAGGTTCATCAAGTGAGCCCAAGGGAGTCATGCTCTCACACAAAAATGTCCTTGCCAATATCGCGCAAGCCCTATCTCGCATTGATCTCGCCCCCAAAAGTCGATTTTTAAGCTCCCTCCCCGTCTTTCACGGATTTGGCATCACGATTGGACTATGGCTCCCCTTAATCAGTGGACATGATTTCGTCACATATCCATCTCCATTAGAGGCAAAACGACTCGGCGAGCTCATTAAGCTCTATAAAACCGAGTTAGTCGTCTCGACACCAACTTTCCTACGAGGCTTCATCAAACGTTGTGCGCACGATACGTTCCAATCCGTCAAATACCTCATTGTCGGTGCAGAGAAGTTACCGAGTGATCTATCGGCAACCTTTACTAAAAAATTTGGGATTGAGCCCTGCGAAGGCTACGGTCTCTCTGAGGCCTCCCCCGTCTGCTCAGTCAACTTCAAAAACCTAGAGCCAGCTCAAGGTGCCACCAGCATCATTCCTTGCATTAAACATGGCTCCGTAGGAGCTCTGTTACCAGGGCTTGCGGTACGCATCACCAGCCCACATGATGGGCGCATCCTCCCCATCACACATAAAGGGATGATTTGGCTAAAAGGCGCTAATGTTTTCACAGGCTACCTCAATAACAAAAGCAACCAGTCTGAGATTTTCAAAGACGGTTGGTTTAAGACAGGTGACATCGGTAGTGCCGACCCTCAAGGCTTTTTGAGGATTGAGGGGCGCCTCTCCCGATTCTCTAAAATAGCAGGAGAAATGGTCTCTCATGAAATGGTCGAGCAAGCCATCATGAAAGCGCTCAACATCAACCCAGAGGATGAAGAACGACATATCGCCATCGTCTCAATCCCCGATGGACAACGTGGTGAGGCAATGGCTCTACTCACCACGATGATCTCGTCAGAATACCTTCATCAGGAAAAAATGACCATCCGTTACAAAATACTCGATCAAGGCCTCCCTGCCTTTTGGTGCCCCAAAGAAATTATTCCTGTCCGATCCATCCCTTGCCTACCCACAGGCAAACTCGACCTTGCTCATTGCAAAAAAATTGCCTTCGACATCCTGCGCCTCAGATAAATCAACCTCAATGCCCATGGATTTCTCCATGTCGGGCTCTACGCCCCCACGAATCAAAACATTAAGCGTCTCGGAAATTGTCAGTCGTATTGCCAATGCCGTACGTATCTCTGTCGGCTCACAATGGGTCGAGGGAGAGATTAGCAATCTTGGCATCCCTGATAGCGGTCATGCCTACTTCACCCTCAAAGATAGCGGTGGGCAAATTGCCTGCGTCATCTTCAAATCTCGGCTCGCACAATGCAGGATTAAACTCAGAGATGGCTTAAAAGTCCGCGTCTATGGCGAGGCAAATGTTTTTGAAAAACGAGGGCAAATCCAGCTCAACCTTACAAAAATTGAAGAAACGGGGCTCGGGGAATTGCAAGCTCGCTTCCTTGAGCTCAAATTAAAACTCGAATCAGAAGGTCTCTTTGATTCCAGTAAAAAAAAGCCCATCCCCACTTATCCAAAAGCCTTAGGTCTCATCACCTCTGCTACAGGTGCCGCCATCCAGGACATCAGACACATTTTGGAGAAACGCGCACCATGGCTCAAGGTCTATCTCATCCCCGTCGCCGTCCAAGGGACAGAGGCCCAGCACGCCATTGCCGCTGCCATACGGGCATGGGGGCATGCCCCCAGCAATGGACTCCCCATCATCGATACCCTCATTATTGCACGAGGAGGGGGATCTATCGAAGATTTATGGAACTTTAATGAAGAAATCGTCGCACGTGCCATCGCATCATGTCCCATCCCCATCATCAGTGGAGTAGGACATGAGACCGATTTTACCATTGCCGACTTTGTCGCCGACATGCGAGCCCCCACCCCGACCGCAGCCGCCATGATGGCAAGCCCTGATGGACAAGCTCTCAAGATTCGCCTCAACACGACACATCAAACACTAATCTCCCGAGCTGACCAAATCCTGCGTCGAGCAGAGATGCAACTCTCTTATTGCGAGCGCAGCAGGCTCACCAAGCCAAATTCCCTCATTGAGCCTTACGCCCAACTCATTGACGACTTGGAGCTCAACCTCAAATCGTCGATTGCAGAAAAATTAAGAGACCAAACCCATCGATTGGACTCACTTGAGCTCAAGCTCAAATCCCAAAAACCGAGCCTCTTTAACGAGAGACGACAAGAGCAAATCATCGCCATCACGGCAAAATTGAACAACTCCGTCCACCGCAGACTCCAAGCAATGACGAGTCAGCTCGATTTAATTGACTCACGCCTGAGGGCATCCAGCCCACAAAACACCCTAGATCGAGGCTTTGCCCTCATTCATGACCCATCAGGTAAGCTCGTTCGCACGCCCGAGCAAATCGAGACAGGCGATTCATTAAAAATCATCGTCAGTCAAGGTCAGTTCGTCGCAAAAAAAGAATAACCATGAAGCATTTCCTCAATCACATCCTTCAGCCAATATTCCACCTTCTCCCCATTCTTTTCGTCACGATCCTCCTCTCCTCTTGCGGCAAAGGTGAGGACAGACTCTATCCCTATGGAGGACCAGATAAAAGTGAACTCAAGGCACTTGGTAATCCATTTGCCAACAAAACAGAGCTTCGCCGTTACATCAATCAAATTTATGCGGATTCATCGGATGTAGAAAAATACATGCGCATTGACCGCCATGGCTTCACCTTCAATGACAAAACCATCCCCTGGCAAACCCCTACAGATCCCAATACTCGTCTCTGGCGCAGAGCAAAAGACATCCCGCCCTACAATGACCCCAAAAAGCCTCTTGCTGGCGTTCGCATTGGCATCGACCCTGGGCATATTGGCGGCTCTTGGGCTCGCATGGAGCAACGAGAAAACCTCATCGCAGGCAAGTACCGCATCCGCGAAGGACTCAGCACTCAAATCGTTGCAACTCTCCTTGCCCAACAATTAAAAAAGCTCGGTGCCGAGGTCTTGATCGTACGCAATCAATCTGCACCCGTGAGTAAACTCACCCCCAATGACATTGCCCAAGGACTTGCCAAATTACGAAAAGTCCCTGTCACCCCTGAGCTCGAACGCGAGGCAAAACTCATCTTCGTCAGAAGAGTTGAAATCAATGCTCGCGCTGCCGCCCTCAGACAATTCAACCCAGATTTAACCGTCTGCCTCCATTTTGATGCGGGCAACACGATCAATCCCGTCGATAAGCTCCACCTCATCGTCAATGGAGCCTTTGCAAAAAATGAACTAGAGGATGATGAATTACGCTGGGGACTCGTAGCCAAGCTCATGGGCAAAGTCTATCCAGAAGAGGTAGCTCTCGCAACCACTGTCGCCAAAAGCATGGCTCAAACCCTCCAACTCCCCCCACTCATTTACACCCCCTGCGAAACCGTCCGTGAAGTCAAAGGGCAACCCTACGTCTGGGCTAGGAATCTCCTAGCAAATTGCCTCTACTCTGGTCCCGTCATCTATACAGAGCCCTTTGCCATGAACAACCCCGTCACAGCTCGCCGCATGGTATCTGGCGATTATGATGGCACACAAGTTTTTGATGGTAAACGCTATCGATCAATTTATCGAGAATATGCCCAAAGCGTCGCCGAGGGCATTCGCAACTACTTCTTACAAAATCGTCCCCAAGAAGAGAAATCATCGGCTACTCACCAATAAGCCTAATCCCCCCTCTTTCTCCCTCCCTCTGTGCCGTGTCTCAACGAAAAATAATCCATATCGACATGGATGCCTTTTATGCATCCATTGAGCAACGAGATCACCCCGAATACCGTGGCAAACCTCTTGCCGTCGGTCGGGGAGAAGCTCGCGGTGTCGTCTCTACAGCTAGTTATGAAGCGCGCAAATTTGGAATTCATTCAGCAATGCCATCCCTCAAAGCGCTACAACTCTGCCCCAAACTCATCTTTGTCCCAGGACGAATGGAAGTCTACAAAAGCGTCTCTACCTCCATTCGTGAAATCTTTCATCGCTACACTGACATCATCGAGCCCCTCTCGTTTGATGAGGCATTTCTCGACGTTACAGATAATAAACTCAATATTCCACTCGCCGTTGATATTGCACGTCTCATCAGAGCAGACATCCAGAGAGAGCTCCATCTCACCGCCTCTGCTGGTATCTCTTACAATAAATTCCTCGCCAAGATTGCATCTGATTACCGCAAGCCAAACGGAATGTGCACCATCCATCCATCACAGGCGGATAACTTCATCGCCCGATTACCCATTGAAACATTCTGGGGGATTGGCAAAGCTACCGCCACACGCATGCACGCCTTCTCCATCAAAACAGGTGCCGACCTACGCGCTCGTGACAAAGCATTCCTCGTTCGTCAATTTGGCAAAATGGGACTCCTCTATTACGATTTTGCACGCGGTATTGACGAACGCCCCGTCGAATCAACTTGGATTCGTAAATCAGTCGGCTGTGAACGCACCTTTGATATCGACATTGAGCGCGAGACAGCAATGAACCACGAACTCATTCAGGTCATTGATGAGCTCATTGGTCGCATTTCTCGCTCGGGATTTCAGGGTAATACGCTCACACTCAAACTCAAATTCCCCGACTTCACACAACGAACAAAGAGCATCACGGTCCCCGACACCCTCACGGAACTAGAGAGCATCTTCCCTCTCGCACAATCTCTCCTCGCAGAGATAGAAACCAATGATCGTCCCTTCCGTCTCCTCGGTCTCTCTGTCTCTAACCCAAAAGATGAAAATATAGCTAAAGACTGGGAACAACTTTGGCTCAATTTAGAGTAACAAAAAAATCGTCCCTCATAATAGTTGTACAATAACAAATATTTTTCTCCACACCTGTCCTAAATAATCATCATGAGAAAATCTCAGCTCATTATACAACATTTATTATAAGTATATTAGGATATTTGATGATGTCGAAAGGGATACTTGCTGTAATATGATTTCACAAAAATTAAGATAATGTCAAAAATAATACGATTGTTCTATTGACTTTTGGCGGGGGTGAGTGCTATGTAGAAAATGTTCATTGAGAACCTTTCTTGACATTCGTTCTTTTTGAAAAACTTCATTCAATTATTACCTGTTTGAAACTCATCAAAAATACAATACCTGCCTATACCAAATGGATTACACTGCCTTCCCGTGATAAGAAATGCTTGATCCGTTCGTCCGTTGAACCCGAACCCGAACCCTCTCCTCTTCCGTTTGAGGAAATTCACGAAGAAGGCAACCATTCGGTAGGGCCTCCGAGCAGTTCGGCGGACAGCATGAATGTCAGCCAAACGAACCAAGCCGGAATTACAACAAGCATGGCACGGGCGTACACCAGCACGGGAATCACCTATACCACGACCG
>JAVXPO010000061.1:0-12000 GCA_036644695.1 Akkermansia sp. | reverse complement strand
GTCACCCACATTCGCAATCTGGATGAATTAAAGGCTCTCCCTCAAGAGTTATTAAACGAAACAGCGGCTCTTGTCATCGAACCCGTCGTCCAAGGGGTCAACCGCATCAATGTCTGGCCCGAAGGTATGCTCCGCGAATTACGTGAGTGGACAGAGCAACAAGGGATTCACCTCATTCTCGACGAGGTCATGACTGGATATGGGAGAACGGGGTACATGTTCGCCTGCCTTAAGGAAGGGGTTATCCCCGACTTCCTTTGCACCGCCAAAGGGCTCACCTCAGGATATACGCCCCTCGCCGCTACTTTCACCAAAGAATTCATCTACGATGGTTTTTGCGGAGAAGAGACCAACGCTTTTTTCTACGGTCACAGCTTCACCGCTCATCAAGTAGGTTGCGCTGCCGCTATGGCAAGTCTCGATGTTTTTGAACAAGAAAAAGTGCTCGAATCATTGCCCGCTAAAATTGATCTGATGCATCAGCTAGCTCAACAAGCTTGCGAAACATCGCCCTACTTGACCGGCTTTCGTCAAGCGGGAATGGTCATGGGCGTAGACATCGTGCAACAAAACGGCTCTCCCTACCCCAAAGAGCAAGCCATGGGGAGCAAAGCCTGCCTCGCCATGAGAGCCCATGGGCTCTTAACTCGCCCCATCCTCGACACGATTGTCGTCATGCCCCCCCTCTGTATTACGGCAGAAGAGCTACGACAACTCTTTGACGCCTTGGTTAAGGGAGTCCATGACGCCTGTTGCGTCTCATGAAGACCCTTTCTCAATCTTTTAAGTATCTATGCTCGTTGCATTACCGCAACAAATAAGCCATCCGTCTGCGTACGAAATGGCGAATATTGCTTTTACCAGCGAATCTAACGCAGAGCCGACTCTTTGACTCTTTACTGAATTTACAGAAAGAACTTTACACCCACCAAAGCCAGCCCAAGGATAATAAATACTGTAAGGATTATGTCTCACAATTTTAATTCAACCTCTACCGAAACCATGGAAAATAAAAAATACGTTCCGATTGATCTGTCAAAGAACAAGCGTTATGCAACGGTCGAAGATGCACTGAAAGACTGTGTATCGCCCGAGATCATGGAGGAAGCCAAACGGATCGCCATCGCTTCCACTGTTTCGTCAGCTCTTGCCCATATGCGCGTCAAGGCGGGAATTTCGCAGAATATGATGGCGGCAGCACTTAATTGTTCCCAGCCACGCATTTCCGCGATTGAGAGCGCGACCAATGACAAGATGAGTATGCCCTCTGTACTCAAATATGTGGAGGTGACAGGATTACCTTTCAAGGCACAATTGGAAGACGGACGGGTCATTGCCGTGTCTTCCGTACCGAAGGGCAGGAAGACGCGTAAGAGCATGTTGCGAAAACCTATAAAACCCAAGACAAAAACAGTGTCGGCCTAGACCTTGGTTTTCTCAATCTTTTAAGTATCTATGCTCGTTGCATTACCGCAACAAATAAGCCATCCGTCTGCGTACGAAATGGCGAATATTGCTTTTGTTTTACAAGATGAAAATCCTGATGAGTCTGAAGGAAATGCTTGATTTGCTCGCTATTTTCATCCCGAGTCAACGAACAGGTCATATAAGAGAGAAAGGCTCCTGATCGGACAAACACTACACACTGATCCAAAATGCGAGCTTGCTTATCCACAAGCTCTTTTAACTGCTCAGGCGTTAACTTCCAACGCATATCAGGGCACCGTCTCCATGTACCCGTCCCTGAACAAGGGGCATCAATAACAACATGATCAAAGGCGATTTCAGGATGATTCTGCAAGCATTGAGTCACATTCATGGTCGTGTGAATGTGCGTCGCCCCAGCTCGTTCTGCCCGTCGCTCTAACTCAATAAGACTACGAGAAGAAATATCGTGAGCAAGAACCATTCCCGAGTTATTCATCATTTGGGCAAAAATGAGCGATTTCCCTCCAGCACCTGCACAATAATCGAGAATCGTCTCCCCAGGGTTAATCCCAGTATCAAGAGCCACGCATTGTGATGCCTCATCTTGCACCTCAACTAATCCATTTTTATAACATTGAGATTGATTGAGGTTGCCTCGTTTTTTCAAAATCAAACCGAATGGAGACATGAGAGTACACTCTGTTTCAAACCCCTCATCCGCTAATTGTTGTTGAACGCTCTCACGAGAGCCATTCACTCTCAAAATAATAGGGGCTACAGGTAAAAGAGCAGGCAACTCTGTCTCGGCATCTTCAATATGAGGGATTACCCATTCGGGGACTTCCCATTGAACATGCTGAGGAGCCCCCGACACATCAGGCAAGCCATCAGTATAACAAGCAATCTTATCCGACCACGTCCCGTCTGGATAGAGATAGGCTAATCGAGCGCGATGCCTCAACACACCCCAGACGAGATCCGTCAAGGAACGACGGTCTTTTGAGCCAATATAACGGCGCGAACGCGTATAAGCATTGATGACCTCATTGGCAGGACGAGGCGTCAGCGTTATCTCAGTCAATAACTCAACGGCAGCATTGTAGATTTGTTCTTGTTGCACGTTGTTTATATTAGAAAAAATAGAATATCACATCCACTGTGAACAATCACGTATCCATGCCTCAACAAGAGGAATTTCTTTATCTGGGACAATGCCAATTTCAACAAGCTTTTTGTAACAAGTTAGCAAATTTTGAGATACATTTTCTCTCCCCTCTAACAAATCTGTCTCTTGAAGAACTTGAGCAATTCTATCATTGTTCATATATCCCGGGATTTCATCTTCGAAATCCTTCATTAGATAATGAGCATTTCGCTCTTGATAAACATCAGCTATATGGAATGAAATTTTTCCTCCTATTGCCCATACACATCTTTGAGCGATAAAAGAACGCCAAATATCAGTCATTCTAAAACTCACAAATGAAGGCAAATACATAAGAGGAAATACTTCTTTTGACCACCAAGTATTTTGACTATTAAAAGGACACCATGTATTCTTATCTAAGACAACAGCATCTCTCTCTTTGAAAATAATCTCCTTATCCATAGATAATCTCCATATTGCATCTACGTCAGGAGACCCATTAGCCAGTCCTTGTCTAATGGGAGAATAATAATCTCCATTTCCTAATAAAGAATATGGCTCATTGATAAATTGCAATGAAAGACCTCTAGGCCAAACATTTTCGTCAGTAAAAGATTGATAGATATTAGCCCATTGAGACTTTCCAACAAGCTCCGCTTTTACGTGATCTGAACAATATAACTGCCATGATTTTTCTGGGGCATTATCATCATCCGTTTCATAAATAACTTGAGCACCTTGAGATAAAGCTCGCAAATAACCTAAATTTTTCCGAGCATAATGCTTTTCGGGAAGAAGTTTTGAAAGAGCAAAGGGTAAATTATATTGATGATCAATTGATAAAAAATCTGCCCATTGAGGGTATTCCATGGGTCCCTTACGGTCTCCAACTAAAATAAAAGAAATTTTATTTTCTATTAATTTATCATTTAATTGGATGATTGCTGATGTCGGAGCTTGTATGCTTGTAACGACACAAAAAATTGAAGTATTCATTGTTAGTTCCATTGTGAAAGTTTTACAGGATGTAAATATAGGTATTCATTAGGGAAAAAATCAGATAAAATGTCAAGGTTATAATTACATTCTTTTCCTAAATTTTTGATTAGATTATCTATTTTTGAAAAATGGGTTCCTTCACAAGGATACCAAACATTCCCCGACTTAAATTGTATTTGATTTAAAGTTACTACATTTAAGTTAGGCATCAAAGCCAATGTCGTTGGAATAGCTAATTCAACAAACATGTTCCATGAAGCAAATACCTTTAGATAATTACAAAATTCTAAAAATCTAGTCTTCGGAATGGACACAATATCAGAATATCCAAAAACAACTGGATAACTAGCTTTTTTAGGAAAAAAGCGATACTTCAATTGATTGCGAAAATGCCAAACTCTTCCCTTGAAAATTTTATAATTCCGATAGAAATTACCAAATATTGGTTTGTCCCACTCTTGATAAAACGGTTTAGCTTTTGATAACTGAGTCGTTTCCATCATATTATTGGATTTAAGAATTTGAAAAGCTTCATCATAAGAAGGAAGTATTCTATTCGCACTAGCAACATCTAATCCTGCGGGGCTCGTAGAAAAGCTATGCGCTTCTAGCGTCCCTCTATAACAAATTGGTTTAGAAACATCAACAAATCCATCTAAATAAGCATCGTCCTTACCAAGATTCAATTTAGATGAAAAATTATTTTCCTCTAAATTAGGATTGAGAATAAGATCATCCCCTATAATTAAAATACGATCTGCATCTAACGACATAATAGCCTCTTGTGCTTGTGCAATATAGGAATGGAATTGGAAAGAATTGCCGAATACAGAAACAACATCGGAATCATTGCCATAATAAAAAGGCATCAATTGAAGTATTTGTGAAAACCGAGAAGAATATAACTTCCTAATTTTATCTAAATTTTTTTCATAATTATGATTATACAATACAATAAGTGCCGTTTTTTGTTGGTGGGAAGACATAATAATAACTTTTAATTTTCAAACTTACTTAGCATCGGCTACGGGCTGACCTTGGAGAGGTTTACCATTGAGCTCACCAGTCAAAGTACGCAAGAAGGAAACAATCTTATTTACATCTGTTTTATTAGGAGCTTTATCACCAATTTGATAGCGGAACATTTTGACAACCGCCTCGTGCAAGTTCTTCGCAGAGGCGTCGTGCATATAGGGCCAAGTCAACGCGACATTACGCAAGGTTGGCACGCGGAACTTATGAATATCACCCTTATTCTTGGTGAAGTTCATGCGACCCTTGTCATCATTAGTCATCGAACGACCTTCAAAGAAATCACCTTTCAAGTCAGCGAACTCAAAGGATTGACCGCCCAAAGCAACACCCGTATGGCACATTTGGCAACCATACTTCATGAATAAGGCATAGCCTTCTTTCGCCTCTGCACTAATCGCATTCGAGTCGCCTTTGAGGAATTTATCAAAGGGACTATTGGGAGTAATGAGAGTCTTTTCATACTCCGCAATGGCATTAGTAATCGTCTCAGCAGAATATCCTTGGGGATATGCCTTCATAAACTTTGCCGTCAATTCAGGATCAGCCTTCAGCTTATCGATAATCTTTGACCAATCGGAAGGATGAGTATAGCCCATTTCGACAGGATTAAGGGGGGGGCCACCCGCTTGTTCCTGCAAGTTCTTAGCACGACCATCCCAAAACTGAATGGTATGGAAAACGGCATTAAAAACAGTCGGCGCATTGATGCCACCTTTTTGCCCACGAACTCCAACAGAAACAGGCAAATTGTCCGTTCCCCCCTTCGTCAACAAGTGACACGTCGAGCAGGCAACCGTATTATCGTTAGAAAGACGCTTGTCATTGAAAAGAAGCTCACCAACCGTCGCTTTTTTTTGATTGACAGCAAGTTGGTCTGGCACAGGCTGAATGGACTGAGTAGCAAATGCTGCATCTACCAATTGAGCGATAGTTGATTTAGCGCGTTCGTTCTTCACCCATTGAAGCATGGCAGCTTTTTCAAGACCACTCATCGTTGTACCCCAGTGAACAGCCGTATAAGCAGGTGGGGGCATCGTCCCTGCCTCAAGAGAATGCTCAATCTTGGACAAAGTCGCCAATGAATAAGGGGTATTCATATTGAACATGCGGATGGCATTATCAATATCGCGCTGAATCAGTCCGCCAGATAAAGAATTCATCAACCCTGGAATAGTTTGCCCTGGCTTATGGCAATCCGCGCATTTTGTTTGGAATGTTTTTTCAACAAGCTGATTGATTTGATCTTCGCTTAAATCCTTCAGATCAGATGATCCAGGTAGCAAAAAGGGAGATACCCCTGCCGTAACGACAATAACGGCTCCCGCTACAACGACTGATTTGGTGAAACTGCACAATTTATTCATAAAACACAAACGGTTGAATACGCTCTCATCCTAAGGAAACGCCATGAATATTCAAGAACATTTCCATTTTTTCTCACAATACGTCTCATAAAAAAGCAAGCTTCGTACCCCATAGCTCAAAAAAAATAATCACAGATGGCATCTTACAAAGAAACTAAGATTGTTTCTTTTTTCCTGCTTCTTCATAAACCGTCTTTAAGATAAACTCCAATGGTCGTTTAGCGCCATACGAACCAATATGATCGTCATCACGATAATAAGAATGTATTTCTTTTGAAATTTTCATTTTTTGATCATTATATTCATCATTAAAAATACATTTTCCATTTCTCATAAAAAAAGGAGAAATATCAATTATTTTTGCAAGTCCCTGCTCTTTTAGTTCATTAAAAAATAATTTTTTCTCTTTATTTATGTTCTCCCATTCTTCTTGGGACATATCTAATAAAGACAATAATTTAGTAACATTAAATACTTTTACTATCCCGTCAATTTCATTTGGAGAAATACCCTCTAGCTTGGTTTTAAATACCCATGAAGGAGGTTGAGTTACTATAAAAATAGTGTATCCTTTCTTTTTATATATTTCACAAAATAGTTTTAGCTCTTTAAGTCCTGTTCTTCCAGCTGGTTCATTTAAACTTCTCTCATCCCATCTTTGAATAATCACTATATATTTTATTTGAATATTTTTAGCACATCATCATCCTTATTATATAAGGAATGGGCATGTTTACAAAGAGCAAATAAATCATATTGAATTCCTTTTGATAATATTGGAATTCCTGTAGTCATGGCGGTGGCATGACTATCCTCAATAATGAGAAAAGGAGGACAACTATCTCCTTTTTTATATCTTTTGCCAACATTTTTATCTGATGTTAATTGTGATAATGTATAGTTTATCTGTTCTTTAAAAAATGAATTTACTTGTTCATTTCCAAATTTTCTCATTGCATTCATAGGAATTACATAAGGACACCACGCAATCATTATAAAAGCACTCATTAACAATACAATCAAACCACAAACCACAATAAATACTTTTTTACAAGACACCCATTTTAATTTTCGGAGAGGCATCTCTACATATTTCCATGAAAGATAAGCTAATGTGAAGGAAAATAAAACTATCTCGGCGTATTCAATTAAAGAAAATGATATTTCATCACAAAACGCCATCCCTGCCATATAACGAATATTGCAAATGACTGGCCAATGCCATAAATATAGAGAATAAGAAATTTTACCTACCCATAAAGAAGGCGCTAACGACAGCAACGACCCTATTTTATTTCCCTCTGCACAAATTACTAAAAGACAACTATCTATTACTGCGTTTTTTATTAAGAGCGGTAATGAATAAATGTCTACACCTAAATAATGGATTATCAATCCGATAATTTCACGGTATTCTTCAAAAAATACTTATTTCAGATCAGAACTATTTTTCGATCTAAATTTATACCAACAAAAAGTGAAGTGGGAATCTGCGCCGTCTTCATTGCCGTCTTATTTCGCAAACAAACTCACCGCCCCTTTTTTTCTCAAATTACCCTGCAATGAGCCCGCCTCTTGGGGTCAGGTGGGAACCTGATGCAACACTCCGCGTTGCTCCGTTAACGCAACACGTTCTCCTCCAGACCGGCATAAGAAAAATAACGGATTTTTTTATAGCACATAAGAGATGAAAGTGGTATTATTCTTTGCTTGAACTTGCAGGGAGGACGCTGTTGAGGATGCGGTTGATGCCGTTAGTGGCGAATTTTGAGTTAGGGTAGATGTGTCTGGCTTTCAAATACCAAGCGAGAGCTGAGCCAGGTTCTTTCATTTCTTCTGATTTACGACCTTTATCCAGAGCGAGGGTTAGTTCGCTGACTCGTGGCATGAGTTCTTCAATTTGCTTACCTAACTCAGGGTCTTGTGCAAAGGTGGGGTTTTCGCGCAATTCTTTAAGCTCTTCCCAAGCGGCAAAGTCTTGTCCCATTTTGGAGAATTCGACCGATTTGGCAATGGCAGTTTCGATGTGCATGATGTTGCCAATGATTTGCTTAAAGGCATCTTCGAGTTTAGGGTCTCCTTGGATTACGGGTGCGAAGCGGTATTGTTCGGCGAAAATCTGGCGGTAGTTTTTTTCTGCGAGATGCCGTTCAAAATCTTGTTTGGCGATGATGATATCATTGGTGGCGAGCATGGTTTTATCCAGTTCGTCAAGTTTTGGATTTCTGGGCCAGATTTCGATAGCTTGTTTGATTTCACTTTCAGCGCGAGTTTTATCCCCAGTCATGAATGCTTGTTTGGCATTAAAGAGGTGCATGTTGCTAGCGCGTGTATAGGCAGCAATTGCTGAATCTGCCTTGACCGAGTCAAAGTCATCAGAGGCATTGTGCAATTTTTTGATTAAATCAGAGGCACCATTATAGTCTTTGGCGTCAATGCTACTAATGAGCTTGTAGCTATCTCTCAAAAATGTATTTACTTTTTGTTTCTCTGTGAGGGGGAATGTTGTGACTGCTGGCAGGAATTCTCCGAGGAGATAGGCTTCAGAGAGTCTTTTTGCGCCTGTGAGCAGATTTTTATTATTCAACATGACTCGGATTGCCTGGATGTGGCGTTCTGAGTCACGAATGGCCTCATTGGCAAGTGAATCGAGTGAGGCGACTGTAGGGGGGACTCCCATTGTGGAACCAAATAATTTATCTGCGTCAGAGCCTTTCTCTAATTTCATTTTGGTATCTCCATCTTTGAAGATGTGATTGTAGAGACGTGCGCCAATGACGACGTGTTGGAATCGCTTTTGCATGAACAAGTGGACGAGTGCCGCTTGATAAACAATTTTTGCCTCAACGAGCGAGAGTGCTGCCTCGCCTTCATATTTTTTCTTGAGAGCGACGATTTCTGCGAGTCTGGCGGCAGAGGCTAAGTATTTGGGATCTGATTTAACGGCTTGTACCTTTTTTTGAGACGCATCTTTTGTCCCTGGAGAGACCGTTGAGATGTGACTGCTCGTGCTAATCATGAAGCTCATGGAGTTGACAAGTCGTTTATTCTCTTGTTCAAGTGAAGATATGGCCTCTTGTCGACCTGCCTGCCCTTTTTGTGAGAGTCTTGATGTATAGACGACCTGAATGAGGGTATCGCACAATTTAGCATCCCCTGGGTATGATGAAGCCCTCGCTAAGAGAGCGACGGCTTTACTAATGACGTTATGAGGGATTTGCTTGGGAGAGATGAGTTGCAAGAGCTCATCAATGGTCTTGCGGTATTCGAGTGCCTCTTCTGATGAATCCTCTGGCTCATTGAGATATTTTTCAAAGCGTGCCGCCATGACGCGATTGTCGCCGAGTGCAAAAGATTTGCCATTGATGGTGACTGTTTCATCGTGTGGATTGACGAAGGGTAGCTCATTGCCGTAGAGAGACTTTGTCTCTGCCTTAGGGGTTTGGGTGTAGGCATTGGGGCTTGAGTCTGCGCTTTGAGCAGGGGGTGCTTGTTGGCTGGGTGGGGTGTAGACTTGTCCTAAAAGGGGGCTAACAGTCAGCAGGGAGGAAAGGAGGATAAGGTATTTCATGGCTGATGCAATTAGTGGATGGGTGAGACAGATTCTGCAACGAGGATTCCCTTGTTGTCATGGAGTGTTGATACCTTGATGCGGAAGGTATAGTCCTGCTCTCGCTCAATATTGGCGGTTTTTGCTGTAGAGGGGACGACGACAGGGAGGCGTTCTTCTTTCCCCTCTTTCCCTGATTTAATGATGACGGAGATCAGTTCCGCGTCTCCCCGTGGGAAACGTTCTTCTACTTTCCCATCGATAGTATAGGTGTTATCCCGCAATTGTGAGGCGCGAGTCATATAGTCCTCAATCGGTAGAGTGATAATTTTCTCTCTGGATTGATTGCTACGCCCCCCAATGAGGAAGACGACAATGACAATGAGGGCGATGATACCTGCAACAAAAGCAATTGTCATAGGTGAGTTGGATGATTTAGATGCGCGACGAGCCATAGCTTTGTATAGATAAGTTTAATCCCATTGAGGTCGTTTGATTCCGATATAGGTGCCAACAATACCCACAATGATATGGATACCCAAGATGGCATAACACATATTAGCAGAGGATAGGGATGTATCGATGACGATTTTTACCGCGTTATAGACATAGTTGTCCAGTCCTGAAATACTTCCAGACCATGACCAGTAGGCAGAAATGAAGGGACGAACGCACATTTCAATCTGCTCTGGTAACGCAAGTACAGCCCCCGATAGTGGGAGCTGGAACCCTACAAGATAGATACTCAACAGAGAGGCTTGATCGGCAGAGCGTGATAATGCCGAGATTGCGAGACAGACAGAGGTCATCGCGGCGTTGGCGAGGATAAGGAAGCTTAAATGCGTGAATCCATCGCCTCGGAAGGGCCAAAAAAAGTCAACAAAAGCATACATCCAAAAGGATTGAATCAACACGAGAGTGGAGAGGAAAACCAATTTGCTCAACAGATAAGAGGAGGTATGCAGGCCTCCGTATTTCTCCTTTTCCAATAAAAGCCGTTCCCCTGCAATCTCTCTTGCTGCGTTATTTGAGCCCATGAGCCCTAAGAGAACGACCTCAAACATGATAATGCCCGATACGGCAGAGCCTACCTTGACGTGATTTTGCTGGACTGTTTGTTGTTGTTGGATCTCAGTGATGATGTTTTGATCGCGCGTTGCACTCAATTTATTGATGGGCTCTTGCCCCTTTGAGGAGAAAAGTGCCACCATGATCGGAAAAAGCAAAATCATCAGAATCTGCAAGGTGAGTTGAGTCCGATCTCGGAAAAAAATCTTCCACCGTCTTCCTAAAATCGTCAGGAATTGACTAAAGGGATTGGGGACTTGAGATTCTTTTATCTCGCGATCAACTAATTGCGTAGAGGTGACTCCCTCAGGGCTTGAGGATGATTCTGTACTTGGATTTGCAGATTGACCTTCGGAGGGTACTTTTGAGAGATTCTCTGGGAGAGTGAGCAGACCTTTTTTAATCAGAGCTTTGCGCTCACAGAGCATTTTGTCATAGTATAAATTTTTATGCTTTTCCCATGAGTGAGCCCATTTTTCACCCGAGCGTTCTGCTAATTTCTGATAAATATCTTCGAGGGACTCTACATCAAAATAATGAGCTAGAGCGCGCGGATTGCCATGGAAGGCAATGCATCCCTGATGTAAAACGAGGATAGAATCGTATTTATCCAAATGGGCTAAGCTATGAGTTACCGAGATGACAATGCGCCCATCTTTACGCGAGAGATTGTGGAGGAGCTTGACAATCTCTTTCTCTGACTGGGGATCAAGCCCAGAGGTTACCTCATCACAGAGTAAAAGAGTGGGATTGCTCACTAGCTCCATGGCGAGGGATAAACGTCGTTTTTGACCTCCCGAGAGGATTTTAACTTTCCTCTCGGCAATATCATCCATGCCCGTCTCATCAAGCACGAAATCAATACGTTCATCCACAGCGGATAAATCGGCAAATTTAGAGCGGATGCGAGCAGCGCTCTCAATATTTTCATCAACACTTAGCTGCTCATAAGCAATGCTGAACTGAGGGATATATCCAATTTCTGACGGATCAAAATCTTGCTCCGCTAAATTTTGACCATCCCAAAAAAAGTCACCCTCCGTCTCTTCGATTATACCAGCAATCGCTTTTAATAACGTTGTCTTGCCACAACCCGATGTCCCCACAATCGCCATGAAATGACCATGAGGAATTTCAAAATTAATATCTCGAAGAAGCTTTAGTGATTCTCCATTTGCATCAATTTCATAAGTAATATGGTCGGCTTTAAGCATGAGGAGTAATAGTTCGTACAATATAGGCAATCTCATCCCCTCAAGTCGAGATTATTTCTGGTAAAAGCTAAAGGAGGAGGTGAGTTTGTTGGAGAAATAAGATAGCGATGAAAACGGTTCAACCGAGAACCTGATGCGGAGGGCTGGGGTCTGGGGGAGAACGTGTTGCGTTAACGAAGCAAAGCGGAGTGTTGC
>JAVXPO010000060.1:0-12051 GCA_036644695.1 Akkermansia sp. | reverse complement strand
ACAAATATCCTCATGCAAAAAAAATAAGAATTGCAAATACTTTGGGGGCTCGTCCGAAAATGTTTGAGATAGATTGTTTAGTTGATGATTTAGCTCATGAAATTAAATGGCGTGACTCGACAACTGATGGAGACCATATTACTAAAGAACATACTCGTATAAAAGTTATTAAAAATGAAGGATATAAACCTATACGAATAATGTTTTATTATCCACAGCGAACACAATCTATAAGGGTTCAACAAACCCTTGAGACAATTTATCAAGGTGTCGGTGGACAGTATTACTATGGAGATGCAGCTTGGCAATATCTTAAAGATTGTACAGGAATAGATTTGCTTGAAATCCTTGGAAAAATTGACAAATTAAGGAATTGATATGTTGATTCAAAATGATTGCCTTATCGCTTTACGTGAGATTCAGGAAGGAACAATCGATATGGTTTATCTTGATCCTCCTTTTTTTACACAAAAAAAGCAGGTATTAAAAAACACAGAAGGGAAAGAATATGAGTTCTCTGATATTTGGACTTCTCGTGAGAATTATCTCCAATTTATTAAAGTGAGATTAGAAGAGATGAAAAGGGTGTTAAAATTATCTGGTTCTCTTTTTCTCCACTGTGATACCTCGGCTTCTCATTATTTACGTATCTTACTCGATGAGGTGTTTGGAGAAGAGCAATTTAGAAGTGAAATTATATGGATGTATAAAAGATGGTCTAATTCTAAAAAGGGACTCCTTTCAGGACATCAAACAATTTTTTATTATTCAAAAACAGATAACTATAAATTTAATACGATTTATACGGATTATTCGCCAACGACCAATTTAGATCAAATCTTACAGGAAAGAAAAAGAAATGAGAATGGGAAAGCAACGTATAAAACAGATGAATTGGGTCATGTTATTTATGCAAAAGAAAAACGAGGCGTGCCAACATCTGATGTTTGGGATATACCTTTTCTAAATCCGAAGGCGAAGGAGCGGACTGGATATCCGACTCAAAAGCCTATCGCTCTTCTTGAAAAAATTATTAAAATAAGCACAGATGCGGGCGATACTGTATTAGATCCTTTTTGTGGAAGTGGTACAACGTTAGTTGCTTCAAAATTACTTGGACGAGAATATGTCGGAATCGATCTCAGTCATGAAGCGATTAAACTCACTGAGAGAAGGCTCGTCAATATGATTAAGACAGAATCTAATTTATTAAAAAAAGGTAAAGATTCTTATTTAACGAAAAGCGAAGAAGAGTTGTCAATATTAAATCAAATAGATTGTGATATCGTTCAACGCAATAAAGGAATTGATGCATTTTTGAAAAAATATTATCACGGAAAGCCTGTGGCAATTAAAATTCAAAAAAAGGATGAGACTTTTATGGAAAGCGTGCATTTATTGAGTAATTCAGCAGCAAAGAAGAATTGTATTTTTACTATTCTTATTAAACAATCAACAAATAAAAATGATTTATGGGGGAGTATTCCTCCCAATATGATTGTTTTAGATAACTATCAGTTACAAATTGATGAGTATCTCAGTAAGTTGATAGAATCTCGTTATGTTGCCAAGGTTGCAGAGTCCTGTATTCATTGAATGGGCTGAGAAATAAATGATATCATCTGATATTACGTTTTTTGTAAACGCGGTATCAGATGATTTTTTTTGTCCAGCTGGTGCCTTTTACTATTTTGTAAAAGATGAAGGATTGGAGGGCAGACTCAAAGGCGAAGAGTAACCAGATGCCCCAGAGGGTCATTGTGTCGGGGGCAAAGGTGAACCAAGCCCATGTGCAGACAACTCGGAAGAATCCCATGACGAGGTACGATATGAGCATGACGCGACGCGTGTCTCCTGCGCCACGAAGTGACATTTTCATGACGATGCAGGCGGCAAAGAAGGGCTCTACGAGAATCATAGTGCGCAAGACTGGGATGCCTAAATCTACTAATGCAGGGTTACCTGGAGCAAATAAGCTGATGAATATCCCTGGTATGACAAAAAAGATGGCACCTAAAACTCCCATGAAAATGACGGCATATTTGATGCATTTGATGATGGTGATGCGCGCCATGAGCGCATTGCTAGCTCCGAGGTATTGGCCAACGAGGGTGGATGCTGCCATGCCAATGGCAAAGCCAGGTAAGAAGCTGAGCGATTCAATGCGAATGGCTATATTATGAACGCCTAGCGCGCCAGGCATGGGGAGTTTGCTGATAATGGAGAGGCAAAAGACTTGGATGACCCAAATTCCGAAGATTTCAATGGCTTGAGGGAGTCCGATATTGAGGATGCGACGTTGCATGTTCCAATCGGGTTGCAGGTCTTTGCGGTCGAGATGGATGGGGGGGATATAGGTGTCGCCGTGAGTCTCGGCGATGTGTTGGAGTTTTTCTCCCTGATGCCCATCATAGATTTTTGCTTTTCTCTTGTAGAGGACGAGGAGGAGCCAAATCATACTGACAAAGAAGCCACAGAGGGTACCCATGGCGATGCCCTCCATGCGCCATCCCCCAAATGGTGCAGGGGCAAAGAGGAAGATGAGGCAAAAGATGACATTGAGGATGCCCACAGACATCATGACGAGGAAGGGGAGTTTGGTGTCACCAGCCCCTCGGAGTGACGCATTGAGGGCAAAGACAATGCCGCTAAATGGAGCGGTGAATGCCGCAATATTCATGTATTGCATGGCATAGTCCTCTGCGGCAGTGGTCATGTCGAGGACGTTGTAAACCATGATTCTCGAAATGATGAGCATGATGACACATGAGAAGATGCCGGCGATAAAGCCAAGGATAGCAGATTGACAAGCCGCATGGTTGGCAGAGGCATATTTGCGTGCCCCTGTCATGCGAGAGACGATTGCTGTAGCTCCCATGCTGACGCCACCCTGCATGACAAAGCCAAGCCAGACGAGGAAGACGCTGGCGCCCATGCCATTGGCTATCTCCATCGTGTCGGCGGGTGATCTTCCGATGTGCGTTGCTAAGAATAAGTCCGATGAGGTGACAAAAAAGCTGAGGAGTTGCTCAAGAAAAGGCCAAAAAGCGATGACCCAAATTTGTTTAGGTAGGCTAAGCCCTGATAATTTACCCCCGAGTCTGCCCCTTGTGCTTTTGGCTCGTATGACACCCTCTCTGGCATCTCCTGCACTCATGATTCTGCTCGGTAGATGGAGGCGATGCCTCCGTTAAGAGGTTCTGCTTTGACATCACAAAAGCCTGCATTCTGGATCATTGAGCACATGTCTTTGCCACTGGGGAAGGTCTCGATGCTCTCGGCTAGGTAGTCGTATGCCTCGCGGTGCCCCGTCATTTTCCCCGCGATGAAGGGGAGGATGTGATGCAGATACCAGCGGTAGGGAGAGCGCAAGAGCCCACCAGGTAGAGAAAAGTCGAGAATGAGTAGGTGACCGCCTGGTCGTAGCATGCGTTTCATCTCAAGGAGTGCCTTAGACCAGTTTGCCATGTTTCGTAGTCCAAAGGCAACGGTGACGGTATCAAAGCTGTGTGAGGGGAAGGGGAGGTGCATGGCATCGGCGCAGACGAGTTGGTCGAGTCCACGCTGAGCAGCAATGTCGAGCATGGGTTGGCAAAAGTCTGATCCTGTGATGTCGGTATCGGGGAGCACTCGTTTCATGGCGAGAGCTAGGTCGCCAGTCCCTGTGGCTAGATCAAGGAGGCGAGCTGGTGCCCATTCGGCGACGATTTGAGCGACGCGTTGTCTCCAAATTTGGTCGATACCAAGGCTCAAGACATGGTTTGTTGCCACATATCGTGAGGCAATGGAGGAAAAAGCCGCCCGAACGAATTCCGGATTCTGCATGAGGCATAGTTCACCCTGAACAGAGCAGATAATCAAGCGTGAAGTTAAAAAGTGTGAGAGATGATGTAAAAGAACGTATGAGGCGTGATGCGCGCAGTGGGGCGATTGCGCAGGATGCGGGTCGATTATATGTCTATACGCATTCAAGACTACGGAATGGTTCCCTCCTCTTCCTATCATGGTGGCATGGTGCCGATGGGGGCACTCAATGGGTATGCTGATGGTGTTCGAGATTTGATGTCTGGTGCCATCTCTGTTGTTGGCGCAGGGGGTGATTTTATCGAGAATTTGCATCAGGTGCAGGCGGCAGGGGTTCAGGCTGATGTGGCACGTGGGGTTGAGCAATTTCGCTCTGATGTGTTCTCAGAGCTTAATAAGCGTGATGATTATGAGAATTGGGAGTCATCGTGGAAGGATGCTATTGAGACGCGCTTACCAGAGTATCTCCCCACCTCACTTGATGAGATTAATCGGAGTGGGGCGGGTAAGTATGTTGAGGCGTTGAGAGAGAAGGGGGGCGGTGAGGTGAGACGTATGGCTCAACTTGCCCAGATTAAAAAGGCAAGGGGGGCGTGGGAGCAAAATATTGCTGAGGTAAGTACGCGTGGAGATCAGAATGGGCTGGCTCGTCATTTGAATGAGGGACGGGGTGTTTTCCTCTCAGAAAAAGACGTACCTCAATTTGTTAATCGCGTCCAAGAGAGGGCTGACTGGCTTCGTATGCAAAATGAGGCAGCGGCGAGCCCACTAGAGACTACTCGTATTTTGCGAGATGGACGACATGAGATTTCGGCGGATGAAGATAAGGCGACCGAGTTGCTGGCTCGGTCAGAAAAGGCAGGCAAAGAGTTAAGGGAGAGGTATGGGGTCTGGATGTTAGATCTTGCGGAAAGAGGGGGGATTGTCGAGGGCTCTGCCTTGAGTAATGCACAGCAAGAGGGGCTACTCACGCCCGGGCAGGTGCGGAATTATGAAGACGCCGTCGCCAGAGAGAGACAAGCCGTGTGGACGATGAGAGCCCCTAAGGCGAATCCGGCAGATCTCTGTAACTGGCGACGGCGTGTGGATGAGCGTGATGTGCGCGATGAGCCTGCTCTGATGGTTGATCTCGTATGCTCAGGCTTGCCTCGTAATGAGGTGAGAGCGCTTGCAACACGTTTAAAAAAGACCTCGCTCGTCCCAGATGATGTCCGCAAAAATATTTCTCATGAATTGACGGCTCTGTATCACAACGGCGTTTGGGGGGCTCTAGGTGATGAGCGTGCCTTGAGAGAGTGGCGACGGTGCCAAGATGCAGTTTTAGATGCCATGGACAAGAATCCTGATGATGCAAGTAAGGCAGCAGGCAGGATTCTCGACGAGCAGAAGAAGAGGCAATTATCCACATGGGTTTCGTACAAAGACCTCCACCCATCAACCACAAAAAAATCTTAATATGAATGATATACAAACGATAGATCAAGTTCCGTCACTTCCCGTTTCTTCTACGTTGAGCGACCCAATAGCAATGATACCCCCAACGCCATCAACGGCAACAATGCCTCAAGAGTCTCTCATCCCCTCTTCTCCCTTGTCAAAATCACCAGATATCACTGTAGTATCTCCTACTCCAGTTTCTGATGAGGATTCTGCCAATAAGGAAGATTATTGGGATCGCGTGTTAACAGGCGATACGAGGACGATTCCTGTACCCGTCAGAGAGAGAGCTGGCATCCCCAATCCTTTGAGTGAGGATGATGATGCCATGTTGGCTGGGCGTGTCGTGCAGTCATGGGCGGTTGATCATACTCCCTATACTCAAGAGCAGATTGCGACGGGCTGGGGTGAGGTGCGCAAGGGCTTAGCTCAGCAGTTGGGAACGGGGGAGGATGACTCGGAATTGTTTCTGGCACTTTCTGAGCGCAGACGCATCAAGCAGCAAGAGAGCGAACAACTCAATCACATTTATTCTCAAGCCTATGATGAGGTTTTATCACGAGGTGAGGTCGCACAAGAAACTCGTGCCAAGTGGCATTTTGTGTTACCCGAGCATTTGCAAAGTGTTGGCGTGCAGATGGAGGAGCGTGGAGCTGATGAGGCTCAAGATGATCGCATGAGGCTTGCTGAGGTGGCTGGGAAGGTAAAGACTGGAGTGGCATCTTTACTGAAATCAGAGGGAGTGACGAATGGTCCCATTAAGAATTTCTGGCTCAATCAAGCGAATCAGGTCGTGGGAATGTTTCAAGGGAGTGATGTTTTATCTGCCATGGGGATGATCTCCGCAGTTGCGGCGATGAAGGATTTAGATGAGTCCGATCGTGCCAAGGTGTATCGGATGGTGTTGTCCAATAAAAGGGAGCGGCAGTCTTTGCTTGAGGGGATGGTGCGCAGTGTGGAGCGTGGCGTGGCAGATATCGGGTATCATACGGCTCAATTGGGGCTTAATGCTTATGTCTTGGGTGTGAAAGCCCTTGGTGAGGAGGGGAGACGCTTTGCTGGGGTTTCTCCAAAATGGGCAGAGAACCACGCTGAATATGTGGAAGAGTCAGCAAGAATTTTTGAGGATCTTAAAAAATATGCGCAAGAGGACATTGCGCCCTTGCATCATGCCAATGATGGTCTAGGTGAGCAATTATTACTTGACTCAATGTACTCGGCTGGACCTGCTGCCTTGACATTTGCTGGTCCCGTTGGGATCGGACTCATGGCCTCTTCAGAGCTTGGTCGTCAAATGGCAGAAGCTAGGCAGATGAACCCTCATGGGGATTATGCAGCTCAAATGACAGCAGCAACCGCCTCGGGGATTGGTGGTGCTGCTTTATCTCTGGGGATGAGTAAGTTGGGGCAACGTGTGATTGACACTGCATTGAAAACATTCAAGGCGACTCGTGGCGCATCCACAGTACGCGCTCTAACTCAGTCCATCGGGGCAGGAGGTCTCCATGCCACAGGAGATATTGGGATGATGACTGCGGAGAATAAGGCACAAGAGCTCATCCAGTATGGAGCACAAGAGATTGCTGCCAAGGCGACGGGGAAAGAGTCGGGCGTGCCGTGGGCAGAGTGGAGAGCGCGCAACATGGATCCCTCCGCACAAGTCCGTGAGGCGGCAACTCTATTCCCCTTTTTGCTTCTTGGGGCGGGGAAGGTGTCGTTACGCCATTTTCGTGACTCCTCGTTGCTCTTGAGAGATGGGCGAGTCCTTAAAAAATTTGGCGTTCCCGAGGATAACATTCATCAAATTATGAGTGCGGCGGATATTGATGCGAGGAGCTCTTTATTGCGTGAGGCTCTCCAGAATCAACCAATGTGGGGAACTCTTTTTTTGGGTAAAAAAGCATCGGAGTGGGCTCATATTTTAGAGGATGCTAATCGACCCCTGTTTAGTTCTGAGCAAGAGGCACGGGACTTTTTGGAGATGGGACCTATCCGTGCGGAAAAACCATGGGAAACATCATCGCTTACCTCGTTGGCACCTCACCAAAAGGGCGACGCACCAGATGCTCAAATGATTGCTGATGTCATGCGAGAACGTTGGCTGTTGCGCTCTGGCTTCCCTCATCTATCTAATAACCAACAAAATACCCATGAGGATAGCTCTCATCAGCAAATTGAGCAGTGGGATGTCGCCCAGCGTCGAGGAGAGCGAGAGAGTATTGCACGCATTCGCAGTCGAGAAGAGGCTGTTTTGCCCCCAAGATTGCGTGAGGGTGATGTTTTTGACCCTTCTATTAATCGCTTGAGGAGCCAATATCTCGCTGAGCAAATCGAAGAGGTGAACCGCCGAGCTTATAAAATGCTCCTTTTGCGCTATGATGATAGCGTCGCGAAGGATGCAGGGTTCACAGAGAGTGAGTGGAATGATTTGACTGTGAATACTTCTCAAAAGATGAGGAATCATCTCTACAACGGGGTGATGTCTTTGTCTGAGGGAGAGTCTTGGAAAGATGTCCGCGAGGGTATGTCATCGTCTTGGTGGCAATGGTGGGTTGGACTGGACGATTTAGCTTTAAATAAAAGCAAAAGTTGGCTCAAAATCTGCTTTGATTCCATACCAGAGGAGAAACGATGGGCAATTCCTCTCACTCAAAAGATTGTTCAATCGGGGACGACACCCTCTCGTCAAGTTGTCATTGATGGCTTGCAGGAGTTGGAGAGATACGCGTTGGATTCATCTGATAATATGAGAAATCATTTGCCCCGTGACTTTCGTGCTCTATGCCGATTGACCTGGGGGATGCAGTCTGATGTGAGGTCGTTATCTCAACTCATCCCTAATTTACAAGATTTTGACGTGATGGCGGGGCAAGGTGTGCCCCCATTGAAGAGTTTAGAGATGCTCTTGAGACGACATTTAGATGTCCCTCAGACTAGCGAATCGCCTTTTAATTTACCAACTAATGTCCCACAGAGGAATTACTCGTTTATGGGAGATGCCATGAGAGTTTTGGGGAAGATTCAGCCTAATCTCCTTGAGTCGGCGGTTTCGTCTGACGGACAAGCCTTGTGGCGTGTCAAGTACCCCAACGGAGATGTCTCTGCATGGCACACCAAAGCTCAGAATGTGGTAAGGGACATGGCTGCGCATTTGGCGCTCATTTATTCTCCCGTCGGGCGATCCAAGCGAACCCTTATTGAACATTGGGATGAGCGACTCAATCAAGATTGGAATATTGAGCGATTAAAGTCTGGGGAGGGTGCCTTGACTTTGATGGATGATCTCGCTTTGCGTGCGACCTCAGAGCTCGTCGTTCAAGGCTTTGGTCAGCGTTCTCACCGTGCTCCAGGGGAACAACTCATCTTGTCCGACGACGATGCCATCGTCCCTTTGACCCAACTAATGGGGCATTCTGCCATACGCGACAGGATGGATGTTTATGAGAAATACGTCGGTCCCTCGTCAGAGATGGGGGCAGATGTTTCTAATACGGATGTCGAGAATGCAAAAGGTCTCCTCGTTAGTCGCATGGAGCTCTACCGCAAGGCAAGCCCCTTGGGAATGATTGAGGACAAGGCTGAGATCGTTTGGGATCGGCTGATGAGGACGGGGCAACTGACCCCAGAGATGGCATGGCAAGCTCTTGAGAATCTCGGACGCGTCAAGGGTAAGGTCGCTGATCCCTACGGCGATTATGTCCACTTATCAGAGGAACTGTCGCAATTATCAAAAGAATATTATATGGGCAGGCTCAATGAGCACTCGGTGCCTGCCTCCGTTAGTATGTGGGCTCGCTATGCCGTGGCGAGACCCCTCCCAACTAAAACTCAAATCACTACAGTCAAAAAAAAGGTCTCGGCTCTTCTAAAAACTCCTCCAGAAAAACTCTCCTCAACGAATCGTCGCCATCTCGCCCAATGGGGAGAATGGTCATTAACAGAGGAGATGCGTCGTCTCGCCGACTCATCAGAGAGTCTGACTCGGCAATTAGAGCAAAGCAAGCTCCCATCGGGATTCATCGATATGTTGCGAGATTCTGCCGGGATGAATCTCGTCATCCGTGCCGAGCGTATGTGGGCATTACAGGGCTTGGGGAAGGGTGACTGTCTCCCCATGATGGAGAGGTATGGGCATTGTCTCATACAAGGGAATTTACTAGAGGTTTTGCCAACGCATATTGCTCATGATTTGACTCATGACTTGGCTCGCATCAATGATCTCCCCGATCAAAAAATTCCTATTGCCAAAGAATCAACCCTTGCACAGGCAGAGGTCGATCATCTCGCCAAATGTTTGTCAACTCATCCCGAAATGAGCCGATGGGCACCAGATGAGGCAAATCAAGGACAATATCTCGTCTTAACTGAGAAAGAGCACCCCCCCTTTGATCTCCCCGACGAGACCAGATCAGGGCGACCTTGGGATGCTAGCCTTGACTCCGCTCACCTCGACTCTGTCCCCAAAACGACGAACGATTGGGAATGGCAACGACGAAATACTCTCCCTATCGAATGGGGCGATACAAGCTCCGCCACTCGTGCCATCAAAACACTCGATCTGATTAGAAGAGACTTTCGCTCTCGCCCCTTGCCAACAGACCATGGCATCAAATGGCACGATCAATTATTGACCTTAACTTCGGCAAGCATCCCGAGAGGTATTCCCGATAATTGGACGAGAGACATGCCTCTCATGACGGGACTCAAGGCAATTGTCGATCTTGAGTCCAGCATTAATCAAGAATCACCTCATCACATTACACTACCAAAGGGGACGCATATGCCTTTCATTCACAATTGGGGAGATGCCCTCAATCGCTTTGAGACCTGTGTCTTGTATGCAGATCCCAATGATGCCAGACATACCGTTCGCCTCATGCCTGGAATGCCTGAGGCTCCCAATCGCGAGGCGCGCGCTCCCTACCTTGTTCATGCCTGGCATGGTGCCTACTTTGATGCAGATGGTCATCCTGCTCGTACGATGAGAGACTCATATATCCCTCTTGAGCAATTCAAAGGTATTGAGCATCAGTCTATCTCTGCCCGTGAAGCTCAGGCTGCCCGACAAGAATCAATGAGAGAAATCTTAAATGTAATCGCCGACCCTGAACTTCAAAAAAAATCGTGGTGGCACCCACAAACGGGCGATAGTTCTTTGAGCGAATCCATCATTCGTCTTTATGAAGAACTTGGAGGTAGAGGAGATGATGCTCATCACCTCCAACGCTTGCACGACCCTGATTATATCGAGCTTTTGCGCTTCGTCGCTCATCTTCATAACTCTCCAAAATGGATGGCGGGGGGCTTTGAATACGGCACGCCAAGTCACCAAGTCATCCTCGATGAGGGAAAAACTCTCCAAAAAATGATGCTTTGGCGAGAGCCTGATTTAGATGCATCTAATGGCAAACACAAGAGAGCTACCTTTTTTGAATTATTGAATCATGAGGATACACGGAATCGTGAAAATGAAGATTCGGCAAATATTTATCCACAGGATTGGGGGCAAAAGTCTCAAGATGCTAACAAAGAACGACAAAATGAAAATTATCCCAACAAAATAGCGATACAAAACGATTCAAAACAAAATCGTGAAAATGAGAAATATGACGAGGACTTGACATCCCATAAAAAAACAGATAACTATACAGAAGAACAAATTGTAAGCTTCGGTGAAGAGGTCGAACAACGAAGAAAAAATAACCTTAACAAGCTCGAAGAACTTAAAAATCGCGAATCAAACGAGGATACTACAACCCAAGAATTAGCTCATCTTATTGCAAGCAAAAGAAAAATTATGAAACAAATCTACAGCGATAATTTGAGCTTCCTTGAGAAAAACGGAATGATTGTGCCACCCGAAAAACGAGGGAAATTCAAGGTGAAAAAAGTAATCTATCATAAAGATAAATTTTTGGAGTCAGAAGACCAGGGCAATATGCTGCCATCCGTGATTGAGGGGATGGAACTCATTCGCTCAATTATCTCGGCAAATAAAATCAACGTTGACTCATCAATAGGCATTTGTGCTACGATGAAAGAAGATAATCGTTCGTTCTATAGAGAAGGGAATATCAATGTGAGAATTCCATGTAACCCAACGGAGGTAGCTCATGAGTTGGCTCATATCATCGAAATCAAAAATAAGGATATTTTAAAGCAAACGGCAGCCTTTCTGTATAAAAGAGGGAGAGGAGAGTCGCCCAAAAAACTTCAAGCGCTATTATCAAATAAATTTTATCGAGATGAGGAATTAACCTTTGAAGATTCATGGGTAGAGCGAGGGGGATCGTCCTATACGGGCAAATTATATATCAAGGGATATTCATCTAAAATGTCACGTGAAGCATTTGTAAATAATACTTGGGCTACAGAAATTTTCTCTACTGGTATCCAACGTCTTCTCGAATCTCCCGTAGAATTTAGAAAAAAAGATCCTGAATATTTTAATTTCATCAAAAAACAAATCCAATAAATAAAACAATATGATTGTCCACTCAGAAGAAGAAATAGATATGGTTGGAGACCTGTTTCAGGCACAAGTTTATCCCAAACATCATTTGTCAGACGAAGACTATGACCGTATTTTAGCAGAAGTAGATACGATGACACTAGAGAAATATTTATCCCTGCCTCCCGAAGAGAAAAGCAAGTGGATGATTGGCTCAAATCCTCATCTGCCTGCTATTATGTGGGAAAAACACGATAAAAAAACGGGACAGAGACTAATTAAAACACCTTTTTACTTTACCCCGGCAGAACCATTAGACCCTTATCGTTGTGATTAAAAGATAAATAGAGTGTTCTCAC
>JAVXPO010000059.1:3142-12455 GCA_036644695.1 Akkermansia sp. | reverse complement strand
GATGGACAATTTCATCCAGGCAGGTAGACATAAGTGGTATATCAATATCGTGGACATCAACCCCTCTACCGATTTCATGAAGCATGAGGATGGTGAGCTCTCCCCCGAGATGTTCGCGAAAGGCATCGAGACCCTTAAGTAATTGATAGGGATGCTCGTCCCTTTCTTTTTTGCCCATGAGTGGATGAGAGACGGGCATGCCGAGCTGATGGAGGACAGAGACGATGCGTTGTGCTTGTTTGAGGGGGAGCCAGTCTTTTTTTACCGAATAGAGTAGATCGAGGCAGATGCCTAGGGAGACGGCTTCACCATGGGTGAGTGTGTATCCAGACATGGATTCGAGGAAATGGGCTGCCCAATGACCAAAGTCGAGTGGGCGGCTTGAGCCGAGCTCAAAGGGGTCTCCGTTGGTCGCAATATGCAGTGCGTGTAGAGTGGCGGAGCGGTTGACGGTTTCCTCAAAAATATCGGGTTGTCGTGCGGATAATGCCTCAATATGGCTCTCGATGAACTCAAAAAATTGGGCATCTTTGACGACGGCGACTTTAACAGCCTCGGTGAGCCCTTCACGAGCGAGTAATGGGGGTTGAATGTGCAAAAAGCGCGCATCATTGACTGTTGCCCATGGGACGGCAAAGGTGCCTAAATAATTTTTTTGACCTTGATAGTTGATTCCATTTTTAACCCCTACGCCTGAATCGGCTTGTGAGAGTGTCGTTGTGGGTATCCTGACGAGTCGCACGCCACGGTGGGCGAGGGCAGCGGCAAAGCCTATGATATCGAGGAATGCCCCCCCACCAATGGCAATGACATAAGAATGACGGTCAATTTTTGCCTCAATAATGGCTTGGAGTGCCTGTCTAACTGGTTGGGGTGAGACTTTGGATTGTTCTCCGCCAGAGAGGGCAAGGATGCTAGATAAGATGATATCGGGGCAGTCCTGACTGAACCAGTCTCTTATCTCGCATTCGAGATTGGGGAGGGTTTGGGTGAGTCCTTGATCAATCAAGACGAGGGTACGTGGTGATAGAGACTGATGAATGAGTAGCTCCTGAAGGGTCGTATTCCCTAGGGCAAAAGTGTCGTGGGTGAAGCAGATGCGATAGGGGTAGGACACCTGGAGTGTCAAATCGAGGGCGTTGGGGGAGTGGAGGGCGTGAGATTCTTGCATGATGGGGCGAGATAGCGGAGTATCGGAATGGCATTCGTTTCGATGGCTCGATTGCTTTCTTGTGCTTCTTTTTGTGAGAGATAAACTCGATAGGGTGACTTATTTGTCTCGATGCAGATAATCCCGTTTGTGGGGACTTGGTCGAGGAGCTCACCTAAGTGTCGTAAGTTTTTAACCCGTATACCGTTGACTTTTTGTAGGATGCTCCCCGCGAGTGAAGCGTAACCAAGGGCGGCTTTGGTTGGTAAGACGTTGGTGACGAGGATGATTTCATCACAGCCAGCCTTGACGTATTCTTCTTTTTTATCAGTAGCCTCAATCATTTCCATCGAGGCTTTATTGTTGTCTCCTGGCGAGACTGCCTCAAGGAGAGGGTAAGACATGGGTTGGAAGATGATGCCCCCATAAATGATGTAATCAGGTTGTTGCTCTGATGGTATCCTGGCGATGATGTCTTGTGTGAGAGCGGAGCGATCTAGTGTCAGTTTGATCTGTTGTGCCTGCCCTTTGCGTTTGATGCCAAGAGTGGCAATATCCCCTAGCTGACGTGTGTCATGTAAGAGTATCGAGTAGTGGACGGGGCCGAGTTTATCGTCTTTGATGATACCGCGTGCGTCGATGGGAATACCGTCGATGCTCTCAAGGACATCGCCTTTGATGATGCCTGCTTTTGCCGCATCAGAGCGAGGGGCTACCTCTGAGATGAAGACTCCACCTCCTTTAGGCTCAAGCCCTAGATAGGATCTAAAGACGGGGTCGGTAAGCTCGTTTGTCGTGATACTCTTGGCTGGGAAACCTTGGTAGGGAGTCGTCTGCGTCGCTTTAGCCGCGTTGTCGATAAACTGCTTGATGACTGGGAGGGAAATGGATAAGACTTTTTGAGATCCAGATTTACAAGTCAAACTGATGCCTATCAGTTGTCCCTTGCTCATGATGGGGATGCTTGTCTCTGTGAGTGTCGGGGTAATTACAGATTTAATGTCGTAGAGGATGAAGGAAATGTTATTGGTGAATGGGACATCAAGGACGGTTGATTGTAGGGTGCCTTCGCTGATGATGGGGAGACCATCATTGTTGAATTGCCAGAGCTCCAGATGGTCATTGAGTGAGGGTGACTCACCAAGAACGAGAGGGATCATTTTTTCCGTAAAAGAGGCGTCTTCTTGCTTTTTGAGGCGGAGTAAGGCGAGGTTTGCCCCTTCATCAATGACGGCAACGGTAGCAGATGCCGTTTGAGAGCCATCGGGCGAGACTAACTCGACGAAGTTGGTGGCACTGACTGTGTTTGCTGTGGTGAGGAAGAGGTTGTCGCCCAGATAGAGAGCAAATCCAGAGGAAAACTCAGGTTCATTTTTTGCCCAAGGTTGTATCTGGTTGTAGGTTTGATTCGTTGACTGGACGAGTGCTAGCGAGACCGTAGGCGATGCTGGAGCTTGCTCTTGTTCTTGCTGAGGAGTTTGTGCTTGCGGAGTGTCGATGAGAGGGGCTTGCTCTATTGCTTTATCCTCAGGTGGAATGCTTGTTTTATCGGCCGATCTCGGGTGGCAACTTGCAACAAAGAGGACGAGGGGAAGGATGATGAGGGAGGCTTTCATGACTTGCGGGGGAGTGGAGATGAGACCGAAGGGGTGGCTTGATCGACGGGACGAGTGGCGTCGAGACGCGCATTTTTATAGATTTTATATTGTGAAGCAATCCGTTGATTCGCTGCATTGATGGTATTTTTATCAAAGACAATCGGACGGTTGTTCCCTTTTGTCTCGATCGTGATATAGGGCGATTCTTTGCTTTTGGGGTCATTTGCCTCGTAGAGCAATTGATAAAGATGGGTGAGTCCCTTGACGGGTATGCCATTGACCTTATTGACGATACGATGAGATGATGTGTCGGAGAGACGGGCATTGACCTCATCGTCGAGTACAGAGGTGATGATGACGACGTCTTCTTTTTCCAACGATCCTCCTTCTTCCTTAAAGTGTCTCAACTCAAGCGCCACATCGGCAATGGGGATTTTATGTGAGCTGAGGACATTTCGTTGCAGTGGTTGAAAGACGAGCCCACCATAGACGACATAACGAGGTAATTTATCGTATTCCTCCTCAAGGATGAGAGCCCCAGGTGAGGGCTTGAGGGTGACTCGTAGATCAAGTTTTTTCCCATCGCGTTGGACAGTCATGGGGAGGGTGTTGCCAGAGAAACAACGCTCGGTCAATTCGTTAACCTGTATTTTCTCACCATCCAACTCGACCATGCCAGAGCTATCGACATCGTATCCATCTACAGAGAGGATGACATCCCCCGATTGGAGGGATCCGTCCCCAGATCCCCCCTTGGAAACTTGCCCAACGAGGATGCCCTTTTCGTTATCTGGTAACTTGAGAGCTTGCCTCATAGCAGGATTGATGATGGGGAATAATTGGGTATCGACGCTGACAAAGCGATCATAACGTCCATCTTTCACATCTTTCAAAAAGCGACGAATGACAGGTGTCGGGATAACGTATCCCGTCGCTTGTGCTCCTGGAATGCCCTGAAAGGCGACACCAATGACTTTATTGCCCATGAGGACGGGGCCCCCACTATTGCCAGGATTGATGGCTGCATCAATCTGGATGGTCAAGTGCTGCGAGGTTTTGGGATGATAGTAGGGGGTAAAGTCAATGCGAGAGACGACCCCGCGCGTGACGGAGAGACGGTCGCCTCCAACGGGGTAGCCAATGGCTCTGACCTCATCCTCAAGCTTTGGTAATTCTTGACTTAGTTCAAAATAAGGAAGTTCTTGAAATGGTGTAAAATCCTCCACTTCAACGAGTGCCAAATCGCAATCATGAGCAACGAATTTTACCTTGGCGGGGAGCTTGCGTGAGTCGCCATATTGAGAGAGATAAATTCGTTCCGCATTGCTAACCACATGGGCATTGGTCAAAAATAATTTCTTACCAATGAGGAAGGCTGTACCGATGCTACTTTGATACGAGCCCTGTTGCCAAGGCATGATATAATTGGGTGTGAGTGAATCGACCTCGACCTTGACCACTCCTTTATATTGTCGGTCTGCGGATATGATTTGCCCAGACATGAGCTTGTCTACGCCATAGTCTGCAACGGAAGGTGCCACAGGGACATCCTCTGCAAAAGCAGAGCTCGTCAAGACGAGCAAGACACACAGCTTGATGGTTCGGTCGAACATGCCTGTCATTATCGCATGTTTTTCTATGCTCGTCGAGATGGAAAGTCTGGCATTGACATGGGAGGTCAGGTGTGGAATGTGATATTTTTTCAGCTCGAAAATTTTAATTTATCTTATCAGGATGGAATAATGTAATCCCTTTATAGAAGAGAGATCGTCGCCGTTTTGCCGTCTGACGGATGGATCCGATCCTTTAAGAGAAAAGGAACACATTATTCTCCATTGCTCTAAAAATCATGACAATTTCAGACTTTTAGGGTATAAGAATCAAAACTAGTTTAAAGAATGCATATGGGAAATGAAAAGAAACTAAAAGCTGACATTTCAGCAAAGGGGATGCAAATTTCCGTTGTATCTGATGGCGGTTATGATGACTACATTTCGTTGACTGATATTGCAAAATATAAGAGTGAATAGCCAGCCGCGACAATACAGAACTGGATGCGCAACAGGGATGTGATCGAGTTTTTGGGATTATGGGAAGCACTTCACAATCCCCATTTTAAACCCCTCGAATTCGAGGGGTTTAAAACAAGAGCCGGTTCTAATGCATTCACCCTGTCGCCCAAGCGATGGATTGAAGCTACGGAAGCGGTTGGAATGTATTCCAAGTCTGGTCGGGGCGGAGGGACTTATGCTCACCGAGATATTGCCTTCGAGTTTGCTTCGTGGATTTCTGCGGAGTTCAAGCTCTATATTATCACAGATTATCAGCGGTTAAAAGCGGATGAAAACAGTTGTCTCTCTCTTAACTGGAATATGAACCGTGAGATTTCCAAGATCAATTACCGCATCCATACTGATGCGATCAAGGTGCATCTCATTGTTGAGGATATTCCCAAGAAGTATCGGAGTTTTACCTATGCTACGGAAGCGGACGTTCTCAACGTAGCCATGTTTGGGCAGACAGCCAAGCAATGGCGAGATGCCAATCCTGATGCGGAGGGAAATATTCGTGACCATGCAATGCTTCAGCAGTTGATCGTGCTTTCCAATATGGAAAGCTTAAACGCAGAGATGATTAAACGTGGTATAACGCGGGACACGAGATTGGTTGAGCTGAATCGGGTTGCCAAGGAACAAATGTATTCATTGAATAATTCAAAAGCTGTGCATCGGCTTGAAGGCAACAAATGAATAGGTGTATTTCAAAATATCAAGAATCGAAGGGAAAAGTTAAATGAAAATTGAGTCTGCTGAAATTAGGAACTACAGAATGTTAAAACATTTTGCTCTTGATTTTGAGGATGTCCTATCTTTGGTAATTGGAAAAACAATTGTGGTAAAACATTATTTTTATCAATTATTCAAATTTTTTACCAGAGACCAGACTGGCATTTTCTTTTGAAGATTTTAGTGTCAATATCCAAAAGGTGGCTCTGCGTCAGGTTCCTACTTAATCTATTTTATAGTATATACTAGATGAAAATTGTATGAGGCAATCCATCTCCGATCGATAGAGGGGGACCTTAATGTTTGACTTGTTTGGCGAAGTCATTTTGCATGGAGAGCGTGTCGTGATGAACCTCTGCCAAGATGTGTTTCATCTTGTCGATATGATCATCATTGAGTCTAGCGATGCTCGTGATGCCTGCCTCAATATGTGCGACGCATCGCGACATGCGTTGTGCGAGGACAGAATAATTGATGCCGTTATTCTCATTGAGTTGCAGGATGCAAGAAAAGATGTTTGGCGTGATGTAGCGAATCATGTCAAAGAGTTGTTGGACATCAGGAGAATTATCTCCAAGATGGTCGGAAAAGACTCGTTGAGACATTTGTGTCAATGTGAGTATTTTTTGGAAGAGAGGGTGCGTCATGCCGAGCTGAGCCTCAATGGATTCCTCCTCTGTCAAAACATCAAATAGGCTTAATGCGCCTCCAGATGAGGCGCAAGAGGCATAGGGGTTGCCTGTCTCATCAGAGTCAGCTAGTTGGCCTAGTCGAGTATCCCAGCCCATGATAAAAGCCTCTGAGACTTCTCCCGTGGGGTCTTGGCTATATTTACGTTGGATCTCACTATAGGCAATGGCAGCACCCTCTGCTTCACGCAATCGGATGTCCCATCGATGGTCTGGGAGGGGGTGTTTATCTTCTTGGATGAGTGAATATTGCTTGACCCATGTGGCGACATAGTCGCGCATGATTTGTTGGTTACTCATCAAGATGACTTGCTCGTCGCCCTCATCCATGCTCCAAGAGGGGAGTGAGACGGTGGTGATGAGATTGTTTGCCTCTAGGACGAAGAGTCCTTTGTCGTCTGAGAAGAACTCAAAATACAGGTAATTGTAGATGGCGGGATCTTTCCTGTTGGCACATTGTCGTCTGGAGGCGGTGATGTCGCCAGCCAAGCCAGGGATCATGAGTCCTGATAGCTTAACGGGTAGGAAGCGTTGAGGGAGGGTTGATTCAGGTGCTTTTGCTGAGAATTGTACGAGGCACCCTGCTATGTCGCGCAGGCAGTCCCCTCTGAGATTTGCCTCCATCGGTTTTTCCTCATTTTTGAACCATAGTTTGACGTGGACAATGCCTTGGGTGCGATTGTCAATGGAGCCATGGTCAATGAAGTTTTCGAGATGGATAAGCATGAAAAAGAGTGGGGTGTGTGAGAGTTGCGTGAGTGGGGCGCTTAGATGATTACCTTGGGGGCAGGTAGGGATGCATCAAGCTTTTTGACGAGGGCGATTTGCTCAAGTAGACCAGCAATGGAGTCCCAACGACCTTGAGTGAGAGCCTCGCGTTGTTCCTCTGGCATGGTGATGACGATATTGTCGTCTGCCCATGATGCCTGCATGATTTCTAAATCAATGCTGATGGTGAGGTTGGGCGTTGTCTGAATGGCTGTGTGGAGCTTGGCGAGATCTTGAGCGCAGGCGCAGACGCAGGGGAGCCCGATGCCCGTACTGTTGCCAAAAAAGATTTCGGCAAAGGATTCGGCTATAATGGCGTTGATGCCAGAGCGTTTGATGGCTTGAGGTGCATGCTCGCGAGAGGAGCCACAACCAAAGTTTGCCCCCCCGATGATGATGGAGGCACCAGCAAAACGGGAGTCGTCAATAGAGTGGTTTTTTGAGTCGCCTTGCGTATCGAAACGTTCATCCCAAAACATGGTGCCTGCGAGTTCATCAAAGGTGATACATTTGAGGAAGCGCGCTGGGATAATGCGGTCTGTGTCCATATCTGCGCCTTGGATGGGGACGCAGGTGCCGCTGATGCGGATGACGGGTGTGAGTGGCATAGTTAGATTGGGTGAGGGGTTAGAAGGAAAAAACTTCGCGAGCATCAGCAACGGCTCCCGTAAGAGCGGCTGCTGCGACCATTTCAGGGCTCATGAGTAGAGTCCTGCCTGTTGGGCTACCTTGTCTTCCCTTAAAATTGCGATTAGAGGAGCTGGCGCAAATTTGATCGCCGATGAGTTTATCGGGATTCATCGCGAGGCACATTGAGCACCCAGGTAGACGCCATTCAAACCCAGCCTCGCGGAAAATATCGGCAATCCCCTCTTCATCACATTGACGAGCAGTCATCTGTGAGCCAGGTACTGCGATGGCACGGATGCCGTCCGCGATATGGCGACCTTTGAGGAGTTTGGCAATTTTGCGAAAGTCAGAGATGCGCCCATTGGTGCAAGAGCCGATGAAACAAACCTGTACCTTGAGCCCTTTGATGGGGGTATGGGGGGCGAGTTTCATGTAATTGAGTGCAAGCGCGATGTTTTTTTTGCTGTCTTCGCTCGTTGCATCTTCTGGGGATGGAGTGCTCCCGTTGATGCTGACGCTTTGATCGGGGGAGATGCCCCAAGTGACTGTAGGCTCAATGTCCGCCGCGTCGATGTCGATAATGTCGTCGTAAACGGCATCGGGATCAGAGGCAAAGCTTTTCCAGCGGGCGACGGCTTTATCCCATTCGTTACCACATGGGGCAAAGAGGCGATCTTTGATGTAGTCAAAGGTAGTTTCGTCAGGGTTGACGTATCCGCATCGCGCGGCACCCTCAATTGCCATATTACAGATAGTCATGCGCTCATCCATGCTCATATTGGTGATGGCGCTGCCTGCATATTCGTAGGCGTAGCCTAAGCCCCCATTGGCACCGAGTAATCCGATGATATAGAGTGTGACATCTTTGGCTGTGACCCCGGGCTTGAGTGAGCCGTTGACGTTGATTCTCCTCACGCGCAGGGGACTCATGGCGAGGCTTTGCGTGGCGAGCACATCGCGGACTTGAGTCGTGCCGATGCCCATGGCAATGGAGCCAAATGCACCGTGAGTCGCTGTGTGGGAGTCACCGCAAACAATCGTCATGCCTGGTTGAGTGATACCTAATTCGGGGCCGACCATGTGGACGATACCCTGATTGCCCGAGGAGAGATCAAAGAAGCGAATCCCGTTCTCAGCGCAGTTTTTACGAAGCTCTTTAATCATCGAGTCCGCGAGAGGGTCAGCAAAAGGCTCTTGCTGATTATCCGTCGGGATGATGTGATCCACCGTTGCAAAGGTGCGATGGGGGCAAGCAACTTGTAGCCCAAGATCGCGCACCATGCCAAATGCTTGTGGCGAGGTAACCTCGTGTAAAAATTGTGTTGCCACGAATAATTGAGTACGACCGTCAGGCAATGTGCAGACGGTATGTGCATCCCATACTTTTTGGAAAAGTGTTTTCCCCATAACTTAATCAAGAATCATCCTCTTGTGACATTTCGTCAAGGTGCAAGGGCGTAATAGTCCGCCCCGTTGTGTCTTACTCGGGCAAGTAATGATTTTTTAACTATTTTTGACCATGGCTTAACTACTCAGATCGGGAGAATTGTGACAAAGTTTGTTTCATCGAAAGATAAATGATGAAAAAGACAATGATTATTGAATTAGCCACGTTCGTATTAGGTACAGCATTTTGGGCAGGGCTCTCTTTTGGCGCGGAACAAAAACAGGAGCTTCGTTTGTCCAATACAG
>JAVXPO010000059.1:0-3042 GCA_036644695.1 Akkermansia sp. | reverse complement strand
CAATACAGGTGCTAGAGACGGCTCTAATTGTATTGATTATTCCGTGAACGTGAGCTGGGTATTTAGCCCCGATGTGACCCTTTCTTGTTCAGCTAACTATTCACAAGCAACAACCGTATTGAGGAAAATTCAAGAGGGGAATGAATTTTGGCTGAGCTTGCGCATGACCCACCAATTTTAGAGGTAACGAGAGGCAAAAGGAATATTACTTCTTTTTGTCTGAATTTGGTTTCGTGTCAGCAAAGGGGTCTTTCTCTGGCGCCGAAGGGGCAGCAAACTTGCTATTTTTATCCAGATCAAGTCCTTTGACGTAGGTGATAGCAATGGGTTTGCTACGGTTCCCGAGCTCGTCATAGGTGTAGACAAAGACGCGAACGAGTTTGCCTGTTTTTGATTCAAACATGCGCTCTTGGACGAGATTGCCATTTTTTTTGTCATAACCGTAGGCGACTTTGTAGAGCTCTGTATTTTTACCATCGTAAATTTTGCACGAGGTGAGATGCCCCCATTTACCCGTTCTGTAAAGAGTGACGGACATGAGGTTGCCAGCTGGGTCAGACATCTCTTTTTTCATTCCTCCCTTGAGGTCTGGAGTACGTTCAAATTTGCTACGAGAGCCATCGCTATTTTTAATAATGCGGACAAAGGGATTATCTTGTTGCTCCAAGGTCTCCGATTGAGAGGGGATTGCGGTTTGGGCGAAACTCGTCGATAGGGTAAAAATGCAGGCGAGAACGCAAAAAATGGAGGTAATGTGTTTCATGGTACAGAAAAGGCTCATCATGTCGTCTCAAATGAGGCAACATGCAATTTGTTCGAGGACTTTATTATGATATGGCAAACAAGAAGGCAATCTTTTGATGTAGTACGAGGTGGAATTTTAATGGGAATCTTAAACGTGACGCCAGATTCTTTTTCCGATGGTGGGCGATATGCCTCGTGTTCCCAAGCCGTGGAGCATGCTCTTGAGATGCAACGAGCTGGTGCCATGATTATTGATGTAGGCGGTGAATCGACCCGACCAGGCTCACAATCGGTGCCATTTTTTAATGAGCTACAGCGTGTACTCCCCGTAATTCGTGAGATTAGGAAATGCTCGGACGTGATAATCTCTGTAGATACGCGCAAGCCCGCAGTGGCTCATGCCGCCCTCGAGGCAGGAGCGGATATTATCAACGATGTCGAGGGGATGCGAGCAAAAGGCATGGCAGCGGTTTGTGCCTCTGCTGGTTGTGGCGTGGTAGTCATGCACATGCAAGGACAACCCGAGACGATGCAGGAACGCCCTCATTATGATGATGTAGTGGGTGCCGTACGGGCTTTTTTTGAGGAGAGATATGAGTTTTTATTGGGCAAAGGGCTCAAGCCTGAGCAAATTTGTTGGGACCCAGGCATTGGCTTTGGTAAGTCTCTTGAGCATAATTTGAGCTTATTGGCTCACTTGGAGGATTTGCGCGTTGGAGACCGTCCTATCTTATTAGCTTTATCACGTAAACGCATGATTAGTGAGATTTTAGGCAGCCAAGCTGAGGGTAGACTCCCCCTAGGGACGGCAGTTTTATCCGTACTAGGACACCAAAAAGGTGCGCAATTGCATCGAGTGCATGATGTCAAAGAGTGTCGCCATGCCCTAGAGCTAGCCATGGCAGTGGAGAGGGGGGATGAATGAGTGCTCTTCTTGTCGCTTAGACGGGTTATTCTTGAACGTCTAAGGCGTGGGGATGTCTAACTGGAACTAGGGAGATTTTATGTTTAGTTCCAATATTATTCAGGTGACAGGGCGCGAGGTTCTCGATTCTCGTGGCAATCCGACGGTCGAGGTTGATGTATGGCTTGAAGATGGCTCTGTGGGGCGAGCATCTGTGCCCAGTGGGGCATCAACGGGCGAGCATGAGGCATGGGAATTGCGAGATGGTGACTCCTCTCGCTATTTTGGCAAGGGTGTGGAGAAGGCGATCGCACATGTGAATCAAATTATTGCCCCAGAGCTTATTGGGATTGATGCCACGGAGCAATGTCTGATTGATCGCATCATGATTGATCTGGATGCTTCACCGAATAAGGCAAACTTGGGGGCTAATGCCATTTTGGGTGTTTCGCTGGCAGTTGCCAAAGCCGCAGCTGCGCAGTTGGGTCTGCCCTTATACAAATATGTTGGGGGGACAAATGCCAAGGTGTTGCCTGTGCCGATGATGAATATTATCAATGGAGGGGCTCATTCTGATGCTCCGATTGATTTCCAGGAGATGATGATCATGCCCAAGGGGGCACCCTCTTTCCGTGAGTCATTGAGGTATGGTGCCGAGATTTTTCATTCGTTAAAAGAGGTACTCCAAGATCGAGGTTTATCGACAGCTGTTGGCGATGAGGGGGGATTTGCTCCAGCGTTAAAATCTGTTGAGGATGCCCTGTCTTGCATTTCCCTTGCCGTTGAGCGCGCTGGCTATCGCCTCGGAGATGATATTGGGATTGCGCTGGATGTTGCCTCATCTGAGTTTTACGACAAAGATAAAGGGTTATACATATTCAAAAAGTCTGATGGCTCAGAACGTACGGCATCAGAAATGGCGGATTATTACCTCGATTTACAAAAGAGGTACCCGATTATTTCCATCGAAGATGGTTGTGCAGAGAACGATTGGGAGGGGTGGAAGGTTCTCACTGAGCGCATGGGGGCGCATACTCAACTCGTCGGGGATGATTTGTTTGTGACGAATGTGAAGTTTCTCACCAAGGGGATTGAATTAGGTGTTGCCAACGCTATTTTGGTCAAGGTGAATCAAATCGGATCCTTGACTGAGACGCTGGATTCAGTCGAACTTGCGATGGATAACCGATATGCGGCGATTATTTCTCATCGCTCGGGTGAGACTGAGGATGCAACGATTGCCGATCTTGCCGTGGCGACGAATGCAGGGCAGATCAAAGCTGGCTCGTTGAGTCGCTCGGATCGTATGGCAAAATACAATCAATTGTTGCGCATTGAAGAAGAATTAGGTACAGATGCTCGGTATGGGAGTTATAAATTGAGATGATATGGCA
>JAVXPO010000058.1:0-12520 GCA_036644695.1 Akkermansia sp. | reverse complement strand
ATCGGATTATAAATCCGATCTATAAAAATAGATTTTAAGGATAAATTATTTTTAATCTAATCGTATTATTTATATAAGATATTGATGTTTAGTATATTGCTCACCTAGCGATTTTTCTTATTTTTTATTAAGAATAAAGGGAATCAATTCCGCTGAAGAAAATGATAAAAATATCGGGGAATTTTAGAAATTTGCGATTTTTTATTTGATTTTTATAAATTATTATCCCGTCATTGGATGCGGGATAGAGCCTATATCCTTGAAAGTTGTGCGAAGATTTGAGAGGCTCTCTTTATCCAAAAAGGATTTCTCAATTGATGAATAAGGATTATTTTACGCTGTCGGATTTGAAGGATCGCCATTTGATTGACGAAGGGGATGAGCGTTTGGCAAAGCTTGCTGTGATTGGTTGTCCTATTGCTCACTCTAAATCTCCATCAATGCAACAAGCTGCTCTTGATGTTGCTGGGGTGCCGATGCGTTATATTCGCGTTGAGGCTCAACCTGGTGAGTTCTCTTTGGTCGTGAATAGGTTGTGTGAGCTTGGTTTTATTGGCGCTAATGTGACGGTACCTTATAAGTGTGAGGCAGCAGCCTTATGTGAGGATGTCGATGCTCTGTCTCGTTTGACTGGAGCCTCAAATACCTTGGTTTTCCCTCGTGATGGGATGGGGATGATGGGGTTTAATACGGATGGTCCTGGATTTGTACGGGCGATTCGTGAGTGTTTTGCTGTGGATGTGAGAGATTTAAAGATTGTTTTGTTAGGGGCGACTGGAGGGGCAGGCATGGCTCTGGCTCATACTTGTGCTTTGAATGTGTGTGAGCGACTTGTTCTTGTTGGTCGGGATGAGGGTAAGCTTGACGCGTTGCGTTGTCGTCTTGTGTCTTCTTTTGTGGATGAGCGTCGTTTGGAGGGTGCCGCAGATCGGTTGATGTCGGTAAGTTTTGATTCTTCTCATCTTGCCGAGGTGATTGATGATGCTGATTTGATTGTGAATGCAACTTCTCTGGGCTTAAAGCCTACAGATTTATCACCTATCCCTGCTAGTATGATCTCGCCTCATTTGCTTGTGTATGATTTGATGACTCATTCGGATGCGTTTCAGATTGATGCTGTTTCACGTGGCTCTCGCGTTGCGAATGGGCGTTCTATGCTTTTGCATCAGGGGGCTCTCTCTTTTGAACGGTGGTTGGGTAAGGCGCCTGATTTGGTGGCAATGAGATCCGCTCTTGGTATGTCTTGATGAGATGATAATGGGGTGACGGGGATGAGTTTAGCTGCATTGGATAGAGAGGGCGTGCGCAAGGCATTGCTGGATTGGTTTGTCCGAGAGGGGAGAGTTTATCCATGGCGCGTTACAACGGACCCATGGTATATTCTTGTCTCTGAGATAATGCTCCAGCAAACGACGATACCGACGGTTTTAGGGCGTTATGATGCTTGGATGCGGCAGTTTCCAACACCGAGGGATTTGGCAAATGCCTCAGAGGAGGAGGCTCTACGCTCATGGGAGGGCTTAGGGTATTATCGCAGGGTGAGGTCATTACGTGCTATTGCTCAAGCGGTAGTAGAGCAATATGGTGGTGTTTTCCCTTCTGATGCCAAGGCATTGATGCAGTTGCCAGGGATTGGTGAGTATACGTGTGGTGCTGTGTTATCCTTTGCCTTTAATATTCCTGCACCTATTGTGGATGCAAATGTGTCGAGAGTGATTGCTCGATTAAATAATTTCTGTGATTCTGTAGATTCAACAGTAGGTAAAAAGTATATGTGGGCTCAGGCGGCAGAGATGGTCGATCCTGTTAATCCCCGTATTTTTAATTCTGCAATTATGGAATTGGGGCAGACTTATTGTAAACCACAGGGGGCAGATTGTCTTTTATGTCCTGTGAGAGCTTTTTGTCGAGCTGTAGACCCTGATTCATTACCCGTTAAGAATCCTAAGCCTGAGGTGACGCGTAAGAGTCATCATGATATTTTATATGTGACTCAAGGGAAAATCCTTTTAGCACGGATGGAGGATGGTAGGCATGTGGGCATGTATCGGTTCCCCGTTCGGTCAGAAGCTGAGGTGGCTGGCTTGCCGCTTTTGTTAAAGCAATCTTATTCCGTGACGCGATATAAAATGACTCGATATCTTTATGGTGTGTCCTCTCCTATGGAACTCCATGATGGAGAGTATTTTATCTCGATTGATGATTTGGATTCTTTACCAATGCCATCTCCTGATCGCAAGGCATTAGGGGCGCCTCTCGTGAATCGTGCTTTGAAATCTTAAAATCGTCTTGATTAAATAAGGTGTCGCCGTGTAATGTTTTAAGGAAATCAGAAAAAAATGAAAGACAGTTCAATATCTGAATGGATCCGTCAGGCTAGGAATGCTGATTGGGATGACAAGACTCTAGCTGATAAGACTATTGAGTTGGCTGGGATGATTTTGAGCCAAGCGAATGCAGGGATGAGGCATTCGGAGATAAAGCAGGCAAAACAATTATCTCGCATGATGGGTGATGCCTCGGGCAAGGCCTTGTCTCTCGTTCTTGCTGACCGTATTTTTCGCCCTACGTCCCCCATTCGTCGATCCGAGCAATTTCGTTATTTGATCAATGAGTATGGAATTCCTAAATATTTAGGGGTATTCGATCAATTTTTGATGGGGGCAGGTATTTGGGCTTCGGAATATATGCCAAGTTTTGTGATGAATGCCGTCATAAGAAATTTACGGAAGCAAAGTAATAAGGTTATTTTGCCTGCGGAGAATAAGAAATTGCATTCTCATTTATCCCGTCGTCGCAAGGATGGTATTGGGATGAATTTGAATCAATTAGGCGAGGCCGTCTTAGGTGAGGCAGAGGCTCGGCATCGTCTCCGTCAGGTTGATGACCGATTGGCTTCTCCTGATTGTAATTATATCTCGGTGAAGCTCTCTTCGATTTTTAGTCAAATCAATTTGGTTGCTTTTGATGAATCGGTCGCCTTGATTCAAGAGCGGTTGCGCACCTTGTATCGGACGGCAATGGAGCGAGCGGTTACTCAAGCGGATGGATCTAAAAAGGCTAAATTCGTCAATCTTGATATGGAGGAATATCGAGACTTAAATCTAACCTGCGAAGCGTTTAAACGCACTTTAATGGAGGATGAATTTATGTCGTTAGAGGCAGGAATCGTTTTGCAAGCTTATTTGCCTGATGCGTGGGAGGTGCAAATGGGGCTTTGTAAGTGGGCTAAGGAACGTGTTAAAAAAGGTGGGGCGCGAATTAAAATTCGTCTCGTCAAAGGTGCTAATCTCGCCATGGAAAAAGTTGATGCGTCCCTCCATGGGTGGGCTCAAGCCCCCTATGAAACAAAAGAAATGGTTGATGCTAACTACAAACGAATGTTGCAATATGGGTGCGATCCTAAGCCGTCAAAATATGTTCGATTTGGCGTTGCCTCACACAATATTTTTGATTTAAGCTATGCCTTGCTTCTTCGTGAGCTCAAGGGGAGTCGTGATGATGTCGAGGTAGAAATGCTGGAGGGAATGGCTAATCATCAGGCTCGAGTTATCAATGATGCCGCTTCTGGATTATTGCTTTATGCTCCAGTAGTTCTCAAAAAAGATTTTCCGAATGCGATTGCGTATTTAGTCAGACGCTTAGATGAAAATACGAGCGAGGAGAATTTCTTACATGATCTTTTTGGGATGACTCAAGGCTCCCCCACTTGGGAAAAACAGAAAAATAAGTTTCTTAAAGCGTGTCAAGAATGCCAAAAGACGAAATTTGGTCCGAATCGTACTCAAAATCGCTCAATTGATCAATATCCCCTGACAAAATTTGGAGATACCTTTGTCAATGAAGGCGATACTGATTGGTCTCTTGCTCATAATGTGACTTGGATACGTGAGAAGATTGCCCAAGAGGCGGATAAAGGTAGCTTTGAGATACCACTAGTTATTGGTGGGAAGGAGCAAGTGACGCATCTTTGGGGTATTGGACGAGATTCATCAAAATCAGGTGAAGAATCTTATAAATTTGCGTATGCAGATTATGCAATGGTTGAGCTCATGTTGACCACTGCTCAAAAGGCTCGCCAAGAGTGGAGTCAGCGGAGCATTAAAGAGCGAGGAGCATTATTGCATAAGGTTGCTCAAGAATTGAGTACGGCACGAGGAGATTTGATTGCCTGCATGGTACGAGATTCGGGTAAAGCGCCTGGAGAAGGAGATGTCGAGGTGAGCGAGGCTATTGACTTTTGTCGATATTATGCCGAGGGCTTATCTCGTCCTGGCTTTGATGACGGGCTTCAAATGACTCCATTGGGCACAATTTGTGTGATGTCCCCGTGGAATTTCCCTTGTGCTATTCCTGTCGGTGGCGTAGCTGCCGCATTGATGGCTGGCAATACGGTTATTTTTAAACCTTCCCCACAGGGTGTTTATGTCGGATGGTTATTGGCTCAAATATTCTGGCGTGCTGGCATTCCTCAAGATGTCTTGCAATTCTCCCCTATCCCAGAGAATCAAATCAGTCGTAAACTAATTGAGGATGAGAGAATTAGTGGAATTATTCTCACGGGTGCCTATTCCACGGGGCAAATGTTTCGTTCTTGGCGACCAGAGCTATCTATATTTGCAGAGACGAGTGGCAAGGATGCCATGATTATTACCGAAACTGCTGATATTGACCAAGCTGTAAAAGATTTAGTGAAAAGCGCGTTTGGTCATGCAGGGCAAAAATGCTCTGCGGCGAGTATTGCTATCGTTGAGGCTGGTGTTTATGATAATCCTGCCTTTTTACGACAATTAAAAGATGCGGTATCTAGCTTAAAGGTGGGCTCGTCATGGCAAGCTAATAGCATTGTTACGCCTCTCATTCATGAGCCTGGAGAAAAGCTGGAACGCGCTTTGACGATGTTAGAGCCTGGAGAAGAATGGCTTTTAGCTCCTGACAAGATTGATCATAACCCATGTTTGTGGTCACCTGGTGTCCGTATCGGCGTCAAACCAGGCTCATGGTTTCATAAAACAGAATGTTTTGGACCCGTATTAGGAGTGATCCGTGCCTCGAATTTAGAAGAGGCAATTGACATCCAAAATGACTCAGATTATGGCTTAACTGGAGGTATTGAATCTCTTGATGAACGCGAAATCGCCTTGTGGAAAGATAAAGTCCAAGTGGGGAATGCCTATGTTAACCGCTCGATAACGGGGGCAATTGTTCGCCGTCAGCCATTTGGTGGATGGAGAAAGTCCTCCATGGGCTTTGGTTCAAAAGCAGGGGGACCCAATTATCTAACGATGTTAACGACATGGACAGAGGTAAAACTACCAGAGCAAATGTGTACGCCTCATGAGCGAATTGCCTCTTTTGTTGAAACTCTCTGTGGTATTTTGCCTGAGAATGCCAAACGACTGCGTCAGGCAGCTGGCTCGTTATCTAAATGGTGGAATGAAGAATTCTCAATCGATCATGACCCATCACAGGTTTACGGAGAGAGCAATATTTTTCGCTATATCCCAGAGCCAACCCTCCTTTATCGTGTGAGCGATGATGATACTGATGGTGATATGGCAATCGTTTTACTCGCAACCAAGCTGGCTGGCGTGAACTTGGTCGTCAGTATGGATGACCGGGCTTGGATCAATACGATGGCAGTCGATCATGATGTTACCTTTGTCGTTGAGAGTTTGACCGATTTGCAAGGCAGGTTACCGTTCCTCTCAGAGGGAATTCATCGACTGAGATACCATGCTTGTGATCTCAAAACTCGTTCATTAGCCAATGAGTCGGGGATGACTATTCTGGATCGCCCGATTCTTGCTAATGGTCGCTTAGAATTACTCAATTATTTGAGAGAACAGACGCTTACTCAAAGCTTACATCGCTACGGAAATATGATTCCATCGGCAAATCAGGTGAAAAATAAACATTCCTGATGGTTCTGGCTTGCTTTCGAATCATCCATGGGCTTAACTATCACCCATAACACATTTAAGAAAATTATGAATGAGGCAGTAGATCAGATTCGCCAATTCCTTCAACTCATCGCCGTGCAGTTTGTCAAAAATCCGCAAATGGCCGAGCTTCGCGTCGCGACGGTGCCCGAGAGTAATTTGGTTCGCTTTCGCCTGATTTTAGAAAAATCAGATGTTGCTCGCATCATTGGTAGAAATGGCATGACGGCATCTGCTATCAGGTCTCTCGCTAAGGCAGTAGGTGAAAAACGAGGATTAAAGGTAATCGTCCACATGCTCTCTCATGAAGAGGCTGAAGAAGAAGCCGCCTCCGAGCAAGACTAAGCCCCTTGTCTCGTCTTGCCTCGACTTGAACTTAATTGTATTAAGTAACTCTAGTTTTTTAAGGCTTTCCCTGAATGGGAAAGCCTTTTCATTGATTAAAGATAGAAGGGAAGAGACTAAATACTTCTTTAGTTTTTCTTTTGATTTTATCCAGAATTAAGCTTATTTTCTTAAACGATGCCTCCTATCGAAAAAGAAACGATAACAGTTAATTGTCCTCATTGTGGGACAGTGATGGATGTTACCGAGCTAAAGCCATTTGCAATGGCTGTTTGTCCAGGATGCGAAGGAATGTTTCGCGTGAGGGAGACAATGGGCTCTTATGTCATTAACGGCAAGATAGGTGTAGGGGGGATGAGCGTTGTCTATCGTGCCCAAGACTCAATACTCGGACGCGAGGTTGCCTTAAAAATCTTAAATGAAACTTATGCTGTCCATGAGGAACGCATCAAACGATTTGAATTAGAGGCTCAAATTATGGCAAAAGTGCAACACCCCAATATGGTAAAAATTTATGGGGTAGGTCAGGCGCAAGGGTGTTTTTACATTGCCATGGAATTGGTAGATGGGTATGATTTAGAGACGATTATGAATGACTCTGGCGCAATACCAGAGATTGACATTTTGAGAATTGCGATTCAGATGGCAGAGGGGCTCAGAGCTGCATGGACTGCTGGAATGCTCCATCGCGATATTAAACCTGCCAATGTTTTGATTGATTCTGCTGGAGTTGCAAAAATTGTTGATTTTGGACTTTCGTTACTACAAGATCAAAAGGATGAAGACGAGGCAATTTGGGTAACTCCTTTTTACGCTTCTCCTGAGGCATTACTGCGTGAATCAGAGGACTTTCACTCTGATATGTATGCGATAGGGGCGACCTTGAGTCACCTATTAGTTGGTAAAATACCTGTCGCCAACCTCCCTCAAAATGCACAAGACTTATGGGAAGCTAAAAAGAATTTCCCCTCAATTATAGAGTGGTATCCAGAGGTTTCACCTATGACTGGACGTATTATCGATCGCTTGATGGAATTCCGCGTAGAGAATCGATATGATAATTATGATGATTTGTTGATTGATTTGAATCATGCTCAGGACGAATTACTCAAAGGGGGGGAGGATTGGCTTACTCGTAGAAATGTGCTGAGACGTGAGGGAAGGATGCAGCAAATTAAGAAAAAGATTTTATACGTTAGCTCAGGTGTCTTATTCCTTGGTGTCGTGCTGTGGGGGATATGTGAAGTGATCTCTGCCCCTCCTCCATTAGTTGAAGAGGTCGCTAATAACAAACCAGAGAAGGCGCCGGAAAAAACCTTAGCCCAAATTCATCAGCAAATCAATGAGACAAGTCGTTTAGCAGAGGAATTATTTGCAAAAAATGATCTGATTGGGGCAGAGAAAGAATTTAAGAAATTGCTAGATAATCGTCAATGCCCCATTGAGCTTTCTATGTGGGCTGGCGTACAAACGAGCTTATATTCATGGATAAAAGGTGATATGAAGTCTGGTGATGAGTGTCTCAAATCGCTTAAAAAGAGAATCGATGACTCCTCTCCTGAAAATATATCGGAGTCTGGAATGATTGATGTGAATCTACTCATCAATGAGTTACTTGGCGAGCCATCAAATGCTCTCCCACCCTCAACAATCAACAGTCGATTAGCTGTCTTGTCTCATGTCGGGAATATGTTGAAATATTGGAGACTCTCCCGTTGCGAAGAGGCAGATGTCTCTATTAAAGAGCTGCAAAAAGTTAGTAAACAAGAGTCAGATATTGGGGAATTCGCTTGTGAATGGTTGACATGTCTTGCGCCTTATCTTCACGATTTAGATAATTTAGAAAAACTCAAAAATCTAACGGAGGGAACAGAGGAACAAATAGCTAGAAAAATAAGATTCTGCGATAAGTTGCTCAATACTAAAGGTGTGTATCAAGCGCCAGGGATAGAGTTTGAACAGAGTCTCGTTGCGTACCGTCAACACCTTGAGGAATTAGAGCAAGAGGCTAAAGAAAAAAAAGAGATTGAGGAGCAAGCAAAAGAACAAGAAAGAGAGAGAATTGCTCAAGAAAAGATAGAAAAAGAAGCCCGCATCAAAACGGAATCTCATGACTACTTCATTCAAACAAAAGATAATTTAGTCAATGGATTAAAGGATACGTGGGACTTTGAAAACGGGGCAAGTGAATTTAAGAAATTAAGTGAAAAAGTTGTCGAGGAGTCCGAAAAAGAAGATGCCAAAATCTGGGGACTCATGTGTGCTCGGGTCGATCAATTTTTGAAAGGAATTGCTCAAGATATTCGCAAACTATCGCCTAACAATAGAACGATTAAGTTAGAAGATGGACTATTAGTTGGCTTGTTGACAATCGAAAAAAATCAATGGGTTATTCTCAACCAAAGGGAAAAACAAAATGTCCCCTTGGTTGATGTGGGTATTAGAGAATTGATTAAAATACACCGCGCGTGTGTTGCTCTGGGGGGTAAGACCTCTGATGATATTAAAAAACGTCACGCAGACGCCATCTTTTTACTCTACCTTATTGGAGACAAAGAGAATGCACGCAAAACTGCCAATAAATTATCTAAACAAGACGAGCACTTTGAGGAAGAGTGGACATCGTGGATTGATTCTGTAGAAACACTAGAACAGCATGAGCTCGACTGATAAAGCAACGTGAAGCATTAGCGAAAACTCATTTTGTGCTTGCTTCCTCCTTACTGAAAACAGCTAATAGGGGGGATGAAAACATTGCTAAATGCTCTTGTTGCCGTATCCCTTCTTGGATTAGTTTCTTGCTCTTGTAATTGCAATAAATATAACCCCGACTTGTTGAAAGATTACAAGCCTACGACAACCAAACAATTCCAATAAAGACCCCTGTGCATGTTTGAGGTAAGAGAAAAAGCGGATAAAGTACAAAAGGCGATGCTCGTCTCCTTGTGCTTTGAAGACTCCGCCGTGGCAGAACAAAAAGCCATGCTTGATGAGTTAGAGGATCTTGTTTCTAATTTGGATATTGAAATCGTGGGTAAACATCTTGTTCGCTCAAGAGAAATGCATGCCAAATTTTTATGCGGGACAGGTAAGGCGGAAGAAGTTCATCAACTTGCCATCAATTGTGATGCCGATTGCGTCGTCTTTGATAATATGCTAGCTCCTTCTCAGCAAAGAGAATGGGAACGTCTCGTTGATATGAATGTCATTGACCGTGAGGAGGTGATTCTCGATATTTTTGCAAAACGTGCAAAAACGAAAGAGGCAACCCTCCAAGTAGAATTGGCTCGCATGCAATATTCCATTCCTCGCATGACACGTATGTGGAGACACTTGGACAGACAAGGCGGTGGCTCGGGGGGTGGCAAAGGTGGCGGTGCTACTGCTCGTGGTGAGGGCGAGACTCAGATTGAAGTTGATAGACGCTTAGCTCGCTCACGTATCGAATCCATTCAAAAAGAAATAGATGGTGTTTGTCGTCAACGTGCAACTCAACGCAAAGAACGAGCACGCCAATTATTACCAACTGCCGCAATCGTTGGATACACCAATGCGGGCAAATCATCTCTACTCACCTTTATCTCTGGTGCAGAAATCATGGCAAAAGACATGCTTTTTGCCACTCTCGACACCACAACGAGGAAAATTGAGCTTCCTGACGGGCAACCACTCTTATTGACGGATACGGTCGGCTTTATCAGAAACTTGCCTCACCGCTTAGTCGAGGCCTTTAAGTCAACTTTGGAAGAAGCCGTCATTGCAGATTTCTTGATTCAAGTCGTGGATGCTTCGGATTCAGAGGCATGGCGACATTACGAAACAACTCTCGATGTCCTTGATGAACTAGGGGCAAAGGGCAAGCCTATGGTTGTCGTCCTTAATAAAATGGATAGATTATCTGATGAAGAGCAAATAGCTGTTTATGAGCGTCTCCAAGAGCAAATGACTGGTATCGTCATTCCCATGTCCGTCAAAAAAGAGATCGGTATGGAGAATTTGTTGCAGGCATGCTCCCAAATGTTGGCAAAACGTGTTCGCAAAAATTATTATCGCATCCCACTCGCAAGTAGTCATTTAATCGCAGCCATGCATCGAGATGGTAAGGTTTTATCGACAGAATATGAAGATAACGATGCCATCGTTGAGGCAATCTTGCCCGTGACCTCACACCACAAAATGGAGCAATATATTTATATCGTTCCTTCTCCGCAACAATAAATGCTCTCGCAAATAGTGAAGAGATGAGGGATATGGGAACATATCCAAAACATTGAACGAAGCGTATGCTTTTTGCATGATGTCCTCTCTCAAAAAGGAAAAGATAACAGCTGATTGCCCAACGTGCCAAACGATGTTTCGTGTCCATGAAACCATGGGACCGTATGTCATCAAAGGTAAAATAGGAGCAGGGGGGATGAGTGTCGTCTATCGTGCCCAAGACTCAATACTTGGACGCGCGAGCGCCTTAAAAATCTTAAACGAAACTTATGCTCTCCAAGAGGAGCGCATCAAACGATTTGAAAGCGAAGCTCAAATCATGGCAAAAGTGCAACACCCTAACATCGTCAAAATTTATGGAGTGGGTCACGCTCAAGAGCATTTTTATATTGCCATGGAGTTGATAGATGGGCGCGACTTAGAGACGGTGATGCATAGCTCTGGGGCGATACCAGAGATGAAGGTTTTAGATATAGCCATCCAGTTGGCGGAGGGGCTCAAAGCTGCATGGCGAGGTGGGGTGCTACACCGTGATATTAAACCTGCTAATATCTTAATTGATTCTAATGGCGTCGCCAAAATTGTTGATTTTGGACTTTCATTATTGCAAAATCAACAAGATCAAGGAGAGGCAATTTGGATAACTCCCTTTTACGCTGCCCCCGAGGCATTACTTCGCAAACAAGAGGATTTACGTGCTGATATGTATGCATTAGGGGCAACATTGAGCCACCTTTTAGTCGGTAAAATACCCGTCTCAAACTTACCTAAAAAAGTTCAAAGCTTATGGGAAACGAAAAAAGATTTTCCCTCTGTCACGACATGGTATCCAGAGATTTCTCCCATGACCGGGCAAATTATTGATCGCTTGATGAAATTTCGAGTTGGGAGACGATATCCTAATTATAATGAGTTATTGGCTGATTTAAACGAGGCGCGAGCAAAATTGCTCAAAGGCGGTGATGACTGGATCGTCCGCAGACGTGTGTTAAGACGAACTGCTAGAAGGATGGAAGCAAGAAAAATACTTTTATCCGTTATCTTGAGCATCGTACTCCTCATTGGTTTGGGATGGGGCTCTTACGAATATATCTCATCCCCGCCTAAATTGATCCCCGTTGCCTCTGCAAACCAACCAGAGAAACAGATAAAAAAGGATTTGACCCTGACAGGTCAGCAAATCAATGACTCATACCGTTTAGCAGAAGAATTATTTGCAAAAAATGATATGAGCGGAGCCGAGCGCGAATTTAATAATTTGATGAATAATCATCAAATCCCCTTAGAAGTTTCAACGTGGGCAAGTATTCAAACTGCCTTATATTCATGGATTAAAGGCGATATTCAACTTGGAGAAAATTATCTGGAAACAATCAAAAATAGAATGACGATTGCCCCCCCAAAAGAAAAATCTAGTCGAGGAATGAGAGAATTAAAAAATCTCATTGATGATTTACTTCGTAGACCCTCTCGTGTGCCAACCCCAACAGCAATAGATAGTCGATTATCCGTCTTATCTCATGTTGGTTCCCTGTTAAAGTACTGGAAATTATCTCGCTGTGAAGATTCAGATATCTATCTAAAGAAGCTTCAACAAGCGAGCCGATTAAGATCTGAAACAGGTGACTTTGCACGAGAATGGTTGAATTGCCTAGCTCCTTATGCTCATGATTTAAATAATTTTAGACAATTACAAAATCAACCAGAACTTACAGAGGCTCAAATTGTTAAAAAAATAAAATTATGTAACGACTTGATCAATTCTCAAAATTTACGGCAAGCACCAGGAACGGAATTTGCATTGAGTCTCGTCTCTTATCGTCAAACATTAAAAGTGTTAGCGCAAGAGATAACTGATCAAAATGCACGATCTCGTCAAATAAAAGACTCTCATCACTCCCATTACTCTCAACAGGAATAAATGGTATCTGCATTTTTCTCTCAACTCTTACAATAAAAAATAATCTCTCTATCTGATTGAAAATAAGGCATTACGGAAAAACGTAATAAGATTG
>JAVXPO010000057.1:0-12657 GCA_036644695.1 Akkermansia sp. | reverse complement strand
TAACCCCTTCACCAACTCGATTTTATCAATTTACAGAAAAACTCTTGCTCTACCGATAGATTTCATCAAAGCTGATCCCAAGGCATGATTATATGAATAACCAATCACATGGTCATTTAAATTTAAAAGTTTAATCTCTATTTGCATAATGATTAGTGAAAGAATACTGAAGTCCTCCAAGCGAAGCAAGAAAGATTAGGATGAATTCTAAAATTGACCAAAAAAATACAGTCCGAGAGCATTTATCTCTCGGACTGTATTGAGTGGGTTGTTAGAATGGCGTGTTTAGCGGATTTCCATTGCTGCTTTTAAGATGGCAGCGTTAGCTTTGTTGACATCATCCTCATGCTCAGTGCCACTACCACGGGGGACGGTGAAGAGCTCTAGGAGGGTTTTGTCCATGTCTGCTACTGCTTTTTTGAGGGCAGGGGAGGCTTTTGATGTTTTGGCGTATTGGCGGAGGAGTTCGATTTTTTCAAAGTCCTCGATGCCGTCGCGTAGTTTCTCAAAGCGTAGAGAGCTGCGGTTGCCTGGGTAGACGAGGAAGCAATCCCCCGCTGGCCAGTTGCCAAAGCTACTGTCTTGGATGGAGTCGCGTCCCCATGAATTATAGGCCCAGCGCAGGAATCCATCGAAATGGTTGGCTGCGGTGAATATCCCGAGCCATTCAGATTCTGCCAGAGGTGATACGGTGAAGGTGTTGGGTTTATTGGGTTGTACGCAGACGTAATAGGTCGTTTTTTTGCCTTCTGCCTTTCTCTTGGCTAAAATGTTACCCATGACTGTATTGGAGTGTCCAAAGACAGGTGAGAGGTTGTACATTTCAGATGTTGTTTGAGTGGGGCTATTGACGGCAGAGCCAATCTTAAACTCTGGGGCATATTTTTGCACGAGCGTGTGAGCTGCTTTGACTGCACTGTCAGGGCGTTCGTCAATGCCGATGCAGATGCGATTAAGCCAGCCTTTTTCTTTGGCGTGTTTCCTGAGGTCGGTCAAGAAGGGACCCCAGACTTTTTCGTAGCCAGGTTGACCAGGGATGATGTCGATATATTTGTAGTCGCCTGTGGCGAGATCCATATAGCGCAGTTTATTCGACCAAGGGATCATGGTGTAGCAGGTGATTTGCTCATTGATGCCAACATCGTTGAGCATGAAGTCGATCCATTTGTCAAAGTTGGTGTAGTCGTAGGTCATGACTCCGTTAGGTTTCATGCTCCATTCGATCATAGCTGGCCATGCGTCGTAGGTTTGACCGCCCCAAGCCTCATCAATGAGTGAGCAGGTGATTGTTTTTTGTCCTGCATCGGCGAGCCGTTTCATGAGTGGCTTGAGTAAGGCAAAGTGCTCTGGTGACCATGAGGGGACATTGTGTACTCTGGCAACTGACTCTGGGTGTTGCCAGAGGTCAAGGTGCATTTTCCAGTTTTTGGGGGCAGGGATGGCGACGGGGAGGACTTTGAGGGCGATGGGGATTTTGACGGCAGGGCTGTCTTGTGCCTTTGCGAGGATTTCGCCCTTATAGATGCCGGGGGTAGCTTTTGCCGGGACATCCATCTGCAACCAAACAGAGCGGGTAGTGCCAGCGGGGAGGTCTACACGAGGGAGGTTGGGCTCAATGATGTCGGCATAAACTTTGTTGCCTCCGAGGGTAAAGCGTACGAAGGAGGCATCAACGGGGATTGTTGCTCCGCCTGGTCCTTTGAGTGGCTTTGCCTGGAGACGTACTTGACTCATTGGTTTGTCGTTCCATAAAGCGACTTGGGCATTGACGCGTTCGCCTCTCCAGGCTGTCTCTGCAATTGTTTTGCGAGTGGCTATTTCAGCATCTGGGGAACCATGTTTGGGGATGCGTCGGTTTGTAGGGACGGCGCAGATGTTGAGGTTCGATTTTTGAGGTTGAGCAAATCCTTGGATTTCAACGAGATGACCGCCGTTTTGTTTGCCTTTTGAGTTGTCGAGGAATGTGGTGCGGATGAATCTGACCTCAACTGGGGTAAAGGAGTATTGACTGCCTTCTTTTGTGCCAGAGATAGAGTTAGAGGATTGATCGACAAGGGTTTTCCATGATTTGCCGTCTTTGGAGCCTTCTACTTTATATTTATAGATGCGTCCGTCTTCCCAATAGGGCCAAATTTGGATGGAGGAGAGGCTTTGATTTTTGCCCATATCGATCTGATGCCAGACGGGGAGGCCCTCGGCGCCCCAATAGTTGTTGGGGGTTATTTGTCCGTCAATGGCAGACTCTGGAGGATTGGATGGCAATGATTTACTAGCGGTGACTTTAGTTCCTTCAAAAAGGTTTTGAGCAGAGCTACTTACCCCAGATGCGTTGCCATCAGAGGGACCGTCGGGTTCAAAGATGGGGCGTCTGTCGGCAGATTGAGCCAAGCTAGGGGAGTTGAGTGCAAACCCTGCGAGCCCTAATAGGGATAATGTTAGGATGGTTGTTTTCATAGATGGATGATGAATTAATTAAGTGAAGGATTTTGAGTTTGTTGAGAAGGGGAGGTGAATTGATGAGATTGCAACCATTTCGCGGCATCTTGAGGCCATGCGTCGAGGGGTTTATTTTGCTTTTCTATACCGCGACCATGTTCCCCCTCGGTGTAAAGAATGAGTTTGACATCGACTTGATGTGCTTTGCAGGCTTGCTCCATGATTTCACTATTTTTACAGGATACGACCGTGTCTTTTTGAGATTGTGCGAGGAAAATGGGGGGAGTTGCAGATGTTACCTGCTTTTCTGTCGAGCAAAGTTCTTTGAGTTCTGGGGTAGGAGTTTTGCCAAGGATTCTCAATTGTGTCCCACTATGGGTGAGTTGATCCTGCATGGTAATGACGGGATAAATCAGGAGGGCAAAGTCAGGGCGTGCTGAGATGGTGAGGAAAGGATCATTTTTTTCTTCATTGAGTTTTTTGCCCCAAAGTGTGGCGGTCATGGCGGCTAGGTGTCCGCCAGCGGAGAAGCCGATTATACCGATTTTATTGGGATTGACACCTAAGGATTTTGCATTTTTGCGACACGTTCTCAAGGCACGTCGAGTGTCGAGCAAGGGACCAGGAAATTGTCCGATTTCATAATTTTGCTGAGAGACTCGATATTTGACGACGGCGGCAACCATGCCGAGAGTATTTGCCCATTGAGCGACGCGCGCACCTTCTTGAGCAAGAGATTCGATGGAATAGCCTCCTCCTGGGAAGACGCATAATAAGGGGCGATTATCTGTTTTTTGCCAACCTTTAGGGTAAAACATTTTAATTTGGGGACAAAAGACATCAGTGATGAGATCAGGGCTGATAAAGTGCTCTTTATTCTTATCTTGTAATTCTGTGAAGAGTGGAGTCCAATTTTCAGCAAAGAGATTGTTATCGATAGAGGAGATTTGTCCTTTGTTCGTTTCTGCCGCTGTTGCTGGTGCGTTTATGAAAAGATGAGCGCCTCCCATAACGATGAGGGCGATCAAGGCAAGGGAAGAAAGACTAATTTGACGAATTGAGCTCATTTTAATAGATGATACGATACGATATGTCGTTATATTTCTCTATTTTTGAGCAAAAGTCCAACATTCAAATGATTTTTTTGCTTTTATTAGAGATAAAATACCCTGTCAACCGTGAGGCCGACAGGGTATTGAGGAAAAAGGATGATGAATCCAGTTACATTCCGAGTTGGAAGCGCGTAAATGCTTTTACGCTGATCTGATCATCGAGTTGCTTACCGACATTGCCGATGAGTTGCTCAATGGAGATAGATGGATCCTTGACAAATTCTTGATCGAGGAAGCAGGATTGCTTGTACAATGCCTTGAGCTTGCCTGGAAGGATTTTTTCAAGAAGCTTTTCAGGCTTGCCTTCGTCGATGAGTTGCTTCTTGGCTATTTCCTGTTCCTCTGCAACGAATGCAGGGTCAAGGTCAGCGCCAGAGATGCTTAGTGGGGCGGCGGCTGCAATATGGAGCGTCAAGTCCCTGATGAGGGTCTGGAAGTCATCTGTTTTGGATGTATCCGCTTTGCCAGTCGTTACTTCGAGGAGTACGCCCACCTTACCACCCATGTGGATGTAAGAGGTGATTGCACCGCAAGCGCCATCCGTGAGGGAGAAGCGTTCAAATTTGCGGAGCATCATGTTTTCACCGATTTCGATAACCTTAGCCTTGATGAAGTCACTCATGCTACCGCCATTGATGGAGATAGCCAGAGCGGCATCGAGGTCTTTAGCATCAGAGGCAATGAGGGCATCACCAACTGTATTGACGAAGTTTTTGAAGTTGTCGTTTTTAGAGACAAAGTCAGTTTCGCAATTGATTTCAAAGAGGATGCCGTCGCAACCACAAGTGGAGATGCGCGTTGCAATGATCCCTTGATTTGCCGCACGGTCAGCCTTGGAGGCAGCTTTAGCGATACCGCGTTCACGCAGGTAAAGTACAGCTTCTTCCATGTTGCCGTTGGTTTCGATAAGGGCTTTTTTGCAATCCATCATTCCCGCATTTGTTTTATTGCGGAGTTCTTTGACGAGTGCTGCTGTGATATCTGCCATAGTCGTATGTGCGTATGGGGTATCCTTACTTAGGCTTCGACAGGAGTCGTTGCAGGAGTTTCGGCAACTACAGGGGCGACAGGTGAGACGGGGGCTTCTTTAGCAGGAGCTTCTTTCTTGGCTGTTTCCTTTTTAGCAGGGGCTTCTTTCTTTTCCTTGGTAACGCTATTGATGGACTTGATCATGCAGTCAAGCATGAGCTGGATAGAGCGCACTGCGTCGTCGTTAGCAGGGATAGGATAGTCGATACCGTTTGGATCAGCGTTGGTGTCAACGAGGGCAACAACGGGGATGTTCAAGCGATGAGCTTCGCGGATGGCGATATCTTCATGATCAGCACCGATGGCGACCATAGCATCAGGCATGCCGCCCATGTTACGAATGCCTTGGAGGTTGCGTTCCAGCTTCTGACGTTCACGGTCAAGAGCGGCGAGTTCCTTTTTGGACATCTTTTTGAATTCGGCACTTTTTTCGATGCCTTCGAGATAACCAAGACGTTCAATACTCTTTTTGATTGTGGTCATGTTTGTGAGCATGCCACCCAACCAACGGTAGTTGACGTAGTATTGTTCGGTTGCTTCAGCAGCGTCACGAACGGCTTGTTGAGCTTGGCGCTTGCAACCGACAAAGAGAATTTTCTTGTTACGGCGAGCGAGGTCAGAAAGGAAAGAAGATGCATTATCGATGCACTTTTCCGTTTCTTCAAGGTTGATGATATGGATGCCCGACTTGTCCTTGAGGAGGAACTTTTTCATGCTTGGGTGCCATTTGCGGGTTTGGTGTCCGTAATGTACGCCGGCGTCGACCATCTTTTCGATCAGATCATTAATCATGGTATATATATGTGTTCTTCCTTGAACAGGGAGAAACTGTGTTTGTGGAAATACTGCTGCGTTGCCCCTTGGGATTTCCATTGTTGATGATGCAGCAGTTGAGCAAGGGACGGCGACTATAAGGCACTTGCCCCTATTTGTCAAAGCGTAAATCGTTTTTGCTCAATGTCCTTTTTTTTACCGCAGTGTCTCAAAATCAACTAATTTAAATAATGGGATCACCTCCCTAAAAAATTGAAGTATTTTATAGATAGAGAATGAGTTATATTATTTTCTGTCTTTTGGTGATTTCTTGATTCCATCGGCTTCCCGACTGGTTGTTCTATATGCTTGCCTTGGCCTATTTGGTGTTTCTGGATATTTAAGTTCTAGTAAGCCATGATCTGCTAGGGGTCTTAGTATATTTTGTTGTAAGCTTTTAGGTTTGCGCCTAAATAAACTGGCAATCTGAATGCAAGAAACCCATCGATTTGTACACAAGTGAAGAATGGCTTTTTCCATTTTTGCTCTAGGAATCCATTTGAGTCCTAGAATATCGCGAACAGCAGCACTTTGTGCCAAGCTTTCCTCACTTTGTGCCAAGCTTTCCTCACTTTGTGCCAAGCTTTCTGGGTTCTTTTGACAAGAAAATGCCATACAATATTTAGTAGATCGAGCAACTCCTTGTGTTTTTAAGTACCCATTTCTAGTTAATTTTGACAGGCATTTGCTTAAATCTGTTGGATGAATGGAATAAGATTTCCGTATTTCTTTGTGTCCAACGTAATGATCTTCGGGGATCATGATGAGGATAATTCGTTCCGCTAAAGATAAGGCTGCATATTTGTCTGATCCTATCTTATGAATGAGGTATTTTTGCTTTTCTAAGGGTAAGAGACCAAGATAAGGGAGTTTCCAAATGACACGAGCAGGGTCACGATTTTCTTTGACTTGAGGCAAATATAAGCATTGTTCAAACCATCCTTTGACGATTTTGTCTACTCCCGATCCTGCTTTATCTACAATTCCCATAAATTGGAACATTTTTTGTAGAGAAGGATTTCGACATTTGCTTACTCCTCCAGTGAAGATGTATTCTCTTGATACAAGGAGCGTTCCTGGATTGGATAGCTCTAATTTTTTTGATGATTTGTTGATAATTATCCCACCATCTCCATGATAATCGGCATGGACAATGGCATTTGCCAGTGCTTCTCTCACTGCTATATGAGCAGGGCTTTCACCTTGTCTGGTCATATCAGGATTTAGTTTGAAGGGTACTTTTAGTCCTTCATTCATTCGTGGTAAAACTCTGAAAAAGAATTGATAGAGGTTCGCAGTCCAAGTGCCGTCACTTGTGATGCGGTCACTCCAACGTTTGTGAATATCCTCTGAGTCGTCAAACTCATAATAATTCATTTGAAATTGAGGAAAGAATTCACTTATAGATTCATTTGTTCCAAACATGAGAAGTCCTGCAAGAGTGATTCCTTCTTCCCCCGTTTGTCTGTCTCTACGATATCCACCTAACTTGGTCAGCAGGGTTTTGTCATTATCTGCTAGCCAAGTGTGTCCTGGAAAGAAGCTACCCATTCGATTGCGGAATTGTTGGAAGGTGTGCTTATCTAGGTCTTCAATCGTAGAATAAGGAATAATATTTGCATCTTTGGATGCCTCTGTTTTATCCCTGAGCATTTGTTGTAGCATGGCATCATTGCATTGAATATCTGATTCATGCTGGCGGAAATAGCTACATTCTAAATGACCATTTAGATAAACTGGCTTATCTTTCGGCTCTGCACAGGGGACTTTGATAGCTAAGATGATGGCGCCGGCAATGGTTACTTTTTCAATCATTCCAGGAACAAATGAAAGATTGGAGCTACATTTTTGAGGATCGTTTAAAAGTACAGCCAAGTCTTTTTCTCGTTGTTCTGGTTTTGAGAGTCCTTCTATAGTTCCATCATCACTGACTCCTAGGAGGATAATTCCTCCGTTTGTGTTGGCAAAGGAACTATAGGTGGGCCAAAAATCTTTAGGTAAGCCGCCTTTTGAACTTTTGAACTCAAGATTTAACCCTTCTATCCATTCTTCTGTATGGTACAGATCGAGGACTTCTTGTTGAAGGAGCGTTAGTTCTGATGAGGTATTATTCATGCTCTTCTAATTGTTGGGCTTGTCTCTTCTTTTCTTTTGTCGCTTGTCTGGCTTTTTTGAAGAAGGCTTGTAGCTCGGCTAAGCATTCGTTGCCTAGGATATTGGGGACGACCTCGCACTTGTGATTGAGGGGAGGGTTTGAGTCAAGTAGGTTGATCCATCCTCCAGCGGCACCGCCTTTGGCATCGGGGCATCCGAAGACGACTTTTGATGGGCGGCAATGGACGATGGCACCAGCGCACATGGGGCAAGGTTCTTTGGTGACGTAGAGGGTGCATCCGTCTAGTCGCCAATCGCCCAGGGCGTCTTGAGCTGCTGTCAGGGCGATCATTTCTGCATGAGCAGTAGCATCTTTGAGTGTCTCAACTTGGTTCCATCCTCGGGCAATGATGTGACCGTCTTTGACGATGACGGCTCCGATAGGGACTTCGTTGTTGGCGAGAGATTTGCAGGCTTCTCGCATGGCTTGTCTCATGAACCATTCATCTGAACCAGGGAATTCCATTGTTGTATTGATCGTATTTATTGATGTTGTTGGAGTGAGGGTAGCTGAAAAGTGGACGGTTTGGCAAGGAATGAGTTTTTTTGCTTTCCAGTCTTTTTCCAGTTGTCATGATTGCGCGCATGATGTTTGACGAACCATGTGCTATTGCAGTCGATTTTGGAGGGACCTCGATCAAAATGGGGGTTACCTGTGGCGAGAGGATTCTCAAGGTGGCGGAACGGATACCGACTCCTAATTTTTCTTCCCCCGAGGCGATGATTGCAGAGATGATTAAGACGGCGCGCGTGTTGAAATCTGAATTTCCCTCAGCATGTGTGATTGGCTTAGGGTTGCCTGGATGGTGTGATTATCAAAAGCGTGTGGTGTATCAATTGACTAATGTTGATGTTTGGAATGAGGTTGTTCCCATCCGTGAGATGATGGAGGAGGCTCTCCAATTGCCTGTGATTTTAGATAATGATGGCAATTGTATGGCGTATGCCGAGTGGAAGATGGGTGCAGGGAAAAATTTGCAGAGTATGGTTTGTATGACGATGGGGACGGGGCTTGGGGGAGGGATGATTATCAATGATCGGATGGTGCGGGGTAAGCGTGTGTCAGCGGCAGAATTAGGGATGACGAGTATTGATGATCGTGGGCGCAAGGGACCTTTTGGCAACAAGGGAGCAATTGAGGAATATATTGGGAATAATGAGCTTGCTGCTGATGCTGTGGCACGTTATGCCGAGGCTGGTATCGTAAAAAACGTTTCTGAATGCAATCCGCGTGCTCTGGAGGATGCGGCTCGCGCTGGGTGTCCCATTGCTGGATTGATTTGGGATGATTGTGCCGCCAAGCTTGCGTGTTTGATGATGAATCTGATGTATGCCTTTGTCCCCGAGGCATTTATCATTGGTGGCGGGGTGGCAAAGGCGGGTGAGTTGTTGTTTGAGCCACTGAGACGTCATTTGGATGAGCAATTATTTTTTCTCCATCAAGAGGAGTTGCTCATTCTCCCTGCTTATTTTGGTACTGAGTCGGGGTTGATTGGTGCAGGTGCGATGGCGTTGGATGAGCTCCAAGGTAAAGGTGAGTTGAAATTTTTTAAGAAGAGTTGACGTAGATGTTGCGTATGAAGCTGTTGATTATTTTTCTTTTGTTCGTTTCCCCCTCATTTGGCGCATGGCAACTTGTCTGGGCGGATGAATTTGATAAAGATGGATTGCCTGATCCCACAAAATGGACTTATGAGGAGGGGCTTGTACGTAATAAGGAGAGTCAGTATTATACAAAAGCACGAGAACAAAATGCTCGCGTCGAGCAGGGGAATTTGGTGATTGAGGCTCGGTTAGAGAAATGGAAAAATCCTGCTTTTGTCTCAAAAGATCATCCCTCATGGAGCAAAAATCAAGAGAGAGCCAATTATACGTCAGCTTGCTTGATTACTCACAATTTAGCGTCATGGAAGTACGGTAAGGTTGAGATTAAAGCCAAGCTACCAGTGAATCAAGGGGCATGGCCTGCCTTTTGGATGATGGGGACAGATCGTTCTGTCGTGAGTCATCCTCGATGTGGAGAGATTGATATCATGGAGCATGTCACCTCATCCGTGGGGACTGTCTATGGCACGGCACATCGCCCCAAGGTAGCTCAAGATCACCCCAATCCCTCCCAAAAGCTTAAAAAGTCGATTAGTAAAGGCTTCTCGACGAAAGCGGAGGATTTAACTCAATGGCATACCTATGGCATTGAATGGGATAAGGGCTCTCTGACGTGGTTTTTTGATGGCAAACCTTATGGGAAATGGTTACTTAAAGAGGCGGACGGTTGCGTACCCGAGAGTATGGGTGATGGGGGGAATTGTTTTCGTAAACCCTATTATCTCCTCATCAATCTTGCCATCGGTGGAGCATGGGGTGGTCCTCCTGACCCTAAGGGCTTCCCTCAAAAAATGTTGGTGGATTACGTTCGTATTTATGAGAAAAAATAGAATGACTCAAAATTTGCCATCATGACAGGTGATTTTTCTCGCCGAGACCAGAGAAGCATTCTAGCATGAGGGGACAATAAAATGCGACCGATTTTTCAGGAAACAGATTTGAACGAACGTCCTTTCCTCGTTTTTTGGGAAGTGACGAGAGCCTGTGCTTTGGCATGTCAACATTGCCGTGCGACGGCGCAACCACATGCTCATCCCAATGAGTTAACCCACGATGAGGCAATCCAGTTAATTGATCAATTGGCGGCATTGCATCCTCCGATGCTCGTACTGACGGGGGGCGATCCGATGATGCGACGTGATCTTTACGAGTTGATTCGTTATGCGGCAAATCAAGGCTTGCATGTGGCATTGAGTCCTGCGGCAACGGCTCGATTATTACATGCTGACTTTAATGAATTGAGGGAGGCTGGCGTCAAAAGCATGTCGTTGAGTCTCGATGGGGCAAATGAGGCTACTCATGATGCTTTTCGTGGGGTTCCACACACTTTTGAGCGTACTCTTGAGGCGGCGCGACGCGCGAAGGCAGCGGGCTTGCATTTGCAAATCAATACGACGATTACCAAAAGTACACTTGATGAGTTTGATGCTTTTGTCGCTTTGATGAAAGAGATGCAACCCGATATGTGGAGTGTCTTTTTACTCGTCCCAACGGGACGTGCCTCTATGGATGAAATGCCGACGGCAGAGCAGGTAGAGTGTGTTTGGAAACGCCTCGCTGAGGTTAGCAAAGAGGTGAGCTTTGGCGTGAAAACAACCGAGGGGCATCATTATCGACGCGTTGCTCTACAAGAAGCAAAAACTCTTGGTGAGAAACCTGCTCGCAAGGCAATCCCAACGAGAGATGGCAAGGGAATCATGTTTATTTCTCACACGGGGGACATTCAGCCCTCGGGCTTCCTCCCCATGACGGCGGGGAATGTGCGCACGGATGATATTGCTGATATTTATCGGTATCACGAGTTGTTTCGTCGTTTGCGAGATGACAATGCCTTGATGGGTAAATGCGGGCGTTGCGAGTACAGGACGATTTGTGGTGGCTCTCGCTCGCGTGCTTTTGCCGTTTATGGAGATGCTTTTGCTGAGGATAATCTTTGCTCGTATCAACCCAGGCACTCTTAATTTGCTTTTAATTAACTATTTACTCATTTTACACATTTGAACTCATGATTAACATTACACGACTTTGGACAGGCGCAGAACAGCCTGCTGATCATCTTAGATATGGGCATGGCTCAGGGCATGGTCGCGCTGCTGGTGGTGCGGCAGACTCTTGTGCGCCAGCCTCTTCGCGCGCGAGGAAACCTATCGTTGTTTGGAATATTACACGCACCTGCAATTTACGATGCGTGCATTGTTACGCTGATGCCGCTGCACAACAATTCCCGGGAGAATTAACTTGGGATCAATGTTGTAGCGTGATTGATGACTTGGCGACATACAAGGTTAATGCCCTCTTATTCTCGGGGGGCGAACCAATGGTGCATCCTCGCTTTTTGGATCTCGTGCGCTATGCAACCAGCAAGGGACTCAAAATTACAATTTCAACGAATGGCACACGTATTACTCCAGAGATTGCAACCAAACTCAAAGAGATGAATGTTGCCTATGTAGGGATTTCTCTGGATGGGATTGGAGCCGTCCATGACCAATTCCGTGGGGTCAAAGGCTGTTTTGATCAAGCGGTCAATGGCTTTCGCTTATGTAGCGAGGTCGGGCAAAAAACGGGATTGCGACTCACTCTGACACGGAATAACGTGCAGTGCATGGAGCAAATTCTCGACTTTATTGATGCTCAAGATATTCAACGCACTTGCTTTTATCACCTTGTCCCAACAGGTCGAGGCGTTGAGGTGCAAACCCTCCACCCCGATGAGGCTAGAGCTGCGATGGACTCACTTATTCGACGCGTCGAATTGTGGAGAGAGCAGGGGAAAATCCGTGAAGTGCTCACCGTCACCCAACCCGTCGATGGCATCTATCTCTTATTGCGTCAATTGCGCGAAAAATCGCCCTTGGCAGTTGATACCCTGCGCCTTCTCCAGTGGAATGGTGGCGGGGCAAACAGTTCTGGCAGAGGTATTGCCAATATTGACACACAGGGACTCGTCCACCCCGATCAATTCTGGCAATCCGTCACACTTGGATGTGTCAAAGATGATTTATTCTCTGATATTTGGGAGGCTAAGTCGGGGGCTGCCGTTGATTTATTACCCGAGCTACGAGCCTCTGATGACCCCTTGGAACGTCAAAAAAACATCACGGGACGTTGCCATACCTGCAAGCACTTTGCCTTGTGCGGTGGGGGCTTTAGGACGAGAGCCGCTTTTGCAAATGGCAATTGGTACGGATCTGATCCAGGCTGTTACCTGACGGATGAGGAGATTGAGACCCCCTTGCCCGACTGGTTATTCAAAGAAGCCGCTCAAATCCACACCTGTCCTAAATAATCATCATGAGAAAATATCAGATTGATTATCAATCATTTATGTCGGTAAAAAACGATTTTTAAAGAAGAACCCCCTGCTCCAGTATGACAAAAGAGTCTGGTGGTTTATGAAAGGGATTGTTCACCCATTGCCATAAATCAATCTTCACGAACATATTCATGAGAAAAAAGGCAACCAAATTGGACAATTGCCATTTGTAGCTCGCCTTCGTTTTCAGGT
>JAVXPO010000056.1:0-12674 GCA_036644695.1 Akkermansia sp. | reverse complement strand
TCTTCCCTCCCCCCTCCCCCCTCATGCGCGGATGGAGATTATCCCACCAGAGGGAATCACGATGAAACTTGGGGAAAAATGGGCTTTTCGCGCCGTTACCAAGTCCATTCCTCCACTAAAAACGCCTGGGGGATTTGATCGTCGTAATTGGCTTCGTCACAATCATATCACTTGCCGATTGCAATGTATCTCTGCCCATCGTGAGGGAGAGGGCTCACTCTGGAGTCAAACGCTTGCGCTCTCTGAGGCATGGCGCAATAGCGTCGCCGAGACACTTGCCTGCGGTAGCTCGATGCAAGATACACGAGTACAGGTCATGGTCTCGCTCCTCCTTGGGGATAAGCGTCAAATGGCTAGAGAGACGCTCAACTCATTTCGTGAGGGGGGCTGTCTGCATGTCTTTGCCGTTAGTGGACTACATGTGGGATTGGCGGCTGGACTCATCTTTTTTGCTCTGATTCGATGCCGTCTGCATCCAATTACCGCTCGATTACTCACGCTCCCAGCCTTAGTCATTTATGTCTTTGTTACTGGCATGTCCGTGTCTGCCATGCGTGCCTTGGTGATGATTTGTCTATTTTTCATCGGGACGGCATTTCGACAAAAGGTGCATGCGATCAACATTCTCTCCCTCGCGGTCATCCTCTTCCTCCTCTGGGAGCCTGCACAACTCTACGATGCAGGATTTTTACTCTCATTTTTAATTTTTGCCATTATCGTTCTCGTCGGATCATGGGAAACGCACCGTCCCCCGTGGTGGAGACCCGATCCCTTGATCCCCACACTCGTCTACACGAGGAGAGAAAAGTTTAGCATCAATAGTGAACGCAAAATCCGCATTGCCATCGTCCTCTCGCTCTGCTGTTGGCTCGCAGCAATCCCCGTCACTATTGCCTGCTTTGGTACCTTTAACCTCTACTCGGCGGCACTTAATATTGCCATTGTACCACTCATTCCTCCCTTGATGGCATCCTGCATCCTCGGGGTTGTTTTCTTTTGGTGCTCGCCTATTTTGCTCGCTATCAATGCTTTCTCACGCTATTTGGCAGCAATCTTGCTCTCGGTCACAGGATTTTTTGCGGATCAACCTCAAGCCCTCGTCCCATGGTCGCTCCCTGCGCAAGCGGGGCAGGCACTCATCCTCCCACTCGCCTCAGGGGAATGTACGCTCGCCTTGGGGAATCCCGCCCTCATCATCAATCCTGGCTCGATTGCCGACGCCACCTTTACCGTCATCCCTGCCCTCCAAAGCCAAGGCTTTACCCCCCACGCCGTCCTACTCACCCATTGGAGAAAAAATAAAACGCAAGGAATAGAGCCTCTCACCCAACAATATCCAAAAATCATTCGTGTGGGTAATCCCCTCAAAGAGAAAACATCCTCACTCCTCACCACGCCTACAGGAGATCATCTCTCCATTCTCATGACGAGCAACCCTTGGGCGACCAATCTCATGGATGACGCCTCACCCCTCGTCCTCTGGGAACATCAGGGGAAAAAACTCCTCTACCTCGGCAATGCCCCCTTTGCCTCATTCACCTCTATCGCTTCATCCCTCGGACACATTGATCTTGTCATCGTAGGGGCACACCCCAAAGACCCCATCCCCCTCGACCATCTCCTCCGCCTCACAGGCGCAACAACGCTCATCATGCTCCCTAACGGACGTAGCCAAGAGCCATCAAATATCAGGAAAAATATCCACCTCTATCGCCCCGCTCAAGAAGGCTGGCTGAGCATTGACATGAGTAGTACCCCACCAAGGGTAAAAAAAAGCAACTTGCCCTTTATTAACCAGGAATAAAAGTGCTTACTTTTGTTGCCCGTACAAGGTAAATCCTGTGCTCTCAACAATATGGAGAGGGATCACTCTGCCGATCAATTCATTGCCCCCATCGAGGATAACGGGTTTATTTTGAGAGGTTCTACCCGTCAAGTGATGTGCATTTGTTTTGGAGGGACCCTCGATGAGAACCTCTTGCATGGTACCAACTAAGGCTTGGTTTTTCCTGATGGCAATTTCATTAACCAATTGAAGTAAATCTTGATTGCGCTCCTCTTTGACTTGTTCTGAAATTTGATTGGGCATCTCTGCCGCAGGAGTTCCACGACGAGGGGAGTAACGAAAAATAAAGGCATTGTCTGGCTCAATGCGAGCGACCGTGCGACGTGATTCTAAATAATCCTCCTCAGTTTCGCTAGGAAAGCCAACAATGACATCGGTCGTAATCGCCAAATCGGGACGCACTGCACGCATTTTATCGCAAAGCTCAATATACGCCTCATTTTTATACGGTCTACGCATCAGTTTCAGGATGCGATCACTCCCACTCTGCATGGGGAAGTGGATATGACTGCACAACTTGGGCAAATAAGCATAAGCCTGAATGAGATCCTCCTTAAACCCAATGGGATGGGGTGACATGTAGCGAATGCGGGCAAGCCCGTCAATCTCATGGATGCTCTCCAACAAACGGACGAATGCGCCCTTGTCGCCTACTTTCTCAAAAGTGCGTCCATAACGGTTCACAATTTGTCCGAGCAAGGTCACCTCTTTGACCCCAGAATCAACGAGCATTTTAACCTCATCGACAATATCGTCAATGGGGCGACTCCTCTCGGCACCGCGCGTATAAGGCACAATGCAATAGGCGCATTTCATCTCGCACCCTTGCATGATTGAGACAAAGGCAGTCGAGCGCACCCCTGGGTTAATATGCTCGCAAATGGTATTTTGAGAGCCCTCTTCATCCGCGACATCGCAAAAATGCACGCCTTGCAACGACAGAGATAAATCGTCCATACGTCGCTCCATTCGGCGTTTCAAAATATTATCCACATAGGAAAAAACCTTGTGATACTTTTGCGTCCCAATCACGAGGTCAAGATGAGGCAAGGTCGCAAATAATTCGTCTTTTTTACTCTGAGCCATACAGCCCATCATGCCAAAAACGACATGAGGGCGCGCCTTGCGAAACTTGCCCAATATCCCCATCTTGCCCAGAGCTTTTTGCTCTGCCTGATCTCGAATCGAGCATGTATTGATGAGGATGGCATCTGCCTCTTCCTCTCGCTCCGTCAAGGTATATCCTCCCTTGATGAACATACGCGCCACTTGCTCAGAGTCGCGTTCGTTCATTTGACAACCGTAGGTCTTGATAAAAACTTTAGGCATGGGATATGAGGGGATAAATGAGGGCAATTAGTTCTTGGCGAGTACACAAACGCACTCAAGATGTTTCGTTTGTGGGAATAGGTCAAAAGGCTGTACCGATTGCACCTTGTAGCCTGCCTTGTCAAACTCTGCCAAATCTCGAATCTGCGTCGAGGGGTTGCAAGAGACATAAATCACCTTGGCAGGACTAAAGGCAAACAGCTGGGTCAAAAAGTTGAGGTCACACCCCTTACGTGGCGGGTCAATCACGACGGTTGTTTTATCCGCAGGGAAGTCTACCTTCTCAAAAATAGCCCCTGCGTCAGCTGCCAAAAATTCGGCATGCTCGATTTTATTGGTGCGCGCATTGCTACGCGCCCAGTCGGCAGAGGTTTCGCTCACTTCGACACCGAGCACTTTTTTGAAATGGCGAGCCAAGCTCAGGGCAAATAAACCCGAGCCACAATAAGCATCAACGAGATATTCTTGTCCGCCCTCTTTCGCTTGATCGGCAACATACGACGTAAATAAATCGAGAATAAACGGGTTGTTCTGGAAAAAGTCTCCCGCTAAAAAATTAAATTCGAGCCCCCCTACATGTTCTGTGGCAACTGTCCCGTGATTGGTAATGACCTCATTTTGCGAGGCACGTAACAAGAGCGTTGCGCCCTTTTTATACTGCCCAGAGGATTGATGCACATTTTTGCGAATCTCGGGGAGGATGGCATTGAGAGAATCCATCGCAATCGGACATTGAGGCACGTCAACGAGATCGCGCCGTGAGCCAACCTTTAAAAATCCAATGGGTCCCACGCCATGCCCTGTATTCCTTGGTTTATCAAAGTGAGGCGTAATTTTTGAGCGATAATGATAGTGCTGATCGGAGGAGATAGCATCATTAACGGGGAGGTCTAAACCTGCCTGCAAACGCAAGAGATCAGCGACTTGCTTAGTCTTCCAAAACAATTGCTTGTCATAGGCAAGATGCTGATATTGACAGCCACCACACGAGCCAAATAACGGACATACGGGCTCAATGCGATCAGGACTAGGCTCTAAGACCTCTATTAAATCAGCAGAGGAGCAATTCTTATCATTGCGCCAGATGCGAGCTCGCACCTTGTCGCCTGGTAAAGCATAAGGGACGAAAATGACCCATCCGTCTACGCGTGCAATCCCTTCCCCTCCATTTGATAAAGTTTCAATGCTCAACTCAAGCTCTTGATGATAGGCAAAAGGCTCGGGATTAAATTTCTTGGGTACGATGTCTGACATGGTAAAAATAAGGGGAAGGAATAAAGGAAGAGATTGTGAGAATTCGCTAATTCGCTTACAGAGCTTGGGGATTGATTTTCCCATCAAGACTCATCGGCAATGTAGTCGGCATCGCAGGGCTACGCAAGCCCCCTCGCATATCGCCTGGTAAGGGAGCCGTGGGGAGAGTTGCATCTATATCTTGAGAGTCAAGAGGTGCTAAGGGATCTAATGCATTAGAGGTCGAGGGTAATGCCGATGAGTCAGAGCGATTCGCTGAACAGGGTATACTCACGGAGTGGGTCGAAGGCGAAATAGAAGATGAAGACGAAGACGAGACTTGCACGCTCTTTGGTTGAGCGGATGATGAATTTGCGTCTTTTTTCACATCAGCACTTGGGACAACAGCCTTTTGCTCTTGAGACGACTTCATGGCACTACATGAAGATAGACTCCATCCTAAAAGAGTAATTCCCGAGATCATCCATATCGCTTTCATGCCTGAGGATTGTCGCAAGTGAATCGCGGTAAAGCAATGATTCAATGTGCTATACACTCAAATTCATCATTCATGCCGAGGAATATGATGGTCAACGCTAAAAGGCAATGCTTCAATCAAGACATGAAAAACGGCATTGTCTACCTCCTCGGCGCAGGACCTGGCGACCCTGGTCTAATCACCATTCGTGGCAAAGAGCTCATCTCAACGGCAGATGTCCTCATCTACGATGCGCTCGTCTCACCAGAGATCATCGCATGGGCACCCTCGACATGCACCCTCCTCTATGTGGGTAAACGCTCCTCTCACCACGCATTACCTCAAGAGCAAATCAATCAACTGTTGATTACTGAGGCAAACAAAGGACAAAGCGTCGTTCGACTCAAGGGGGGTGACCCCTATATCTTTGGCAGAGGGGGGGAGGAGGCAGAGGCTCTCTATGACGCCAACATCCGCTTTGAGGTCATACCAGGCATCACCTCTGCCCTTGCAGGACCTGCCTATGCAGGCATCCCCATCACACATCGGAAACATTGCACTCAATTTACTGTCTTTACGGGACATGAGGATGCCAATAAAAAAGAATCTTCACTCAATCTCCAGCAAATTGCTCAAGCCTCGGGGACAAAAGTCATCCTCATGGGCATGAGCAACCTCAAGACCATCCTCGCAGGACTCATCACCCACGGACAAAACGATCAAACCCCTGCCGCCGCCATCCAATGGGCAACGACAGGTCGTCAAAAAACCGTCATCGGCACCGTTGCCACACTCGCCAAAGAAGTCACCAAAGCTCATTTAGGTGCCCCTGCCGTCGTCGTCATCGGCGAGGTTATCCAGGAACGCACCAAACTCAATTGGTTTGAGAGCCTCCCTCTCTTTGGCAAACGCATCGTCGTCACACGCACCAGATCTCAAGCAGGAGAATTGAGCCAAAAACTACGACTCCTCGGTGCAGATGTCATCGAGCTACCCACCATTCGCATCACCGATCCTGATGACAAACACGAGTTTGCTCAACTCGTCGTCGATGCGCACAACTATCAATGGCTCATCTTCACGAGTCCAAATGGCGTCGATCGGTTCTTCAAAGCCTTTTTCTGCGCTTACAATGACATCCGTAGTCTCGGGGGCGCACGCATCGCCGCTATTGGTAAAGGCACTGAGGCTAAACTGACTGCGCTAGGACTACACACCGATATTTTACCAGAGAAATCCGTCGCAGAGAGCCTCCTCAAAGCACTCAAAAATGCTCAAAATGAATTTGGTAGCTTTGAGCACTGCAACATGCTCTGGGTACGTGGCAATGAAGCCCGCGACGTCCTCTCTAAAGGACTACTCGACATGCAAGCCATCCTCGATGAATGCATCGCCTATCAAACCGTCCTGGAAACAGAAGACCCAACAGGCGCCAAGGCACTCCTCGAACAAGAGGGGGCTGACATCATCACCTTCACCAGCTCCTCCACCGTCGATAACTTCTTTCAACTTGGCATCACATGGCCCCATCAATGCAAAGCCGCCAGCATTGGCCCCATCACCAGCAAATCACTCGTCGCCCAAGGGCATAAACCAAGCATCACTGCCAAAGAGCATGACATCAATGGACTCGTCGATGCCATCGTCAAAGCAGTGGGCAAATAATCATTAACTCATCCATAAAAAAATCATGAATAGCTCCCCCTACGAATCAAATCTCCGCGTCAGTGAGGCAGAATCTGTCCACACCTTCCTCCAACGAGTCTATCTCTGGATGACAGGGGGCTTAGGCATTACGGCTCTCGTCGGTGCGCTTGTCTCTGCCTCACCGCAAATCTCAAGCATACTCATGTCGGGGATGATTCCCTTCATTGTGCTGGCGATTGCAACCTTTGGCATCGTCCTCTTTTTAACCGCGCGCATCCACACCCTCTCTGTGGGAACCGCCTCAATGTTATTTCTGGTCTATTCCGCCCTCAACGGACTTTTATTTGCGCCACTCTTCTTGATTTATACAGACGCCTCGCTCGGGGTCACCTTCCTCTGCACCGCAGGAACCTTTGGTGCCATGACTGTCTATGCCTTTACGACAAAACGCGATTTAAGCGGAATGGGGCGTTTTTTCATGATGGCTGTCATCGGACTCGTCATCTCTCTGCTCGTCAACATGTTCTTCAAAAGCAACACCTTTGACCTCATTATCTCTGGTGTGGGCGTCCTCATTTTTTCAGGACTCACCGCATACGACACCCAGAGATTGATCAAAGATCGTGACTTCATGGGTATGGGATCAGGGCGCACTGCTATCCTCGGTGCCTTGACCCTCTACCTCGACTTTATCAACCTGTTCCTCTACTTGCTCAGATTCTTAGGCAAGCGAGATTGATTAACGTCAATATCCGTAATCCTCATAACTACAAAACGAGGATGATTCATAGCAATAGTTATCATCATTACAATGGTGATAATCGTGATCGTCATCAGCTACCGCAGCACCAATCAGAGCACCTAGAGCAAGAGCCCCAACCCCAATAGCCACCGCGCCACCAGGGGTCACAGTCGTATTGCCATAGGCATCAGTCGTGCAGGAGCTCAACATGAGTTGAATCACAAGAAGGGGGAGAATCAAAAGATATTTGAGCTTCCTGCCGATCGTCAAAACAACTGGGAGAAAACGAGAAACTTGACACTTAGTGATTAAAGAGCCGTTCATACACACGAGAAGCGTTGCTCGTCCCAAGTTTTTTCTAAAAAATAAATTTCTTTCGAAATAAAAAACTCAAGAATCGATTCCGAGTTCATTTTTACGATAATGGTCGTGAGAGACCATATAACAATAAACAATGGCGACGAAATTGCAGAGCGCACCAATGCCAAATCCTGCGCCGATTAAGACCACTTTCATCTCCTTACTTCACTAACGAGGTCAGGAAATGGCTTTTTCTGGTGGCTGCGAACGAGATGTGCGGTTCCTCTTTTTCCGGGGCATTCATTTGATCGATTTTATATTCACTCTATGGAGAAAATATAAAACGCTATCGAATTTTACGTATTTTGTGTAGTGAGGGGTAAGGAGATTGTAAATCTTGTCTCTACTCCTGGGGTACTGCTAACGTTAATGGTGCCTCTATGTGCCTCGACAGCTCGACGGACAATGGAGAGCCCTAAGCCTGTGCCTTTGATTTGACTCGAATGCTGGGTCTCTACTCGGTAAAATCGGTTAAAGATGTAAGGAATGTGAGCTGCTGGGATGCCGATGCCTGTATCGGCTACCCAAATATGGATGTTATCTTCCTCGACTCGTGCGCCAACCGTTAATCGGAGCCCTGGGTCGGGGTTTTGTTTCATGGCATTTTCCATGAGGTTAAAGAGGATTTGCGTCCAATAAAATTTATCACCGTAGAGGGGAAACTCAGATGGGGCAATATCCAACTGGATGTCAACTTGCCTCTCACGAGCCATAGACTCTAGCCTGCCGACAACATCCTCGACGCAGGCGGATAGGTCAAATGTTTTCCATTTGAGACGTCCCGTTTCTGATCCCTCAAGCTTAGAAATAACCAGCATGTCTTCTACAATGCGGATGATGCGATTGGTGTGTTTTTGCATCAGAGAGAGTACATGATTGCGCATGTCTTGATCCCCTGACATTTCGTCGCCTTCGAGTAAATTCTCTAAATACCCATGAATGATGGTCAGGGGTGTTCTCAGTTCGTGAGAGGCATTGGCAACAAAATCTCGTCTCACGATTTGGGTGCGGTGTTCCTCAGTTATATCGTGAAAGAGGATGCCAATTTGATCGGGATTCTCTTGGAGTGGCGTTGAGACCACCTGCAAAACCATCTCCTGAGTGGGGCTTTGCTCGGCACTCTCAATCGTCACCGTAATTTTTCGCGCAACATGATCAAAGCTTTTGAATATTTCACGATAAAAATCATGTAGGGCGGCATGGTTGATTGAGTGAAAGACATTCCCACCCACACTGCCAGCAGTCCCCAATAAGCGTTTAGCGATGGCATTGGCGATAAGTACCCTCCCATGCCTATCTGTGACGAGGAAGGCATCGCCAAGAGCCTCTAAGACGGCTTGACGATCCGAGAGGTAATGCTCTCGAAATAAGGCGCTTTTTTTCTCTAACTCGGCATATTTCTTTTTTTTGAGACGTAGTATCATGGTGAACTTACCTTCTCGGTAAGCCCATCCAAAAACGCTTAAAATAAGCAATGATACCAGGGTAATGTCGAGATGAGTCACGGCTATGGGATGAGGGTTAAATTTACTTGCTCAATCAATTATTCAGCAATGTCTGGCACAATGACACGATACCCGGTACCGCGCACTGTTTCAATCATTTCTGCATGGGTTCCCAGTTTTTGACGAACGCGTTTCATGTGGGTATCCAGTGTGCGACTATGAACCTCATCACTGTAGCCCCAGACATGGCGCAACAGGTCATTGCGATCTTGTGTTTGCCCCACGCGCTCAGTTAGGTATAAGAGTAGTTTAAACTCTGTGCCCGTAAGGTCTACGGGCTCCCCGTCCAAATAAAATTTGAGAGTATTTTTATCAAAGACCATGGGTCCGCAGGTGAAACGCACCTCGCCTGGTTGGCGTTGGTTGCGCTTTAAGATAGCTTGGACGCGAAGCATCAATTCTTTGGGACTAAATGGTTTAGTGACATAATCATCTGCCCCGAGTTCCAATCCAGCGATGCGATCCTCAGTTTGGGCTTTTGCTGTTAAAAATAAAACGGGGATCGACGAGGTACGGTCATCGCGATTGAGTTCTTTCAAGACCTGATATCCGTTTTTCAACGGCATCATAACGTCCAAAATAATTAAATCAGGTCTCTCTTTTAAGGCTATTTCTAGCCCTTGGACTCCATCATGAGCCTGAAAAACTTCATATTGTCGACGTGCTAGATTGATAGCTATCAATTCTGCAATATCGATATCGTCTTCGACAACGAGGATGCGCTGCATAGGTATATTAAAAAGGATACCAGGCTAAAATGAAACAGTTTAATGTGACAAATCCGTCACAAGTAGGCTTAGTCACGATCTGACAATGGATACCCCCTGCTCTGCCAACGGGTAATTTCGCCCCAGCAGTCCCATACCTCCCTAGAATATTTTTATGAAAAAAACATCATTCTTGTGTATCTGAGTCAGTCACGCATAATCCTTGGACAAGATTATGATAGACGTTACCGATTGCACGATTGAATCCATTGCCATCTATAAGATGATTGCAAAGTCAGAGAATTCACCTGTTTGTGCAGGAGAAGTCAGTTTGACTAACGAGATGAAAGAGCTCCTGGTCCATTACTTTTTTTCCTCTTTCAAAAATGATCAACTCTATACCTTTACACCAGAAGCCCTCGAAGAGGAGACATCTGTTGCCAGCCAGGTAAAAGCATTGTTTGAGGATACCGAGCGTTTCGACGAGCTCGCCCCTCATTTCGCCGAAATCCTCCAAGAGGCTAGTAGTCGCCCACAGGTTAAAGATGGGAATCTCTATGTTGTCTTATTCGATGGCTGTCGCTTTCGTAATGAGGAATGTAAGGCTGTCGGTCTCTTTAAGGCAGAGGTCAAAGAAACCTACATCAATGTCGTTGAATCGGAGGATGGGATGCGTATCGAACGTAGCGAGGGCTTTAGCATCAACAAAATCGACAAGGGATGTCTCATTTGCAATTACGATGCTCAAAAAGGGTTCGTCATGGATATCATTGACACGACCAATAAGGCAAAAAGTGCCAATTACTGGGTTGATTCTTTCCTCCAAGCTCAATTGAGAAAAGATAGTAAGTTCCTCACTAAAAATACCTTAAAAAATGTGACAGAGTTCGTTACAAAAGAACTCCCCAAGGAAAAAGCTATCTCAAAAATGGAGCAAATCGATGTCCTCAATAAAACGATGGACTACCTTAAGGACAATGCGAATTTCAAAACAGAGGATTATTCGTCCTCCGTTTTGAAAGACGACGATACCAAACAAAAATTCCGTGAATTTCTCTCCTCTCGTGGAGATGATATTGGAGATTGGGATAATTTCCCAATTTCCGAAGAGACCGTTCAAAAATCAAACCGCTTTATGAAACGAGTTATCAAGCTTGGGAAAGATTTCAGCATCTACGTTCATGGCAACACCGACCTCATGAAAAAAGGATTCGATTCATCCAGCGGATTACAGTTCTATCAATTCTTCTTCAAGGATGAAAAATGAGTCCAAATTCGACAATTAAATCCTGTGAACTAAATTGTGAATTGTTTGTGAATAACTTGTTGACTAGTCCATTCCTCTCTTATTCACAAAGAATCTCGGTCTAGTTATTAACAATTAAATTTAACTACAACTTCAACAACGTGAAGGCTTAATAAAATCTATTCACACTATTCACACACTAGAAGACGAAGGAATTTATATATTTATATCTCTCTATTATCTAGTGAGTAAATAACAAGAGCAGAGCAACAAGCAGGCGAGTAATCGTAGATAAGGGAAAAGAATAAAAAAACATGAGTTTTTCGGAACAAGATCAATACTGGATGCAACAAGCGTTGAAAGAGGCAAGACGTGGCATCGGTCTAACTGCTCCCAATCCCCCTGTAGGGGCTGTTCTGAGCGTCGGAGATCAAATGATAGGTATTGGGTTTCATCATGCGGCTGGACGCCCTCACGCGGAACGTGAGGCGTTTGCCGATGCTTTTGCCAGGGGGAATGGATATCTCTTATCTAAAGCAACCCTCTATGTGACTTTAGAGCCATGCAGTAGCTTTGGCAAAACACCTCCCTGCTCTGATGCCATTAGAGAGTACCAAGTAGCTCGTGTCGTGTATGGATCGACTGACCCAGACGCCAGACATGCTGGACGAGCATTAGGACTACTCAACGAGTCAGGAATCCCAACAGAGTCAGGACTCATGGAGGATGAATGCGATGATCTCATCAAAGCCTTCAGGAAAACTATCCAAACAGGTCTCCCCTGGGTCATTGTCAAAACAGCCTCAAGCCTCGATGGTAGAATTGCGAGACAACAAGATAAGTCTCAATGGATTACATCATATAATTCAAGACATTTTGTTCATACATTGCGAGCAGAAGCAGATGGAATTTTGACGGGTGGTCAAACAATTAGAACAGATAATCCAGCCTTGACGATACGAGAAGCTAATCGCCCCATCTCTCCAGAAAAAAAACAACCATGGAGAGTTATTTTAACGCATCATCATGATTCTATCCCTCTCTCCTGCATATGTCTTACCGATCAATGGAAAGAGAGAACTCTCGTCATTGAGAATGAGGGAGAATGCCGCGATGTACTCCATCGTTTATACAGCGAATATGGCATCTCTACCCTTCTTGTTGAGGCAGGCGGCAATTTAGTATCATCGTTACTCAAAGAAAAATTGGTAGATGAGTGGATTGGATTTTATGCACCTATGATTTTAGGGGGATCACCCTTATCAGTCGAAGGACAAGATTTTTTAACTCATGAGGCACATTTAGAACAAGTCACCTGTACCCCCTATTCTCCTGATTTTTGCATCAGAGGTTTACTCCGTTACGAGTGAACCTCTGCACTCGAATTCCTCCTCAAAATAACCGTCTCATATCAAATACGAGTCTGGAGGAGAACGTGTTGCGTTAGCCGAAGGCGATGCATCAGGTTCCCCTCCCCTTCTCTATCATAAAGACAGCTTGTCAGAATTAAGCTACTCTTTTATTTTTTTCCTGACTTCGCCAATGGAATAGAGGAGAGCACTTATAAAACCCTTATAAACA
>JAVXPO010000055.1:0-12956 GCA_036644695.1 Akkermansia sp. | reverse complement strand
GCAAAGCGGAGTGTTGCATCAGGTTCCCACCTGACCCCAAGAGGTGGGCTCACCGCAGGGTAAATGGAGAAAAAGACGGCGGTGAATTTGTTGGCGGAATAAGACGGCGGTGAAAACGGTTCAGGCGGGAACCTGATGCATCGCCTACGGCTAACGCAACACGTTCTCCTCCAGACCCGTTTGATGTGGGGCGGTGAATTTGTTGGCGAAATCTGACGCAGAGCCTATTTTTCGATGGATGTCATTGGGGTGATATCCTTTGGGATGCCATTGGGGAAGCATTGCATCCATGGGGTGTATTCTGGTGGAATGGGGGCTTGTAATTCCATGCGCTCGCCCGTTGTTGGATGGTTAAAGCAGAGTCGCCAAGCATGGAGCATGAGTCGCCCAGGGGCAACATGTTGACGACTGGGATGAGAATAAATGGGATCGCCAATCAAAGGGTGCCCGAGGTGGAGCATGTGGACGCGTATTTGGTGTGTCCTGCCCGTGTGGAGAGTGCAGAGGACGAGAGTCGAATCTGTTGACGAGTCATTGCAGAGGAGATTCCAATCGGTGATGGCTGCTTTCCCTGTCCCTGGGTTGACAACAGCCATTTTGAGTCGATTGATGGGATGACGTCCAATGTGGGTAAAAATCGTGCCAGATTTTTCTTTTGGGCATCCTTGGACGACGGCTAAATAGAGTTTCTCTGTGCTTCTCTCGGCAAATTGAGAGGCAAGTGATTGGTGCGCTTTATCATTTTTGGCAACGACGAGGCACCCTGAGGTGTCTTTATCGAGGCGATGAACGATGCCTGGACGCTCGACGCCACCGATGCCAGATAAATCACCGCAATGGTAAAGGAGGGCATTGACGATGGTGCCATCGAGATTACCTGCGGCAGGATGCACGACCATGCCACTCGCTTTGTTGATGACGATGAGATCGGTATCTTCGTATAAAATATCAAGAGGGATGTCTTGCGCTTGTGCCTCTGGTGAAGTTGGCTCTGGGATGGTGACCTCGATGCTCATGCCACGCGAGACGCTCATTTTTGCCTTGCCTGCTTTACCATCAATCAAGACATCCCCATTTTTGATGAGTGATTGAATGCGAGCTCTTGATAAGTCGGGCAAGAGCCCAACTAAATATTGATCAAGTCGTATTTTGCCGTCGGCATCGTCTGTTGTGAAAATCATGGAGAGGGCAGGTTAGGGGAGAAGGGGCGAGATGACGACTGCCTTAGGCTCATCGTGGATAAACTCGGCAGGGAGGCTAAATCGTTCGCTAGCGGCTTGCCCCAATGCGGTAACTCCAAATGTTTCTGTCGCATAATGCCCAGCATAGATGAGATTGATGCCGAGTTCTCTCGCCATGGGAATCGTCCAATGTGAGCCCTCTCCCGTGAGAAAGGTCTTGACTCCCATGGTGCCCACGACGGGCAATTCATCCCCTGCACCCCCAGAACAGATCATTATTTCGCCGAGCGGCGCGAGGGAATTGAGCTCGTTAGCTTCTGGTGAGAGATAGGCTCTCACCTCCATGTCCGTGACGGCTTGTAAGGTGTGGAGGAAGTTGTTGAGAGGGACATCACAAAGGCAACGATAGCCTAAAATGTTACCCCCCATGGGAATCCCGTCGCCGATGATGCTTAATTCGCATTTTTTAGCCAAAATGGCATTATTCCCATAAATGGGGTGAATATCTAAGGGGAGATGAGATGAATAAACGGCAAGATGATGCTCAATGCAGAGAGCTAGCTTTTGATAAGTGGCTCTCGTCACAGGCTGTAGCCCACCCCAAAATAAGCCATGATGAACGAGGAGTAAATCGGCTTTTGCCTCAATTGCGGCTCGTATGGCACTCTCTGAGGCATCGACTGCCATGGCGATGCGAGTGACGCCCCCTCTATTCTCAACCTGTAATCCATTCAAGGCATGAGGGTAATCTTTGATTTGAGCTGTATGCAGAGTGTCGTCAAAGAAACGGACGATGTCATGTAGGGGGACGGGCATAAAAGGAGTATACTATAATAATAGAAGAATTCAAGGCAGTGATAAAATGATTATTAAGAGAAAGAATGTTTCCCTCTCTACGTATTTATGCTTATATTCAATTATATGGTTACCCCCTCATTTGCTCTAAAATCATGTCTTCCGTTGATTGGCATGTCCGTTTTTTGTTGCGATTTTGTCGATGCAGCATCAATTCCTAATCCTTACCCTGCTACAGAATCAGGTGTGCGCTTGACCCCTGAGGTGAGTAAAAAGCCTGCAATCAATGGGGCTAAGGTATATGGGGCGAGACCAGGCTCACCCATCCTTTACCACGTTGCCGTTTCTGGCGAACGCCCGATGAAAATTGTTGCTCAAAATTTACCTACTGGATTAAAGATGGATGCACAAGGCAATATCAGAGGTAAAATATCTGCCAAAGGGACCTATCCCATCACGATTGGAGCCGTCAATAAACACGGGAAAGCAACGGATATCATTACACTCAAAATAGGTGAAGATTTGTGTCTGACTCCCCCAATGGGTTGGAATAGCTGGTATTCCTACAGCGAAGCAATCAATCAGGAAAATATCCTGCATGTCGCCAATCTTTTTGTTGAAAAAGGACTGGTGAATCACGGATGGAGTTTTGTCAATATTGACGATTGTTGGCAGGGCGAACGCGGTGGACCGATGAAGGCGATTCAATCTAATAAAAAATTCCCTGATATGAAGGGAATGTGTGACAAAATCCATAAAATGGGATTGAAAGCAGGGATTTACTCGACCCCATGGATTGGTAGCTATGCAGGATTTATTGGTGGTAGTGCGCCTAATGAAAAAGGGGGTTATGCAGAGTTTGCTATCCCCGAAGCTCAACGGCATCAACCAACTCAATTTTTTGGAACATGGCCTGGCTTAACGAAGCAAAAAGTGGATCATGTCGGTCCCGTTTGGTTTTTTGACAAAGACGCCAAGCAATGGGCTCAATGGGGCTTTGACTACGTCAAGGTAGATTGGTTGCCTAATGATGTTCCAACGACGGAACGCGTTTATAATGATCTCCGTCAGTCAGGGCGAGACATCGTATTGAGTTTATCAAATGCAGCTCCCTTTCAAAATGTAGAAGGGTTAAAGAAATTTGCTAATCTCTGGCGCACAACGGGAGACATTCGCGATAATTGGGGGGGGATCTCTCGCGTTATCAATGATGATAAGTGGTTTGCTCATACGAGCTCAGGACATTGGAATGATCCCGATATTTTGCAAATAGGACGCATTGGTGAGGCTGGGAAAAATAATGCCTCATTCCGTCCAACAAATCTCACGCCCGATGAGCAATATGCTCAAATTAGTCTATGGAGTCTCCTCTCAGCCCCTTTAATCATGTCTAGTGATTTGGCAAATCTTGACGACTTTACCTTGGGTTTGATTACGAATGACGATGTTATTGCCGTCAACCAAGACCCAGCTGGTAAGGCTGCTAAAAAAGCCATCAATCAAGGTGCCTTGCAAGTCATTACCAAAGAATTGGCAAATGGCGATTTAGCCGTCGGATTCTTTAATACAGGCGACAACAAGGAAACCTTTACGGTGAAATTATCCGATCTAGGCTTATCGGGCACACAATCTGTCCGTGATTTATGGAAACGTGCTACTGTCGGAACGACAAAAGATACCGTGACCATCGAACTCAACAAGCATGGCGTTGTCTTGTTTCTGTTTAAGAAAGCTTAATAATACCCTTTTAGCTAGTGATCTTAAATTTGAGATAGAGCTCAATTGCTCCATTTCATCTATCAACAAAAAGCAAAAAAGCTTCTGGAATGTGTTCCAGAAGCTTTTTTGAGTTGATTTGAATCTTAGTTTAGCAAACTCCTTGATCGAGCATTGAGTCGGCTACTTTGACAAAGCCAGCGATGTTGGCACCGATCACGTAGTTTGTGTAGGTGTCTTGAGCATAGAGATGCGCGTGCTTGAAAGCGTTGTCGTGGATGTTTTTCATGATGCCTTTGAGTTTGGCGTCCACTTCTTCGCGACTCCAAGCGAGGCGCATGCTGTTCTGTGACATTTCAAGTCCCGATGTGGCTACTCCACCAGCATTGGCTGCTTTGGCAGGACCGTAGAGGATTTTGGCGTCAAGGTAGGTGTTGATGCCTTCGAGGTTCGTTGGCATGTTGGCACCTTCGGCGACGAGGGTACAACCATTCTTGATGAGAGCGCGAGCGTCGTTGCCGTCAATTTCGTTTTGAGTGGCAGAGGGGAAGGCGCAATCGCAAGGGACGTTCCATGGGCGTTGACCGGCAAAGTATTGAGCCTTGGTGAACTGCGAAACGTACTCCTGGATGCGTCCGCGACGAACGTTTTTAAGGTCTTGGATCCAAGCGAGTTTCTCTGCGTCAATGCCATCTGGATCATAAATATATCCATTAGAGTCAGAGAGGGTGACGGGCTTGGCACCGCAATGAAGGAGTTTCTCAACGGTGTATTGAGCAACGTTACCAGATCCAGAAACGAGGCAAACTTTGCCTTTGAGGTCGTCTTGGCGAGTGGCAAGCATGTTTTGTGCGAAGTAGACGCAACCATAGCCTGTTGCCTCGGGACGAATGAGGGAGCCTCCCCAATTGAGGGCTTTGCCCGTGAGGACGCCAGTGAATTCGTTGCGAATGCGCTTGTATTGACCAAACATGTAGCCAATTTCACGACCACCTACGCCGATGTCACCTGCTGGGATGTCGGTGTTTGCACCAATGTGACGGCTAAGCTCTGTCATGAAGCTTTGGCAAAAGCTCATGACTTCATTGTCACTTTTTCCTTTGGGGTCAAAGTCGGCACCGCCCTTGCCACCGCCCATGGGGAGTGTGGTGAGCGAGTTTTTGAAGGTTTGCTCAAATCCAAGGAATTTGAGGATGCCCAAGTTGACGCTGGGGTGGAAGCGGATGCCGCCCTTGAAGGGACCAATGGCACTATTGAATTCAACGCGGTAACCACGATTGACTTGTACTTTGCCTTGGTCATCAACCCATGGGACACGGAAGAGGATGGTGCGCTCTGGTTCGACGATGCGTTCCAGAATGGCTCCGTTTTCGTATTTTTTATTGGCGGCTAAGACGGGTTCAATCGTGCCTAATACTTCCTGCACTGCTTGTAGGAATTCGGGTTCATGTCCGTTTTTTCCTCGGACTGATTCTAACACTCGTTGTGAATAGGATGGAGCCATAATGGTTTTACAATAATTTGTGGAATGCCTTCGTCATCAATTTGCGTCGGCGAGGAGGGATTTAACATCTGTGAATAGTTGCACAAGATTTTTTTTGAACTCTATGGATTGGGGTCAGATTAAAAATAGAAACTTGAAAAGATATTTTCTATTTTTCATCTGACCCTTTATGTAGTGAGGGAAATGCTGGATGGGTCAGAGATTGAGGGTGGGGGGAGTAGATATTTTTTCGATCCATGCTCTTGTTTTCAGGTCAGCTTTTTCCATAGCTTTTGCTCGATGAAGCAAGGTGCCAAGTGAGCGAGGGGTGCCCATGTGGAGGCGATTGGCGAGCCAAGCATAAGAGACCATGCTGGATTGTCTGATGGCAAGAGCGATGATGAGTTTAGATGGATGGCTAAAGGGGGTTGTGAGGAGCTCTTCCTCTGTTAATCCAAAGGCTCTTAGTCCACGTGTGACGATGGTCTCTGCTTTATGTTCGCCAATTTCTGCCCCTGCGCGACCCCATGCACCTGGGTTTCGCTTGATCATGTTGGGGATGGTGTCGATAATGCGTTGACGGAAAGCACTGGAGCCATAGCACCACCCTCGCTGAACGGTGCCTGAGCCGACGTGCCCAGCAGGGAGGAGGGAGCGCTCGTCCATGCTCTCTGCCTCAAAGCGACCAATGAGGTGATCCATATATTTATCATGCCCTTGAGGGGTGTCATCGCAACCAAAACAGGCGAGTCCGCGTGCGGGGTGAATCCATGCGTTACGGTCGTTTTTATCTTTAATCCAGTCGGGGAGACTGGTCCATTTACTGCCCGAGAGGAAGGTCTGTTTACGGGCTAATCCTGCCCGGGCTGGATTGAGGTGGATGTAGTCGATGATTGTTGAGAAGTAGTGTGCGTTATCGACCTCAATGAGCATGGATTTATATCGTCCAGCAAAGACATGCCCTTGGTAGCCATGGCGTCTGTTGTAGCGCATGGTGTAGGTTGTCTGTAGCCATTTCATCCCATTGACGAGATTGGCATCAATCGTTTCAAAAAGGATGTGATAGTGATTGTTCATCAATGCATAGGCATACGCATTCCAATGGCATCGAGTGCAGGCCTCTTCAAATGTTTTGAGGAAGAGCTCACGATCTGTGTCGTCTTGAAAGATGTCGTCATTTTTATTGCCGATACTTTGGATGTGGTAGACGGCTCCAGGATATTCGATGCGAAGGGGGCGACTCATGAGAGGCTCATGTTATCGTGGTGTGGACTACGAAACAAGTCTATTGTTTCTATTTTTTATCTGACCCCTAAAGGGGAGATTATCTTAATTTTTTTTTGACATGGTGTCTTTGATTTTACCGCTTGTTGGGGAAACTTGAGAGAATGATATTCTCCTGATGATGATGAGTGAGGTTGAGTGACGAGGAAAGGTCTGTGGTGTCATAGATAATGGTTGAACGTAGTAATTAAGAGGAATAAGTAAGTGCTCGTATGCGTAATGGCGTTGTTGGTATGTGGGCATTTTTTGTCGGGATTTGTTGTATGATGTCGATTGGACTGGGATGGTCTCAATCTGCGCTCGAATTGCCCCCTCTCGATCCTGGTGTGTATATTGGTGCGCCGTCATCAAAGCCAGCTCCTTCCTCTGTTCGTAACGGAAATTATGCTGGAGCTAGTGAATCAGGAAGCAAAGAAGAGGTGATTCCTCTCGCAGAGCCTATCCCCGAAGATGGCGTGCCTCTCGCTGAGCCATTACCTGATAGACCTCGTCCTGTAAGGAAGCTCCCAATCGTGCGTACTCCAACAATCAATGGGGCAAGTACGGCTATTGTCCCAGTCTTGCCTCCTCAGTCATCGGCACCAGTCGAGCAGAGTAGGACGCAGGTATCTATTTTGGGGTATCATGATTTTAGCGAGACAAAACCCGTGACTGATATGAGGATACGGACATCGGTCTTTCGTCAGCAGATGAAGGCGTTGAAGGATTGCGGAATGCCTGTGATCTCGATGCAAGATTTTTTAGAGTGGAAGAATGGTGCGCGACAATTGCCAGCCAATTGTGTGATGATCACGATTGATGACGGGTGGAAGAGTGTTTATACGGATGCATTCCCCATTTTGAAAGAATTTGGATTCCCTTTTACGGTGTTCCCCTACACTCATTTTTTGACGGGGCAAGGTGCCTCGATGAGCATTGCTCAAGTGAAAGAGTTGGCACGACATGGGGCGTATATTGGTAGTCATTCGTCGCGGCATTTGTACCCTTCTGTCTGGAAAAAGGAGCATCGTAAGGGACCCGAGGCGTATCAGGCGATGATGGATGCAGAAATCCGTGATTCTCGCGTTTGGTTGCAGAATAATTTTTCTTTACCGATTGAGTGCTATTGTTATCCAGGTGGATATAATACTCCTGAAATGATTGAAAAAATACCTGAATATGGGTATTTACTAGCGGTGACGGTGATTGGTAAAAAGGCACTTTATACGACGGAGAACATGCTAATCCCTCGATATATGGTGTATGGACGCTCACCTAAAACGTTCCTCCATGCAGTGAGCTTTCTTCCGATTGATGAGCTGACCACGACAGAGAAAAAGCGGCGTACGACTCAAGGTGCTACTCAATCTGTGGATCAAGATATCCCCGCGTTGCCTCCCCCCGCGCAGACAGTGTTTCCGTTAGCTAATTCTATCGTTGCTCGATCAACCCCGACGATTTCTATTGCTCTTGGGCAAGAGGAAGGGATTGATGCCTCAAAAGTAGAGATGCGCGTATCTGGATTTGGTCGCGTCCCCGCACAATTTGAACCTAAGAATAAGGTGCTTTCCTGGACGCCGAATAGGGAGTTATTGACAAATCCTGTCACCATACAAGTGAGATGGAAGAGTGGGAGCTCGCCCGTATTTGATCAGTGCGCATCATGGCAGTTTGTCGTGCGTGAGGCGAAAGAAGGGGTGATCCCCTCGGGTGTGGTCAAATAAAGGAGGCGTAAGAGTAATGATTCGGTTTATCCACGGGGATGAAATCTTTTGTGGAGTTGGCGCAGACGTGTGCTCTCAACGTGGGTATATATCTGGGTCGTGGCAATATCTGCATGCCCTAAGAGCTCTTGAATGATGCGAAGGTCTGCGCCATGCTCTAAAAGATGAGTGGCAAACGAGTGACGCATGAGGTGGGGGAAGACTCGTTGATCAATCCCCGTAGCCAGGGCTCGTTCTTTAACGATTTGTCTGATTCTTTCTCTGGTGAGTGGGTGCCCCCGTCTGTTGAGGAAGATGGTGTTGTCTCGTTGTTTGATGGCGAGCTTGGGGCGTGCTGTGCTGATATAAGAGAGGAGGGCTTGTGACGCTTTGGTGCCTACGGGGAGTGCTCGCGTTTTATCCCCTTTCCCCGTGACTCTTAAAAATTGCTCGTCCATGTCGTAGTTCTCAAGTTGCAGAGAGGTCAATTCGCTAACGCGCAGTCCACACCCGTAGAGCAATTCTACGATTGCGCGATCTCTACAGCCCAGAGGGACGTCGCTTGGGTCAATGCTCTCGATGAGGCGTCTGACCGTATCCTCGTCCATTGTTTCAGGGAGTATCCTGTCGGGTTTCGCGATGTCAAGTAACGCCGCAGGGTCGATGTCAATGAAGTTACGAGCTTTTAACCAGCGAAAAAAGATATGAATATGCACCATCTCAATGCGCCGAGAGCTACGAGCTTGACCCTTGTCTTGGAGGTAATGAGAAAATTCGTCAAGATGCTCTGTGGTGATACTTGAGATGTCATATTGGCTGATTATCATCCACTTATCGAGTAACTCCAAGCTTTGCCTGACCGATAACTGGTAAGCGATGCTGAGTCCTTTCTCTGTAGAGAGATAGATAAGAAATTGTTCCAGATAGTCTCTCATGTGAGATGATGGGTCAGGGCTATTGACCCCAGCGTTGTGTGATGCCCCCGTAAGAGTCGATGCGTCTATCTCGGAAAAATGGCCAGATGCGTCTGTGATCCTCAAGTGCGTTGAGATCGAGATCGGCGTACAAGATACATTCTTGATCAATCGAAGCTTTTGCCATAATTTGACCATAGTAGTCAGAGACAAAGGATTGTCCCCAAAACTCAGTTTCTCCCTCAGTACCCACTCGATTGATGGCGCAAACATAGCAAGAATTGGCAACGGCATGACCTCGTTGAACAGTTTCCCATGCACAGTGCTGAGCCTCACCCAAGGCGGGCTTTTCATCAGGCAACCATCCAATGGCAGTGGGGTAAAAGATAATTTCTGCCCCTTGCATTGCCGTGAGTCGGGCTGCCTCGGGGTACCATTGATCCCAGCAAATGAGAATGCCAATCGTTCCAAATTTCGTTGGAAAGGCTTTGTAGCCGAGATCTCCGGGGGTGAAGTAAAATTTTTCTTCAAAGCCTGGGTCTTGAGGAATATGCATTTTGCGATAAACGCCTAAAAAACGACCATCGGCATCAATGATCCAAGCGGAATTATGATAAAGTCCTGTAGCCCGTTTTTCAAATCCAGAGGCGACGATGACGACGCCTAATTCTTTTGCTAATAATTGGTGATGAGTGGTTAATTCTCCAGGGATGGGGGTGGCGAGATTAAAATTGTCGCAGGATTCTGTACGGCAGAAATAAAGAGAGGTAAAGAGCTCTTGCGTGCAAATGATTTGAGCGCCATTGTTTGCGGCTACTCTAATCGCCTGCTCAGTTTTTGATTTGTTGATAGAGGGGTCGGCATCAGCTACATGTTGGATGAGGGCTACCTTAGGCATGGTTAATTATCTACTCTTTTTTAGGTAAAAACCAAGCTCGGAAACGAGACCTCTTAAAATTCTACGTGCCATGAGAGTGAAAACATGCTAGAGCATGCAGTCATGAATCCTTCATCTTTGCCTACTGACGACGTTGCCGCCATTGAGCGTTTAGGTCAAATTTATCAAGATTTCAGATTAGAATTAGGGAAAGTTATTGTTGGTCAGCAACGTGTTATCGAACTATTGGCGATTGCTCTTTTTTCGCGTGGGCATGCCTTATTAACTGGTGTGCCAGGATTGGCAAAGACTCTTTTGGTCAGTTCCGTTGCTAAAACAATGGATTTGAGCTTTAATCGAATTCAATTTACCCCCGATTTGATGCCAGCAGATATTACGGGGACGGATATTATCCAAGAAGACTCTCAATCGGGTAAAAAGGGATTTGAATTTATCCGAGGACCAGTCTTTGCCAATATGGTGTTGGCTGATGAGATCAATCGTGCCCCAGCGAAAACCCAGTCTGCTTTACTTGAGGCAATGCAGGAGCATCGAGTAACGGTGATGGGACGAACCTTTTCGCTAGATAATCCCTTTTTTGTATTGGCTACCCAAAATCCCATTGAACAAGAGGGCACCTATCCCTTGCCCGAAGCCCAGCTCGATCGATTCATGTTTTTCATCGAAGTGAATTATCCAACTTTGGAGGAGGAATTGAGAATTGCTCGTGAAACAACTGGCGGAGAGACTGTGGCGCTGAATCATGTGCTGAATGCTCAAGAAATTATTTTTTACCAAAACTTAGTGCGTCGCGTCCCCGTACCAGAGCATATTTATGACGATGCCGTCAAACTTGTTCGCTCGACGCGTCCAGGACTCGAAACATCGCCTGATTGGGTTAGACAGATGGTCTCGTGGGGGGCAGGCCCCCGCGCCGTGCAATTCTTGATTTTGGGGGCTAAAACGAGAGCCGCCCTCATGGGGAGCTATATCGTTCGCAAAGAAGATTTGATCGCCATGGCAGCCCCCGTCCTGATGCATCGTGTCGTGACTAATTTCACGGCAGAATCTCAAGGACTGACCTCAAAAAAAGTAGTTGCTCAATTGATCGGCGCCCTTTAACCGTAAATAGGCTCACAAAGAACCGCTAGTATGGAATATTTAGATCATGATTTGTTGAGCCGATTGGGGAATCTCCCCTTTGAGGTTCGTCAAAGCATGGCAGGAAATATGTCTGGTAGGCATCGCAGTGCCCAACGTGGGTCATCTGTTGAGTTTGCATCGTATCGGAAATATGTACCAGGAGACGACACGAGACGACTTGATTGGAAAGCGTATGCTCGATTTGATCGATATTATATCAAGGAATATGAGGCTGATACCAATTTACGCGCTTATTGTGTTATTGATGCGTCAGGATCGATGCAATTCACCTCAAATGGTGAGATAAGCAAGTATGAACGAAGTTGTCGCCTCGCGACTAATTTATCTTATCTGTTGATGAAGCAGGGGGACTCTGTGGGTTTATCTCTCTGTGGAAAGGGAGAACTCAATGTGAATATCCCACCCTCACGCAAACCTGCACAATTGAATCTAATGATGGAAATCTTGCAAAAAATGATTCCATCAGGTGAAACAACCTTGATAGAGAATTTACATATCCTTGCGGAAAAAAACCCTAGAAGAGGGCTGATTATGGTGTTTTCAGATCTTTTTATCAATACCGACGAATGGAAAGAAGTCATCAGGCATCTACGTTACAGAAAGCATGACGTAGTCGTGTTTCATTTAATAGACAGAGTCGAATCCTTGCTAAATATTGATCACCCAACGAAGTTCATCGGATTAGAAGGTGATCAGTCAGTCATTGCTGACCCATCATTGATTCGAGGAGAATATAAACGAATTATTGAAAAATACATCGTCTCGATGAAGCAAACATGTATGGATTCCTTAGTAGATTATCGCCTCATCTCAGAAAAAAATGTGTGGCAAGATGTCCTAACCTCTTTTCTCATGGATCGCTTGAAAAAGGGAAGGGAATAAGAGAATAAAAGCTTGTTTTTGTCGAGGTACTTGATTATACAACCGCTCTGGATTTATCCGAACTTTCTCTAGTTTTCCTTCTTTGCTTCAAGCAAAAGATGGGGAAATGGTGTAATATCGACAAGATAATGGCTATTCAAAAATCACCCCCCCCCCCCCCCAGAAATAGTGCGTATTTCCCTCATATTGATGGAATTAGAACATTAGCTATTATCCCCGTTTTACTGTATCATTTATGCTCTACTCTTTGTCCCGGGGGATATGCTGGGGTAGATGTCTTTTTTGTGATTTCAGGATATTTGATTACAGGTGGGATTTTACGAGATCTCAAAAATAATCAATTTTCGCTCGTTAATTTTTACCACAGACGAGTTAAGAGAATCATCCCTGCCTATTCTGTTTTAATTTTATTTGTCATTGCAACTGGGATTGTCCTCTTTAATGAAGAGCAATTAAAGACATTAGCTGGAACAAGTTTTTTTAGCTCATTTTTTTCAACGAATATTTATTTTTGGGGGAAATCGGGATATTTTGATGGAAATGCCCATGAGAATCCTTTGCTCAATCTTTGGTCGTTGGGGGTAGAAGAGCAATTCTATATCATCCTTCCCTTGTCTTTGCTTCTTCTATGGAAGGCAAAACGATCGATTTTATTACCTGCGTTGATAATCGGATTTATTTTATCTTTTGTTTTAGCGTTATATTCGATGTATATGGGATATTCTCTCGCTGCCTTTTTCTTTTTACCTCAACGAGCGTGGGAATTATTGGCAGGGGCGTTGCTTGCCTTTAGTCCTATAGTGATACTTTCATCACGTATCAAAAGAGGACTTGTTATTTTGATTGGGTGGGGGCTAATTCTTTTTCCTTATGTTTTTTATGATGGGGCAACACAATTCCCAGGGATAACGGCAATTCCTTCAGTATTAGGAACGGTTTTATTGATTAAATTTGGCGCCAACTTATGGAGTAAAAAGA
>JAVXPO010000054.1:0-12978 GCA_036644695.1 Akkermansia sp. | reverse complement strand
GCAAAATATCCTGTTGAGAGCCCACCTCCTGAGATCAGGTGTGGATAAACGTATAAATGTGTATATCATCAAGTATTGACAACTATCTCAGGCATAGTACATTGATGCCACGTTACGTCCCCTCCCGCTTAGTTCCCTCGTGGAAATGCGCATCTGGAGGGGACATCTGTTTATATCCCGATGGACTATCTAAAGCAGCATCTTTCTCTTTCCCTGCAAGCCGATGAGTCGTAGAAGAGCGCCATTTCCTCTGTTCCGTCTTCACCGGATTTTTACCAGGGGACGGGAGTTTGAGTGACTCTTTACTGAATTTACAGAAAGAACTTTACACCCCCCGCAGGCTTCAAAGTCCCAGTGACCGGAGGTGATGAGGTTCCTGACTTCGCCAACAACACAGGTCATCTCTTATTTTGCATAAATCAATGCGGCTTGAACGGCGGCTTTACCATTAATTGACTGAGGGTTAAGGGCGTTCATCTTTTTAAAATTGTCCCTTAACTCATCGGCGGATGCCTTGTTTTTCAAAAGAATCATTCCCCTAACCCCATAAATCTGTTGTTTTTGATCGGCAGTCAACCCCTTCGCTGCCAACTCTTTATCCAAGGCAGCTAATGCCTCTTCTTTAGAGCTCTTCATATATTGATGTAAAGACCAGACATCAAAGGTAAAACGTTTAATATATCCACTCTGATCCTCTGGATCACATTTTTTAAGATCATTGAGAATACTTGGGGGACGGTTGAGCCCATTAATCTCACCTGCACTTCCCAAAAGTTTTGCCTGATTGACCCCTGACATACTTTTACTCTTTTCCAATAAATCATCTCGCTTTTGCCTCAAGGCTTGGATTTGGCGAATACGAGCCATCAATGTCGTTGCATTTCGTGGCAATTTATCTCCAGACAAAGAACAATATTCAAATCCATTTTTATCTAAAAATGATAGCGCAGGTAGAGAAGAATAACTCACTCCTACATTTTTTTCCTGTTCATTTGCTTGTTTATTTTGTTCAGAATCAGTTGTTTGAGGACTGCATAATGTAGAAACAATTGTTGACGAATCAATCCCAGTTTTCAAGATATTCTCATTCCAACATTTCTCTTGAAATACTTTCCCTTGACGATTCCAATCTCCACCATAGATCATAATAATACAATCTGATTGACTGGACTTTGCCTGTTTTTTCGCTTCTTCGGGAGACCCTATAAATGTAGCAGCATACAGGGGTGCCATCCACAGAGATATTATCATTAATAATATAATTTTCATGATGCTTTTTTTCCGTAAACAAGAATACCGTCTAAGTGGAAAAAGTTTTTACCAGGTCGCGTTAAGCGAACAAACTGAGCACGTATCTTTTTCCCCTTAAGATCAATGCGATGAACTCTCTTCATTTTGGGAATCTCACCAACCTTAGTCCAAGAATTACCATCGAGAGAAGTCTCAATAATAATGCCATTCAATCGATCACTATTACCATTCGTCCCCACAACAACGATACCCGATAAATCTCCGATGCGTGGCATCATCACCGTTGCAAGCCCTGGATTATCTTCATCCGTGTGGAAATTGCCTCCGCATTTTTCAATAACCCCCCAATGCTTCCATGGTTCACCATATCGCCCACTTACCGAGCTTAGAGTCAACAGCCCACCAGATGAGAGCAAGTCCCCCGAAAATGGTTCAAAAGCAGGCAAAGACGGGCTTAGATGATTTACGATTAATTTACCAGCATCCTGAAATGTTTGCATATCGTTGCTTGCTTCGGCTTTTTTCATCATCTCTGATGCCAACGCTAGGATTGCTTTATCATTGACTGCACCCTTTGCCCCAACAATCTTAGAAAGCAAATAATTTCTCAGTTCTAACGAATCACCTACCTTTTTCATGGCCCATGATAAGGAAGGTGAGCCATAATCATTAGATTGCATGTGAACCCCCGTCACAATATCAATCATGGCAACCGTCGCATCTGTACCACCACCTAAAAACTGCTCTTGAGCATCTAAGGTCGCCGGGAAATCCCAAGTAAGGGGAATCATCTTATCAAGGTTTTTATGAAATTTTATAATCTCTGAGGATTTACTCTTGAGAGAAGTAAGTTTCTCCATCAAAACAGGATACACCTTGGTATTGAGCAACAAACTAGCCATCTCGGGGTAATCCTTAGAATATGCGTTCATTATCTTAGAACTCACCTTTGCCCATTGCTCGGCAGTCAACGATCCATCTGCAATCTCACGCTCAAGATACTCCATCCATATGGGGAAATTTTTTGGTTGTACCTTTAATGCTTCTTGATACAGCTCACGACCTTTTTCCTTATCCTCACTCTTATCCGCAAGTTGCGCCATCCACGATAATCTCATCGCTAATGAAAAATCTTTTTTATTAGCAAATGTCTCTTGGGTTAAAAGCAATTGAGACCATTGATGCCCATAGAAACACCAATGACAACCTCTCTGCCACTTCAATGAATATCCTGGTTGCCATGTATTGGGATCAATGCGTACCGTATACGCACAATGCCCTGGTTCCCCCATTGTCGTCGCCGGGATACCATTGGCAATTGCGGAGAAAGCACCAAAATGAGATAACGAACCGCATACTCCCCCTATCTCTTTTACCATCTGAGATTTAACCCCCTTAAAAACAGGATCAAATGGCGTATAATAATCTCTCCCGTGAATGCTGGCACCCCACGCATTAAAAGAGCGATAAGACGCCTGCCAGCAAGCCCCCGTATACGCTTGAGCAGGCAGACACACATTATCTCGTTGCCAAGCTAAAGACTCAGATCTCCCCCATGAGTCAACCTTGCACCCCCCAAGCACCCTCATATCCCAATAATCAAGCTGATCAAACATGGGATTTAATAAGCCTGCTACATGACTAGAGCGAAAGTAAGAATAACGATCCATCATCATCTCTAGCGTCCAATCCTTTTTCTCCGAAAGCTTTTTCTCTGGTTCATTCCGAGCAAACTCAAGGGCTGTCGCCGTCGCCAACTTTTTATACAATGGCGTCGTCATCGCCTTCGCATCCTTCTTGCATAAAATAGCAAGATTACTCAAAGCCTCACCCATATTTGGCAAGGGACCAGAACCTAAAAAACCTTCTTGCCAAGCCATATCATTCAAAAATGACTTCATGAAGGGGGTCTTATTTAATGAGGATAAAGTAGCAAAATCAACGCCATCAAGGATTTTCCAACGAAATAAGCCTTTTAAAAAAGCAGGCGATTGTGCCAATTTTTGTAATCCATCATCGCTTGTCTCTTTCGCAATAAGCTTCATCAATGACTTACCCATCTTCATTGAAACAGAAGCCTCTCTTTGATCAGAACTCTCTTGCGCTCCAGCAATGCCTGTCATCCACGGCAAAATACTCAACACGACAACTAATGAAAAACGCATCACACTCATAAGATAAAAAACCGTGTAGTAAACATAAAGACAGGAAAAGGAATGATTCTGAAAAGATAAATAATACTTACTCCATCGAAGATTGCAAGCAGAGAATCCTTAATTAATCTTCAAAAAAAATGGCTAGATTCTCGGCATTGCGCCGTGAATCTAGCCATAACTAAAGTTTTTTAATATTAGAGTTCGACTGTAATCGTTTGTTCACGATCGGGACCTACGCCCACGGTCGTAATCGGACATCCGATAAACTCGGACATGCGAGCAACGAACTTCTTAGCATTTTCTGGAATTTCTGACCACGAGGTACAAGCGGAGATATCTTGCATCCATCCAGGCATCGTTTCGTAAATAGGCTTACAGCGTTCCCATTCATCCGATGTTGCAGGTGGATATTCAAGCACCGTCCCATCAAGTTCGTAGCCTGTGCAAATCTTAATTTCCTTGCATTGGTCATAACCATCAAGGTTGGTCATTGCCAGTTCATCAAAGCCGTTAAACATGGAGGAGAAACGCAAGAGAATGCCATCAGCCCAACCACAGCGACGAGCACGCCCCGTCGTTGCCCCAAATTCACGACCAATCCCGTGCAAATAATCCGCGATTTCAGCATTTTCTGTCACAAAAGGCCCTGATCCGACGCGAGTCGTATAAGCCTTACATACCCCAATAATGCGATCAATCTTGTGAGGGGGAATGCCCGCACCCGTGCAAGCCCCAGCTGAGGACGTATTCGACGAAGTTACAAAAGGATAGGTTCCAAAATCAACATCGAGGAAGGCACCTTGAGCACCTTCACACAAAATGCTCTTACCACTCTTAATGGCTTCATGCATAATAGGAATGGTGTTTTTAACGTGAGGGCGCAACACATCGGCAGCAGCAGTCACATCAGCAACCATTGCGTCTTCATCCATGGCGGTAAGCCCCATGCGAACCAATTCATTATTGGCAAGCTTAATGCGACGACGAAGGACTTCGTCAAAAATAGCAGGATCGCGCATATCTGCGGTGCGTACACCAATGCGACGAGCTTTATCAGCGTAGGTAGGTCCAATACCACGCTTGGTCGTGCCAATTGCCTTTTTGCCAAGAGCATTTTCCTGAGCTGCATCCATTTCTTTATGGAAGGGGAGGACCAAATGAGCTCGGTCAGAGATAATGAGGTTTGCTGGAGTGATGGAGATGCCCTGCTGGCGCAATTCTTCCATTTCTTCGACGAGACCAATTGGGTCAATCACCACGCCGTTGCCAATCACACACAACTTGCCTGGCCACAGGATGCCCGAAGGAACGAGGTGTAAAATGTATTTCTTGCCATTGGCAATAACCGTATGCCCGGCATTATTGCCACCTTGACCGCGCGTGACGACATCAGCTGATTCCGTCAAAAAGTCGATCAATTTTCCTTTGCCCTCGTCGCCCCACTGGGAGCCGATAATAATGGTATTCATGATAAAAGCGTTAGCGTTAAAAATTATAATCTTTTGTAAATGTTAATCAAGTTTTGTTTATGTACTCAAACGACTTCACTTACTTGGAGTGAATGTCTCGATGAGTTCCATAAATTCTCCGAAAAAGTAAGTTGCATCCCTAGGTCCAGGTGCTGCTTCTGGGTGATACTGAACGCAAAATGCAGGAAATATTTTATGTCGTATCCCCTCAACCGTTCCATCATTCAGATTGACATGAGTCACCTCGACATCGTCGGGCAATGTGTCATCTTTTACAGCAAATCCATGATTTTGCGATGTAATCGAAACCTTCCCTGTCCGCAAATCTTTGACGGGTTGATTACCCCCTCGATGCCCAAATTTCAATTTATAAGTACTCGCACCAAAGGCATGCGCCAAAATCTGATGCCCCAGACAAATCCCAAAAATGGGAATCTGCCCTAACAATTTTTTAATCTCGACGTGAATAGCGTCAAGAGCAGCGGGATCCCCTGGTCCATTGGATAGGAAAAGACCATCTTTGTTCATCGAGAGAATTTCCTCTGCGCTAGTCTTTGCAGGAACGACAGTCACATCAAAACCCTCACGTCGCAAACAACGGAGAATATTGCGTTTAATTCCAAAATCATAGGCAACGATATGATACTTGACAGGTGGCAGGGGGGCATAATTCCCCACTTGTCCACTGGTCACATTAGATAATACCCAATCGCGCGACTCATCAGTCCAATGATACGAGTCAGGCGTACTAACCTCTTGGACGAAATCGCTCCCCTCCATAGGCGTACTCTGTTGGGCACGTAAAATCGCCTGTTCTGAGGTCAATTCTGTAGAAATACAGGCACGCATCGCACCTTGAGAGCGTAAATGCTTGGTAAGTTTACGCGTATCTATCCCTTGAATCCCCATAATTCCATAGCGTTCCAGCCATGTCTCCAAAGCCTCTTGAGCGCGCCAATTAGAATATTTTTTAGCAAGTTCCTCAATCACAAGACCTCTCAATTGAGGTTGTTCTGATTCGTTATCTTGATCATTAACGCCATAATTCCCAATCAGAGGATAAGTCATCGCCACAATCTGACCACGATATGAGGGATCTGTAATAATCTCCTGATACCCTGTCATTGATGTGTTAAAACATGCCTCTCCAGTTGTTGTGCCAGATGCGCCAAATGATATCCCTTCGAATATCGTCCCGTCTTCAAGTGCCAGAAATGCTTTCATCAGTTTTTGAGCCGAGACAAGGTACTCTGATGATTAAACATAAGCAAGACAATCCTGTAGCTCGTCGCAAGAGGTATCCTGAAAATAATTTTTGATGGATGATTTATTGTCAAATACTAGACAATAAATCTCCCTCACCAACAAAAAGAGATGAGGGAGATTTGATTCAATCGCTTTGTTTAGCTATTTTGATCAGTATTATTTTGCTTCTTTGAAGTGGATTTGCTGAATCATGCGCTCACCTCTCTTGAAAACATTGATGTTAATGAATTTCATATCTTTAGGTAAGGACTCCATTACCTTAAGGGACATCCCACAAAATTCTGCGTCTTTATCCTCTTGAGAGCATTTGTTGATCCAATCCTTTGTACTCTTTACAAGAGGGGCTATCTGTAGATGAAATTGGGCGACATTGACATTATCCGCTAGAGGAATTGCTGCAATTTTAGCGACCTTTTCATTCAACTCACGAGAAGATCCTGCGACAAGAAGAGCATCGCCAATCGTCACCGCAGGCATGAAATTACCAGCATTCAATGGGGATTGATACCAATAGCTCGTCCAAGAGCCATCAATTTTCTTTTCAGGAACACCCACGAATGGAGCAGGTTGCCCCAAAGAAGCGCAAGTATTATTCATCGCAGAGAACATTTTGTCCCATGCTGGGGCAAGCTTACTCTTATCTGCTATTCCGCAAACAGTGGATACCCTAGGGATGGCTAATCCAGACATTTCTTTAGCAAGATCAATAGCTGGCATTGATCCATCCAATTGTACGACAATTGCTTTTTCTCCAGAGGTAATTGCGATCAATTCCGTGACGTCAGCCCAATATTGTTTTACTTGGGGTTCCATCATTTTGATGCCAGCATAATACATCCTGATTTCATTTGAGATAGATACTTGAGGATTGGTGACGATAATTTCACTTGCTCCCCATGCGGCTGCCGTCCAATTTTCAACGATAGAAATGAGATTTGTCATCACATCTTTATTCAATGAGCAATATCCTGTTAGGGTAGCTTCTGGCAAAGCTTTGGCATTCACCCCAGATAAGGTAGATGGATGATCCCAATTAAAAGACTTGTCCAATCCGCTTGATACCTCTATTTGCAAGCCTTGCTCCCACCATCCAACTGTCGTCATTGCCACATCTGTATTGGCACTAGCAGATAATTTGATCGTACTGTTCGTTGCGGCAATGAGTGAGGTACAAATAGATTCCGCTTTTTCTTTATTAACACCTAAAACATGAGCAATTTTGCGAACCCCTGTCGTGTATCCAGTCAATGCTCCTTGAGATGAGGTTTCTTGTAAGAGAATTAACGACTTCGCCATTGAGGGAGAAAGATAGGTAATCCCTGCGAGTTTGCTCTCAAGTTTCCCATCTACAAATGAGAAATCATCTGCACTTAGCACCGACTGTGCAGGGCTAGCTGCCAACTGAATCTGTTTTTCGGGATTTGTGCAAATAACGGCAATCAATTGATCACCCTTAAATGCAGTCAAAATATAAAATTTAACTGAGGTAACCTTGTTGACCAACTCAGTCATGAGCAACTTTTTCGCATTATCCTCTTCATTAGCCAACATTTTCGACAAAGTTTGAGATATCTTTTGTCCATCAATGACAACTCCCTTAAAATCCATACCACAAGCTTTCACATTGTGAGGAAAAGCCATCCCTTGAGTAAACAAGGCAGACATAGCCGAGAATTGTTCAATATTTTGCTGGGTTAATGCCTTAATCTCAGGAGTCAATGTCGCAATGATCATCAAAGGAGCCGTTCCATCCCCAGGAGTCAGATCAAGTGTCTCTGACAACCCTTTGAGCAACTCTACTGCATTCTTTTCAAAAAAGGATATAGACATCTCCTCTAACTGGCTCTTGGCAGGGCCATTCTTCATGATATTAGAGCTCATTTTCATGAGAGAAGACACCTTTTCCATACTATAGGCAGACCTCAATGAAGGTAACAACTTGTTGATAAACTCGGGTTGCTTAGATCCCACAGCAATGACAAGCTCTTTTACCGGGCATGAGAAGTCAGCCATATCTGGTGAAATAACAGGTTGTTCCTCATCCTTGGTAACGACGACATCCTTACTCTCACCCTCCATGAGTTGATTCGTATCAACCTTGGTCTCGACGGGTTCAGAGTTTTTCTCTAACTCCGTCGCTACAGGTGCCTTATCATCCTGTAAGCTCAGTGCCGTATCCGACTGCTTCGCCTTTTGAACAATCCCATCAACATCATACACAGCCACAACGGCTGAAGTACCAGCAGGAATCATCGCCAATGACCCTAATTTAGCGGCACGTTGCTCAGGAGTAACCTTAGGAACAACAACTTCTTCTTGTCCCTTATTATTTTTAGGATCATCCTTACATGAGGAGACAAGCAACCCCAATGCTAAAGGGAGCAAGCATAAACTATTCAATCGAATCTTCATTGGCTCGATACCTATTCCCTTTCAAGTGATAAGGCAAGTCAATTATTCAACGAAAAAGCTTATTTTACGAAAAAATCAATTTCACAAAGGTTCCGCATCGGGAATCTCCTCTTGAGGTGGCGGAGGCACATTATCCACATCGTTCTCCGCGTCTTGTACTTGCGTTGGATTATTCAAATTCCGAGGGATTTGATTGATTAAACCAGGGGTATAATCGACATCTCCAGGCAAGGGCACAGGGCTAGGGAGAGAGCCCTCTTCACGCCGGATATCCGCAGGGGTATTCCCCTCTGGAGTAACCGCATCAGAGGAATCATCAGCATTATCAATAAGGTGTACCTTATTATTAGCATTCGCAGGGACCGTAGTTGAAGCGCCATCATTTTCACCCTCAACTGGCTCTGCTACGGGGATTTCTTCCTCCTTCGGCGGCTTGATAACACTCAACACATCTTTTTTCACCTCAGGATTCTCAAAAAACTTTTTGACAATAGGTGCCGACATTGCGCCCCCACCGAGCTTCTCACCAGGGCGACCTTCATACAAAACGGCATACGCATATCGAGGATTCTCATACGGCATAAACCCAGCGAACCACGCCAAACGCCTATTCTCGCGTTCTGGTCCCCACTGTGCCGTACCAGACTTACCAGCGATAGAAGAGTAATTTAACCTAGCCCGAGAGCCAGTCCCCCCCTCAACAACCGCTTTCATCCCCATCCTTACAGCAGCGGTCGCTTGCTCATAATCAGCCAACGAGGTTTGAATTTCTGGAGATGCGGCATAAATCACATTTGAGTTACTATCCTGAATCTGTTTAATCAAATGCAACTTGGGAAGCCCATATCCATTCGCAATACCAGACATCGCATGCGCTACCTGCAAAGGAGATGCCAAGAGAACCCCCTGCCCAATCGACATATTCGCCACATCCCCCATGGTAAAGGTACGCTTAAAAGTCGATAGCATATATTCATTATTAGGGACAAGCCCTTCCTGATCGGGAATGTCCAAGCCAGTCCTCGATCCAAAGCCTAACATCTTAGCTGTTGAGAGCAAATCCTCTGCCGCCTCGACAGAGGACCTCTTACCCATCAGACAAGACACCGTATACATAAACGGGTTATTTGACATTGCCAAGGCTTGGACACAATCAATATCTCCAGCAGGATTCTTACTCCAGTTATTAAAGCGGTGATTCCCAATCGCCACAGAGGCAGGACAATTCACCATCGTATCAGGAGTAATAATCCCATGCTTCAAGGCAGAGAGCACCGTCACCACCTTAAAGGTCGATGCTGGGGGATATTTCCCTTGGAAAGCACGGGAAACAAGCGGATTACCTGGATCTTTTCGCAACGCATCATAGTCCTTTTGAGAAATATGAGGAATAAACTTATTTGGGTCATAAGATGGCGTCGATGCCATCACCAAAATTTCACCAGTCTTGCAATCAAGTACCACCATGGCGCCTCGCCTGTTACTCCCCTCTGACAAAGCCTTTTCTGCTGCTTTTTGCCATTTAAGATCAAGAGTTGTAACGAGAGCACCGCCTGGTTTGGGTTTTGTCTGTAACTCATCGAGCACCTTATTGCCCTCTTCATCAAACATCAATCTCCACACCCCTGGCTTGCCCGTCAGTGGCACATTAAATTGCTGCTCAAGACCAGATCGACCCTCTGTCTGCTCCCAAAGCGGATCCATATGATTGATGGGACCTGTTGGCAACTTGCCTTTAGACCCAACATACCCCGGGATATGCGCAGCCGTTTTCCCCTCAGGATAATAACGAATATAAATAGGCAATAAGGTCAAGCCAGGTATTGCCTCAACCTTTGATTTAATCTTCTTTGCCTCATCGGCACGGATCACATTGGTAATTGGCAAAGGCAACCAACGTCTATGTCGAAAATGATTTAACAACATCTCATCAGTAAATACCCACGTCTGATCGACCAATTTATGAGCTTGGACAAGAGCATTCCTCGCAAAAGCAATAATCCCAGCCTTATCCTCTGACTCCAACCCATTCCCATATTTAAGAGCAATATGATAGGCAACCTGCGTTTGAGCAAGAACCTCCCCGTTACGATCAAGGATAGGACCTCGCGGTGCCGGCAACAGCAATGCCATCGTGCGTGCAGAGGTACGAGTTGTCGAAAATGCCTGACTCGCCTGCTCACTACGCCCTCCAGCCCCTGATTTTTGAGCGGGTTTGGCATCAATCGTCGCATCTCCTCTCTGCTCTTCTTGAGAATCCGGGGTATACTCTGGTGCCAGCCCTACACCTTCCTCTTTACCTGAATTCGTCTCTCCTAGCTTCTTCCCGTCAGCCCCCTCTGTCACTGTAGGAACAAAATCTTCATCTCCCGAGTCAATAGGTGTAGCAACATCCTTATGCCTCTCTATCAATGGATTAGCATTCCCCCTTGCAGATGTGCCACGAGGAGAGGTAGCCGTAGATGGCTTGGCTGCCATTGCACTCGGCACCCATAGACTAAGCAATAAAAAAGTCGTTAAAAACCGTGAAATTATCTGTCTACCCGTCATTGATAAAAAGATTGTCACAAATAGCCCCCCGTATCAACTCAATTGACGAACACTGACTAACACTCTGACTCACTCCGTAATCCTGACAGTAGTCCCCGTCGGACATTTATCAAAAACAATCACACAAGCCTCTTGAGGGATGCGAATACATCCATGAGAAGAAGCATTGCGATAAACCGTCCCAATATGCATCCCAATCCCACCACGAATCCTCATCCACAACGGCATACTAGCCCCTACATACTCCCCACCATGAGGAACCTTCGTTCCTGGTGTTGCATCAGAAACAACCATATTTCCCTCACTATTATACACACTCCCATAAGAATGAGAGCGATAATGCCTCTGCTTCTCAATAATAGAGAATTTCCCCCTCGGCGTCTCGTGCGTATCTTTCCCCGTACAGACTGGGAAGTCCATCGCCTCTTTGCCATTCACCCTCAAATGACCTCGTTGAGTACCTAAATTGATCAAAATAGAAGTATTGGAATGCGTAGAATGATCAAGTAACCCATCATTATACCAAATATCACCCGTATCTCGATAATCATCCCGTTGAGTAAACCCCTGATGAGTTGAGATTAAACGTCCATCCGGCAATTTATTTTTAACAGCTGTATCAGAACTACAAGAAGCTAACAAAAGAGCACCAACAAATAACAATAGAGATAAGCAAATGTTTCGCATAACAGATTAGTCCCTGTACTACCTCTCACATAAAAAATCAAGAGTTTTACGACACTAAATCCTAGATTTTTTTATATAATAACATCTATTTTATGATATCTTACCCTCATGCATCATTTATCCGCATTACTCATGATTACTTGTTTTGCCAGCATTGGCTCAATAAGCTCCGCTCAAAATACTCAAGCACCCAAAAAGCTACCTGGGGGATTAGTCTATGTATGGGGGGATGAATTTAACGGGAAAACTCTCGATACTAAAAAATGGCAACCTGAGCTTGGCGTCATCCGTAACCAAGGGTCTCAGCAGACATACACGGACAAAACAAAAAATTTACGCATCGAAAAAGGTTGCCTCATCCTTGAAACGCATTTTGAAAAATGCAAAAACAGCAATTATAAGAAAAATGGTTTAGGATGGACACAAACCACCGAATACATGCCTTATACCTCTGCCTCCGTCAACTCCATCAACACAAAAACATTCCTCTTTGGTCGATTAGAAGTCCGAGCAAAAGTCCCAAAAACAAAAGGAATCTGGCCTGCTATCTGGCTCTTGGGTAAAAACTCATGGGGTTGGCCAGCCAATGGTGAGATCGATATGTTGGAGAACATCTCTCAACAGCCAGACACCGTTTATGCCACATTTCACATGAGCCCTGATGGCGTCTCGCGCAAAGATAAATCCATGGGGGGAACAGTCAAAATTCCTAATCTTTCTCAAGAATTTCATACCTACATCATGGAATGGGATAAAAACACCATCCGATTACTCATCGATGACAAAGAAGTCAAATCCATCAAACTAGCCGACACCAACTATCCCAATGGGGGCAACCCCTTCCTCACCCCATTTTACATCATCATCAACTCTGCTGTCGGGGGATCATGGTGCGAAAAAGCTCCGCTCGACGGAACGGGGTTCCCCGTCAAATTTGAAATTGACTACGTACGTCTCTACCAAACTAAAGAACAATTCGAAGACAATAAAAAAATTGACCCAAAAACGGGCAAACTCAAAAAATAACACCATTCTCCTAATCAATCAGAGTCGTTAGTCACCTGCCTTCGCTAGCAGAAAATCACAAAGCATTGACTATCAATAGTAATTCATTTTCACTAGACACTGGGGGTGTAAAGTTCTTTCTGTAAATTCAAGGGGACGGGAATCAAAACTTAAGAGGCTCT
>JAVXPO010000053.1:0-13092 GCA_036644695.1 Akkermansia sp. | reverse complement strand
TGTCTAGTGAAAATAAGTTATCATTGATAATCAATGCTTTGTGATTTTTCACTAGCGAATTCAGGATTATATCAAAAAAATACGCGCGCGTCGTGCCTTTTTTCAATAAAAAAAAACCACCCTCAATCATCGGACTGGAGGTGGCTTTGTCTTTTATTGATCTAAGATTATTTTGGATCTACGGCATATAGTGAAATGCCGTACTCGTTGCACAGTTTCTCTACTTTTTCTTTTTCAAGAATCAACGTTTTTTGAGCATACACGACAAAAGCCGAGACACCTGCGGTATGGCAAGACTCAATCGTTCCTGCACCTACACAGGGGGCATCAAAACGCATATCTTGATCCAGTTTACACAATTTGATAGCGGTAACATCCTTACCTTGTCCAATGCGTCCACCACGAGCAAGACAGTCATTCGTTCCATCAAATGCCTCTACCGATAAAATGGTGCCGTGCCGTACACACACACATTGTCCAATATACAAACGACACATTTCAGCCGCCATACGAACGCCTAAATCAATGTCATCAAAACGACGCTTTTTAAGTTTTGGCCCATAGATATGCCCCGCTTGAGGGATATAATCGTCCATATAAGTCGTTGATAAGATAACGTGTAGCCCATTGGCTTCTAAAAAGTCAGCAATCCCCGTAAACAAAGTTTCTGCATTGCGTTCTTTCATTTTAGCCAACATTAAAAGGGCTTTCATGTCTGGGCGCAACTCAAAGAGATTTTTCGGGGCAATTCCGCCCGCCATCATGACCTCAGTCACCCCATGTTTTTTGAAAAATGCCGCAGGCTTACTCAATTGCCCGAGTCGAAACTCTTCGTATTCATCCGCATCTTGAGCAACTCCAGGGAGAGTTTCATTATAAAAGCCACCCACAATAATGCGGATGCCAGGTACTTGACTGCGAGCGGCTTTGATCAGCGTTTGGGGAAACGTTCCATTCCCCGCGAAAATTCCAAGTGTCTTGGTGGGTGTTATTGAGTCCATGTGATTGAAGTCTAACTTTCTTCGGCAATCACTCTCTCAAAAAAAAAGCAATTGCAGAGCACTCGGATGTTAACAGATTTCAATGGGTCGCCAAGAACTCATAGCGTTCACTTTTGTCATATCGAAAGGGGGATTCGCCTGCATTACTACAGATGAATCCCCCTCTATTCGGATAATCTTAATTGCTGATGAGATTAGTTTTTCTTTTTAGGAGTCACATTTCTCATGCCACCATTTTGTTGTTTGGCGACTTTTTGTTGTTGTTCGAGCGTTGCTTTTTGTTGCTCCATCATGCGTTGCATAAAGCCTTTTTTCTTTTTAACCTTCTTGAGTTCAGGCATGGGCATGCGCTTAATGAGCAAGTTTTGTCCCATTGAGATTAAGTTTTGAGTGGTCCAATATAAGGCTAAGGCAGAGGCAAAGTTATAGCAGAAGAGGAAGAACATCCAAGGCATCAATTTCATGATACGCTGTTGCATTTTATCCCCTGCTTGTGGAGTCATTTTCATCTGAATGATCATGGTAATTGCCATAATCAAAGGCAGGATATTGAGTGGCAATTGAGGATAAAAATCAAATGGCAAGGGGATTTCGCAGACGGTATCAGGTAATGATAAATCATTGATCCAGCCAAAGAAGGGTTGTCCTCGTAGCTCGGAGGAGTATTGCAATACACGATAAAAGGCAAAGAAAATTGGAATTTGAACCAGCATCGGCAAACAACCACTCGCGGGGTTAATCCCGTATTGCTGATACATTTTCATCATTTCGACGTTCACCTTTTGAGGATCGTTCGGATACTTTTCTTTTAATTCGGCAAGTTTGGGCTGCACCAATGACATGCGCTTCATCGCCATATAAGATTTTTTGTGCAAGGGCCAAATCAACCCACGAACGACGAGTGTCATGCAGATAATGGCTATCCCCCAGTTACCCACTAGTTGGTGAAACATGTTGAGTAACCAGTTCATCGGAGCACTCAAGAAGGTAAACCAGCCATACGCCATCACGGCATTCATCTCGTGAGGTAACTCACCCAAGACTTGATTGAGTTTAGGTCCTGCATAAATCTCGTAATTGAGCACATGATCCTGTCGGGGCAAAACCTCAAAAGCAGGAGCGCCCAGCGAAAGAATAACGCCTGCAACCTCATGGTTAGACTCATTCTTGAGATGGAAAAGCTGGCGTTGAGCATAAATACTATTGCCACGTGAGGTGTCATCTGGAATCAAAATAGTGACAAAATACTGGCTCATGACCCCAGCATAGGTCAGATTCTCTGCGGTATCGACGACACGAGGGCGTTCCTTATTAAAGAAGCCACTCGTGAAATAGGATGGGGTCTCTTGCTCGAATCGCCCATTGTCCATGAAAAAGAAATGAGTAAAGGCATCAGCCATTTCACTCTTGGCGATGGGATAGCTCGCACCAGCAAAAACGCCCATATTGCTCACAGCGAGCCCCTTCTCCGTTTTATTGCCAACCGTCACCTTGAGGCGCAACATATATTTGCTACCAAGTAACTGATCTCCCTGAGCATCTTTGATGGAATCAAGACTATATTCTTTATGAATGACAAGCCCATTATCAAGCTCGCCCAATAAGCAGATTTTGGAGGGGTCTTTACCGTCATCTACACGAGTATAAACAGACGTGTCATAGATGGGGTCAGCCGTTGAGCTAATGCCAAAAACGAGAGTCCCTATCCCATACGATTGGCTCTCATTGATACGTACATCCTTATCTGGCACTTTACGACTATCAATACTTGACCCCACCATCTGCACGTCACGAATAGAGCCACCAATATTAGTAAAGGTATAGCGCACCATGGGAGTAGCTTTCCCATCTTCACCTTTTTGGTGAGAAACAAGCTCCCATGTCTTGACATCTTTGTTGACAGGGCGAGGTGGTACAACTAAACCAGCCTGCGGTGCGACAGGAGACACCGATTGAGAACTAGTCGCATTAGCTGGCAATACCTCCTTTTGATGAAATTGATCAGGGGCTTTCCCTGCTTGCTCTACCTTACTTGCCTGACCGCTATAATAAATGTTAGCTCCTAGCAGAGCTAAACAGGCGACGACGATGATCCATGCTTTTCGATCCATAATTGAGTATTAAAATTGTTTGTGTCTAACCTAGAGTTAATAAAATAATCTGTAGGTTGGCTACGGTTTGGGTTGATGGTGAAGGTGTATCTCCTCTTTTGCAGGGGGGACAGGGTCATCTCCGCTACCACCCCATGGGTTGCAGCGCAAAATCCTGTAGATTCCTAGCCTTGATCCGCGCCAAAATCCATGAATTTCTACGGCTTCAAGAAAATATTGAGAACATGTCGGATGAAATCTGCATCCGCTTAAGGGACCACCTATCGCATGCAACGCCTTACTGACGTAGCCTTGATAAAATAAAATGAGCTGACGAACAATCCATCTCATGCAGAAGCAGACGATACGGCTCCCTCAGGAGTCCATGATTTCAACATTTTTTGTAAGCGTGTCGATGCCTTATACCAATCGCGTTCAAGATCAGTATAGGGCGCATCAACAGCACGCCAGCGAAGAATGCATACCAAATGATAACCGCAGGAAAAACGATCACCATGGCTCCGCAATAACTCACGCACACGGCGTTTTAAGAGATTACGGACGACGGCTCCCCCTACTTTTTTGGTACAAATAATACCGAATCTGGATGATTCATCCGGATTCGGCAAAGGAATCGCGCTTAAAACGAGAAACCGACCAGCAGTTGATGCTCCTAACTTGCGAACCTTGGCGAATTCATACGCCCGGGTCATACTTTGCTTGCGAGTTAAACGCATCTCTCCGCGGGTCGGCCCGTGAAAAAGATAGGATCAAGCAATTCAACAACATTGCTGTCGTGAATCGCCTGCCTGATACTCTTTAGCGACCGTGTTGAATGGTATGCCTTTTGTACTGGATTTCCGTGCCCTTTGGAAGAAGGCGTTTACGTCCTTTAGCACGACGGCGACGAAGGATATCACGTCCATTGTTGGTGGACATGCGAATACGGAATCCAAATTGATTCTTGCGGCAACGCTTGGAAGGTTGGTAGGTCCTCTTACTCATGATTGAAGTGGCTTCTAAATGTCAGTAATTCAGTGTCGTCCGCTTGACGATCTACGTACGACTGGGGAAGAAAGATAATGTTTCTTCTGGATTTGTCAATCCGTCTGATTGTTTTTTTGTAAAATACTTTTTGCAGATAGTCGTCAACAAGTCAAAAACCCTTACTATTGCTCACTTTTCTAAGAGATACAAATATTCTTTAACTTTCAACGGACGGTCGTTTAGATTGCGACTCCCCCTAAAAGTATTGTAAGAAACCTCAAAAATGGTCACTTTTCCCATTGTCGAAAGCGTTTGAGTGAAGTCATCTTGAGTCACAAACCCCTCCGAATTATAAGAAATCAATAAATGAGATGCTTTACAGGCACCAATAAGAGCAAATAGAGCATCTCTCGCTTTACCTCTCACATTGTAATCCGAACGATTCCACCCGACAGGAATCCCCGATACAGCACTAACCGCCTGCGGTCTCTTATAATCAGCAATCAAGTTGAGCATGAAATAATTTGAGCCATAAGGGTGTTGATTATAAGGAGGATCTAAATACACCAAATCTAACCCATCAATTTGACGAGCCAAGACATTAGCATCCATGCGAAAAACTTCAACTGGACAAGAAAAATCAGATAATACAGGAGTCGACAGATGAATATCTCCACAAATACGCTTGAGCGCATCCCCATTTTTACCTCCAAAACATCCGATCCCTGCCCCATTTTTATAAAACCCCTTAAATACACCTGATGTATTGGCATGCACAGATGACTCTGATAATAAGGGTCCCAGTAAAGCTAACCGCATTTGAGGAGATACCTTCTCAAGTTCTTGACAAGCTGCATCCAAATACAATGCGTTACGACGAGTGAAAAAAACACGCTCCCCAGCACAAATGTGATCATCATCAAGAGGCGCATACATCTCAGAAATAAATCCCCCATCACGATTAGCCTCAACACGAGGCACAATCTCGCTTAACGTGCGCTCTACAGCCCCTAAATCAACCTCACGAGCATTACTCAAGAAACAACGAGATAACACCTCAGCATAAGGCTCTAAATCATTCACAACTAAACGCGTCGCATGAGCCTTAAAATAACGAGAGACAATTCCGCTCCCAGAAAAATAATCCCCCATATTTAATGCCGACTTACCAAGTCGCGTTTTCACCGTATCGAGTGCTTTCCCTAAAAAACCGAGCAAAGCACGTTTATTGCCAATACAAGTTATAAGTTGAGAGGATAAAAATTGCGAATTTTCCTCACGAGATAAATCAGACATTTATTCAAAAAGTAAATACCCTCTCTCCTCCCATAAAATAAGGGAGAAGAGAGGGTATTATTCAATAATCAATCAAGAATCATGAGCAGACCATTAAGAGTCCAGCAAGCCAAACTTTAAGTCAGCCTCTGAGACAACCTGACCATTCACGAGACAATGAGCAGAGGACTGCCCAATACTCCCCCGTAATTTCACCATCTCTGCCTCAATAATCAGCGTATCTCCAGGGAATACTGGGCGACGGAACTTCACCTTATCAACACTCATTAAGTAACCAATTTTACCAATATTACCAGGCATTCGTAACATCAAGAGAGAGGCTACTTGAGCCATCGCCTCAATCTGAAGAACACCCGGCATCACAGGATGCCCTGGGAAGTGCCCTTGGAAATAAGGCTCATTGATCGAAATATTTTTAAGCCCACGACATTTCGTTTCGCCCTCAAAGCCAATGATACGATCGACCAACAAGAAGGGGTAACGATGAGGCAAAAGCTTCATTACTTCATTGATATCCAACACAGATTCACCTTGGGGCAATTCTGTTTGAGGCATCAGTTGTAGCATCTTGGTGTACACTTTCTTCAGCTTGGCAGCCAATTCGGTATTGGGACCATGCCCTGGCATCACAGCAATCACATGCCCGAGGATACGCTTACCTGCGAGAGACAAATCACCAACGAGATCCATCGCCTTATGACGAGCAAACTCATTATTAAACCGCATAGGCTCTTTACTCATCAGCTCTTCGCCTCGGATCACGATCGCATTCTCAAGACTACCGCCTTTAATTAAGCCTTTTTCTAACAAAGGCTTAATATCTTCATAAAACGTAAATGTACGAGCAGGAGCAAATTCTTTTTCATATGTCGTCGGATTCACAACTGAATCAAAATATTGTGTAATGCGCCCTTCGGGTCCCACGCATGTCACAGAAACACGGTACTCCTTACTGGGTAAAATGACTAAAATAGATCCATTTTTATTTTCAACGCTGACAGGCTCACGCACTTCCCAAACACGTTTTGGGGCGTCTTGCTCCTGCACACCTGCCTTTTTGATCAGCGCAACATACGGCTGAGAGGAACCATCGGCAATCGGGGGCTCATTGGCATCCATCTCAATAATAACATTATCAATACCCATCCCTGTCAAGGCAGATAAGATATGCTCAACTGTATGAACCTTAACAGATCCCTCAGCTAATGAGGTAGCGCGCTCAACCGTCTGCACCTTCTCAATATCCGCTTTAATAAACGGTTGATCAGGCAAATCAATGCGACGAAACTTAAAGCCAGAGTCAACTGGAGCAGGTTTGAGAGTCAACTTGACAGCCTGTCCTGTATGAAGAGATGTCCCCTCAAGTGTCGCGGGACTAGCTACTGTTTTCTGTTTTCCAAATGACATGATTGAATTTTAATGAAACACACTCCATTTGAAAAGCCTGAAATAAGATCTGAGCAAACAATCTTAGGGTAAACGAGGCACATCCTGCACGAGAACGAGCTTAATTCCTACAGAAAGTAGCAATTTCCTCAAATGGTCAATACACTCTTGTTTAAGCTTAGAATCACTTTTCAACAACTCTCTTGCTTGATTCTCTGCCCCTTCTCGATTCATTTTCATCGCCTCATTGCGCTCCTCTCTCTGAAGCTTTTTCAGCAAAGATTCATCCTCTACTCCAATCTCTTGAACCTCCGTTTGTAAACTCAACAACTTTACCTCAGGAATCGACACCTGCAATTCAGACGTCTCTGGATAAAAATCCCACACCTTAATCTGATGCGGATCAATCCCATATTTCGCAAAATAAATCCCCTTGACTTGCATCGTGGCTCTTCCTATCTCGACATTCATATTGGGAACAATGGGGAGAGGGATTTCACAATCCCAAGTAAAATTATAATGAGAATCATAAATAAGCCCAGATTGAACAAATGCCATCTCACAAATCTCTTTTTTATCAAGGAAATAAGTTTTGTTTTGCCCCTCCATTTGAGAGCAAAACAACCCCTTCCCTTGCAAGAAATAAAGCCCCATCATCCCACAAAAAACACTCATCACGATGAGTAAAAAGCAAAGAATAAATATCGTGCACCCATGAGCCATCACTCCACCTTGACGCTTTGCTTTAGCTTGCGGCACATCTGCCCCCCCTATCTGATGCGTGCCATCAGGGGTATTCTGTGAAACTTGTGTCACCTGATGAGCGCCATCACCCCTCTCTTGCTGGGTCAAGATTTCCATCTCTGGGGTATCAATTTGAGTTTTAAGCTCGTCCATCCCTCACTTGTACGTTGCCAACGTGTCTTTGGAAAGCCTATTCGGAATCTCGGGCGGCAATGAAACGTATCTGGCGTGTTGTCACACCAATATCAAAATTTCAATCTACCCATGGCAAGAGCCAGAGCCACGCAGACAATCCCCTCAGGACTCATCGACGATCACAGCTCATCCAAAAAAGACCGGATGCCAAGTTCGACCCCTCGTACTAACACCGTAATCCTCACCCAATCATGCCAATAACACACAACATCAATATTGTATGACATCAACTATTAGCGACAACTATCAAGTCAAATATACCAACAAATGGGGTTCCCTCCTCCAACAACAAGTCTCTCGCCTTGAGAACTATGTCTCCGTATCGCGAGACCTCTCAGGCAAAGTCGTCTTTTTTGACCAATTCGGCGTCCTTGACTTTGAAGAAAAAACAACACGCGTCGGCAAAACAATCCTCGATGAGGCGCCGACACTACGACGCTCAATGCGCCCTAGAGTCTTTACCAAAGCCGTCGGATACGATGAATTTGACTCAAAACAACTCGGTCAAATAGACCTCCCCGTCTCCAAAACAATTGAAGGGCTCCGCGCAGCAGCAGGTCGTCGCATGGACGACGTCATGATCTCTGCATTCATTGGCACCAACTATGTAGGAGAAGACGGAATGACGCCTGCTCAATTACCTACTACTCAAAGTATCGCTGTCAATTATGTCAGTTCGGGAACCGCAACAGAGAGCAATCTTACCATCGCCAAATTGCGTGCCACCCTCCAACTTTTTGAAGAAAATGAGGCATGGCACAACGACTCAGAGAGCTATGGCGACCAACTCGTCATCGCCGCATCAAGCTCACAAATCATGAGCCTTTTAAGAGAGAATGAAGTCAGTAGCTACGACTTTAACAACGTTAAAGCACTCGTCGAAGGAAAAATTGACACCTTCATGGGCTTTAAATTCATCAGGACACAACGTCTTCCTCTCGTTGCAGGCACACGCACCTGTCTCGCTTGGGTTAAAAGCAAAGCTCAATTCGGCATTTGGGATGATTTTAAGGTAAAATTATCCGTCCGTGATGACATGGACGAGGCCTTGCAAATCAGAGCTAAATTCTCCTGTGGCGCCACACGACTCCAAGAAGAAGGCTTTGTCAAAATCCTTTGTAAAGAAAGCAAATAACCCATTCACCAACAAATTTTATGAACATCTATTATTCAGACATCGCGACAAGCATCCAATCCACTATTAACGGACAATCTACACAACTCGTTGCTGGCAACAAGCTCTGTGGACAAATTGTCGTTGCGCGAGCTGCATTCTCCACAAAGAGCACAATGCTTGCTGGCGACATGATTCAACTCTTTCGCCTCCCAAAGGGAGCCGTCATCATTCCCCATTTGAGTTTATTCTCCTCGGATACATTAGTAGCCACCAACCTGGTCATCACTTTGGGAGATCAAGGAGACCCAGCACGTTATTCGTACGAACTCGATATTGCAAAACAGGGATATCATCAATTGGAGGGGGGGAAACAAGCCCTTAAGCCATCAGAAATCGGAGAAAGTACGTGGATCACGGCAACAATTATCACTGCCACGAGCGTCACAGAAAACAAAAAAATCATGGCTTGGATTGCCTACACCCTGCCTTAATAAAAAAAAATAAAACAAAAGGGGCTGTCTCACTAATCAAAGTGAGGCAGCCCCTTTTTATTAAACATCTGACTCAAGCCAAGAAAGTAAAATACGTCCTGAATCATCATACCCAACCTGCAACACAGCAGACACCTTCCCATCAGAAATCCTCAATAACATCCGATCACCCTGCCAAGTATAACGAGGCTTATTCAACTTATATTGCGGATTCATCCGATCAAAATGAAGCAACTTCATCGCCTCACTCCTCGTTAATCCTCGAAAAGCGACATCATTCTCAAAAACTCTCTTTGCTGCATTGATAGCCCTCTTCGAGGCAACTACCTTGCCAGCAACATCATGCTCAGTTTCCCACATCATGGTAATATCCCGCTGAAAGGATGCATCCCCACCACCTGAAACAAAATAAAACACCAGAGGATAAAGTAAAAAAACTGCCACTAATTTCAGCACACGACTCTTTTGCTTCTTTGATAAATTAATCATCGTTTGCCCAAGTGTGCGCCAATAAGAAACGAGTTCATGATCAGCTGAACCAAATAAAAACGTATGTGGGGGTAACGCAACCCCTCCTCTCAACTCTGTTATCGTCTTCCCTTGAGCAGGATCTACATCATTCACCCCTACAGGTAACGGATTATCCCTTCGCTCAGGCCATAAAACAGGCACAACAACATAAAATACCCCCCAACAAATCAAGGTTACTAAAACCTCTAACATAAAAAATGATAAGAAAGAAGACTCATAATAAGCATCAGGAAACCATATCCATACAATAGGTAAGCTTAGCCATAAAAGAAGCCCTGCCCCACAAAGACCATCCAACCATACCTTCCAAGCAGACGCAAACTTAACTCCCGAATAAAAAATAGAAACAATCAGCATCAAAAGAGCAAAACCAACACTAATCACATACCCCTCAGCAGAAAGAGAAAAAGAACTAATAGAAACTAAAAGAACCAATAGCAGCATCACAAAAAGAGTGCATAACTTGAGAAAAACCCTCTTACTCATACCATGCTATCTAACATAGAAATAACGAATCATCAATGACAAAAAGAATAAAAATAAGGCACACCTATCCTAAATAAAAATCTTGAGAAAGGGTTAGCCTCAACCCTGTGACATTTTTCTTATTGTGGGCTGAGGTCTGGGGGAGAACGTGTTGCGTTAACGGAGCAAAGCAGAGTGTTGCATCAGCCTCCCACCTAAGCCCAAGAGACAGGCTCACAGCAAGGTAATTTGAGAAAAAACGGCGGTGAGTTTATTAGAGAAATAAGACGGCGATGAAAACGGTTCAGGCGGGAACCTGATGCATCGCCTTCGGATAACGCAACACGTTCTCCTCAAGCCCCGTATTTGATATGGAACGGTGAGTTTTTGGTGAAATCAGGGGCAAGATTCAGAAAACGGAGTGATTTGATACCCTCGCTTGTGGAGGTATTTGCTGAGCGTTTCCAAGGGGAGTCCGATGACATTGGAGGCGTAGCCGACAATATGGTCAATAATCATATCGCCGTGATCCTGAAAGGCATACGCCCCTGCTTTATCCAAGACGGGGACTGCGTTCAGATAGGCTTCTATCGTTTCTTCGTCGAGTGGCTTAAAGCAGACCTTGGTCATCTCTGCAAATGACTCACTACCAATTGACAATGGAGACATCAAGGCAACACCTGTACAAACGATATGCTCTCGCCCGGAGAGTTGTCGCAACATGGCTCTTGCCTCATCAATATCTCGGGGCTTACCCAGAGGGATGCCATCAATAAAAACGAGCGTATCGGCACCAATCACCGTGCAATCGGGGAATTCCTCAAAGACGACCGTAGCCTTAAGCCTTGCATTCAACAAGCAAAGCGCATCTGGCGTCATCTCTGCATCATGCACCTCATCCGTCGGACGAATAATGATCTGAAAGTCTAGCCCAGTCTGCCCCAACAACTCTTTACGTCGGGGAGATTGGGATGCTAAAATTAAGTCAGGTAAGACACCCATTGATGACTTGATCACTTTTTGATGGGGATGGGACTCTCATTACCGAGGATACGCGCAAACGACATGGGGGACACTTGACGTGCCGCACGAATCACGTTGCGAGGCATACTACGGATGCGATCAAGGCAAATATTCCTAATCTCCACCGTGTCAAATTCCATCCCGACCAAGGCACGACCAACACGTTCTCCTGAATACTCATAGTTAAAGTAACACAGAGAGGCAATATCAGCTATTCCCTCCATAAAATCGAGGAAGGCTCCTCCGCGTTCAGAGAATTCGATATGCACAAATAAGGGATTTTCAAATAACTCGGTTTGGTAGTGAATCATGCGGAAACGCACATCGTCATCATCGCTAATATCCTGGAAGCCAATCCCTCGTGCAGAGAGTCGCTCGCGGATACAGGCAAAATCCTCATCTGAGGCAGATACACCAAACACGGGGTACTGGATATCCCCCTCGGTCTTACCATATTGCACGTCTACAAGGGTTGTTGTCGGAGGCATATTCCGTAAATATTTAAGCACTTGCCCGCGTTTACTCGACATGGGAATCCGCAAATAACGAGTCCCATAATTGCCAATCCCCGCCTGCCTTGCAATGGGGGAGAGTTGCGTAAAGTCCATATTCGCCCCAGAGATAATAACGAGACATTTTTCATCGGGGGCGACAGCCCCCTCTTCCCATTGCTTCAAAAAGCCAGCCAAGCCCATGGCGCCCGAGGGTTCGGGCACGACGCGTCCAGACTCCCACATGACGCGAATGGCATGACAGACCTCATTATTTGAGACAGTCACGTATTCGTCAATCAGCTCTTCGCAGAGACGAAAGGTCTGTTGCCCCGGGGTGCGAACGGCTGTCCCATCACAAAAGACATCGACATAATCCAGCATCGTGCGTTTACCTGCCTCAACCGAGGTTTTCATCGAGGCTTGCTCAATGCCCTCAACCCCAATAATTTTAATTTCAGGCCAGAAATGCTTGAGCCAACAGGCGACCGCAGAGGCGAGCCCACCGCCACCAATTTGGACATAAGCGCGGTCAAATACCCCACGCCCACTCATGACAACCTCATCAGCCAAAGTCCCCTGCCCCCCCATCGTGGCAAGATCATCGTAGGGATGAATAAAGGCGCCACCATGCGCCTCGACATAATCATGCGCTGCCGTAGCCGTCTCATCATAACTAGCCCCGGATAGGACAATCTCGACATGATCGCCACCTTGGCGTCTCACCTCATATTGCTTTACCTCGGGGGTCGATTGAGGCATGTAAATGCGCGCCTTGCAGTCCAACACGCGAGCCGCAAGAGCCACGCCTTGAGCATGATTGCCTGCCGAGGCAGCAACCACGCCACGAGAGCGTACCTCCTCACTCAACGATGCCATACAATTATAAGCTCCACGCCACTTATACGCTTTGATAGGACCCAAATCCTCACGCTTTGCATACACCTCAGCCGTAACGCCGGGTATATTCAATTTTTGTAAGGGAGTCGGCTTCCCAATAGTATAAACACGTTGCCGGGCACGGAGGATTTCCTCAAAAAGTCGGTTAGATAATTCGCTCATAACTGCAATTCCTAAGGGGATATTACACCCCTAAATACACATCCGCAATCAAAAGCACTCACAGAATAGTCATTACAAGCAAGCCCTCAAAAAAATAATTTCAGCACCTCCTTATTTTTTAATTCCCAAAAAATCCCAAATTTTATTATCCCATAGACACCACAATAGCATAACTTATTGTACTTGATACAATTACCGGATTAGCAATCCGAT
>JAVXPO010000052.1:0-14046 GCA_036644695.1 Akkermansia sp. | reverse complement strand
GCGGGAGCCGAGCTCTACCACCAGATACCCGTCTGGGAAAAACTCGGCGTCAAGCGCCACTTCATCCCCCCGCAGAAAAACGTTTGGAGAGCCGATGAGGCGGGCTCACTGTACGATAAATTGACAATCTTAATTTTGGGCGGTGCTTTGGGGGATATGGGGGAAGGTTCAGAAAGACGGGGCAGGTTACCACTTGATGCTTTTTTCTGAATCAAGCTCGACGAATAATTCTTATGTTCATGGGCGCAAAATTGTTGCTTTTCATTTGGCTCAATTTGACTTATCGTTGGTAACAAGATGGACGAACCCTGCTTTATTTATAAACGTCGCGTTTTTTTTGCGGATACAGATGCGTCTGGCGTTGCTCATTTTTCTCGTTTGCTTTGTATTGTGGAAGAGGCGGAGCATCAGGCATTGAGATCTGTTGGGATTGCTGTGCTCTCTCGCGATTGCGGATGGCCTCGCGTGCATCTTGATATTAATTATCGCTCATCAGGGGCATTAAATGAGGAGCTAAGCGTTTGTATTAAACCCTGTAAAATTGGTGTGTCGTCTCTGGAATGGGTGGTCGAGGTGAGCTGTGGTACGCGTCTTGTTTTAGATGGGGCTTATACTGTCGTGAGAGTTGGTTCAGGGGGGGGCAAAATGCCTATTCCTCTCAATGAACGAAAGAATCTTGAATTATTGATGTAAGATAATATCTTGTTTTTTAGTATAATAGAAGAACGTTTTTAATACTTATGAGAAATTTCCTCGTTTTAATATCTGTGTGTTGTTCCTTATCGGCGATGGCTGGGCAAGTGAACTCGACTGTGGCGGATGCTCCCTTGGATTATGTTTTCCAATCAGGCACGCATGGATGTCACACTTATCGGATTCCTGCAATAGTGAAATCAAAGGCAGGGACATTGATTGCCTTTGCAGAGGGGCGCGTGAATAGTTCCGCTGATCACGGGAATATGGATATTGTTGCCTCTCGCTCGACAAATGGGGGTAAGACGTGGTCGCCTCTCTTTGTCGTGCAGACTGATGGAGATTATCAGTGTGGCAATCCTGCTCCAGTTGTTGATCTAAAAACGGGACGTATTTATTTACTTTCCTGTGGTTCTGTATCGAGTGAGGGTGAGGTTATGGACGGCAAGGCAACGCGCGAGGTGTATTCTCAATATTCTGATGACGACGGCAAGACATGGAGTGCCCGTGAGAATATCAGTACACAAGTCCGTCTCCCTGATTGGCGTTGGTATGCAACGGGGCCTGGGGCTGGCATTCAAATATTAGAGGGTAAGTATAAGGGGCGACTCGTGATACCCGCCAATCATAGCGATTCAAAAAAAGTGTATTATGCTCATTGTTTTTATTCTGATGATCATGGCAAAACATGGAGCTTGGGGAGTACGGCAGGCAAGGGCTCAAATGAGAGCAAGATTGCCGAGATTGCCCCAGATAAGCTCGTGCATAATATGCGCATGCAGACGGATAGTAAGGGGATGCGTGGCGTGCGCTATAGTAGCGATGGTGGCGCAACGTGGTCGGAGCTAGAGCATGATGCCATCTTGACTTGTCCGCGTTGTCAAGGATCTGTGATTCGAGATTATACGGGGAAGGGGAGGCTCTTTTTCTCCAATCCGACTGCTCTGCCTCGTCGTCGTCAGCAATTGGCTATTCGTGCCTCGGGCGATGGGGGTAAAACATGGCCGTTCCAAAAAATGGTTTTTGAGGGAGATGTCGCGTATTCTGATTTAGTCAATATTGATCAGAATACAGTCGGTATCCTTTTTGAGGCATGGCAAAAAAAGAAAAGTGGTATTGCCTTCCGAGTTTATCCGAAAAAGGATCTTTTGCTCAAAGATGACTCAGTAGGGAGAGAGGCACCACCTTTAAGCAAGTTACAAGGGCAACAAGATAAAACGAAGGGCAAGTAAAGGATTAGCTTGGGATTTTGGACTTTGCAAAAGGCTTGGAATCCTGTATGAGAGTGGCATGTCTAAAAAGCCAGTCGTACTTGTCATTCGTGACGGTTGGGGTCGCAATCCTTTGGGACCTTCTGTAGCAAAAGAATATGGTGATGCCACTGTTTTGGCAAAAACACCATTTACTGATGAATTGCTCAAAACGTATCCTCATAGTATGTTAGGAGCTTCAGGTAGTGCTGTCGGATTGCCTGAGGGTCAGATGGGGAATTCTGAAGTAGGGCACTTGAATTTGGGTGCTGGACGCGTTGTTTTTCAGGATCTCTGTCGCATTTCCAATGCGATTGCCGATGGGTCATTGGCTGCAAATGCCACGTTAAAAACTGCATTTACCCAAGCAAAAACGAGTCGTTTGCATTTGATGGGTCTCGTGAGTGATGGTGGTGTGCATAGTCACATTGATCATTTGATCGGGTTAGTTAAATACGCTTATGAAGCAGGCGTGCGCGATATTTGCATCCATGCCATTACGGATGGTCGCGATACTTCGCCGACAAGTGGGGTTGGCTATATGAAGCAATTGGAAGATGCCATTGCTCCGTATGGCGCAAAAATTATCACGGTCATTGGTCGTTTTTATGCCATGGATCGTGATAAACGCATGGATCGCAATAAGCTGGCATGGGATGCGATTATACTCGGTCGTGGAGAACAATGTACATGTACGCCTCACGAATATATCGAGAGTCGTTATGCGGAGAAAGAGATGGATGAATTCCTCAAGCCAGGTATTTTTGCCTATGGTAATGAGCAACGCGTTCGTGACGAGGATGTTGTCTTATTCTTTAACTTCCGCGCTGACCGTGCTCGTCAGATGTCAGAGGCATTTTTGTATCCTGGCTTTGATGGATTTGAGCGTGAGGTGCAACCAAAGATTCACTATGTGACCCTTACGGAATATGACGCAAAGTATCCCTCACCCGTTATTTTTGCCTCCGAAGAGTTGACTCATATCATGGGTGAAATCATTGCAGAGGCGAATATGACTCAGCTACGTATTGCTGAGACGGAGAAGTATGCGCACGTCACCTTTTTCTTTAATGGTGGGGTTGAGACGCAGTTCCCTGGCGAAGATCGTATCCTCGTCCCATCTCCGCGAGAAGTTGCCACTTATGACCTAAAGCCTCAGATGAGTGCTGAGGGGGTTGCTGAAAAATTTGTTGAGGCAATTGAGAAATACGATGTGGCTATTCTCAACTTTGCGAATCCCGATATGGTCGGTCATACTGGTTTTGTCGAGGCGGGGATCAAAGCTTGTGAAACAGTCGATCAATCATTGAAGCTCGTCGTTGAGCGCGTGTTGGCTCTTGGGGGTAAGCTTCTCATTACTGCTGACCACGGCAACTGTGAACATATGCGCAATGCTGATGGATCGCCCAATACGGCTCATACGATTAATCTCGTTGATCTGATTTATGTCGGGGCTGATAAAGATGATGTCATTTTGAACGATGGTATCCTTGCCGACATTGCCCCAACGATGCTCGCTCTCCTCGGACTTGCCCTCCCAGAGGAAATGTCAGGGCATAATTTGCTCGCTTCAAAAAAATAAATTATTTACTATTTTTCTCAAATATCCGCCTCAGAATTGCTCTGAGACGGATATTTTTTATACTAAATTTGAGCGGCTCTCTATTGCTAGTACGTTTAGCTCATTGATAAATAGTGAGTTGTGAATTGGTATAAAAAAATAAAAAATTCTTTAGAAAAGCCTTGTCAGAATGAGATTTTACTGTATATTGGTTGTCCACACGGCACCGTAGGGTGCAAGAAATACGTTTTCTATCGGGTGTGCCTCCGGAAAAAAGGCCGATTCCTGTTAAAGGGTCGTTCGACTTGTCCGGGTACCACCACCGACGAACAAAAACCAAGCAGGAAAACATGCCGACTATCAATCAGCTCGTCCGCAAAGGACGCATTACTCCGGAAGAGAAATCCAAGTCTCGCGCTCTTCATAACTGCCCCCAGCGTCGTGGCGTATGCCTTCAAGTAATGACGCGTACCCCCAAGAAGCCTAACTCTGCTCTCCGTAAGGTAGCCAAAGTTCGTTTAACGAACGGGGAAGAAGTTATTGCCTATATTGGCGGTGAAGGGCACAATCTCCAAGAACACTCCATCGTCCTTATTCGTGGCGGTCGTGTAAAGGACTTACCGGGTGTACGTTATCACATCGTTCGAGGCGCATTAGACTGCCTTGGTGTAGACAAACGTCGTCAAGCCCGTTCCAAGTATGGTGCTAAACGCCCCAAAGCAGGAGCAGCTAAGAAATAACTTATTAGCCCACTAAATTAATTTTCAATATTTGATACCATGGCCCGCCGTAAACGCGTCTATAGAAAAATTGAGCGTCGTGACCCTCGTTACGATAGCACACTCGTTGGTAAATTGATCAGTAAGGTCATGTTGAGCGGTAAGCGCTCACTTTCCGAACGTATCGTTTATTCTGCAATCGATCTTGCCAATGAAGGCACCGACAGTGTTGATCCTCTTGAGGTCATCACTCGCGCCATTGAAAACGCGAAACCCCGCGTTGAAGTGAAGAGTCGCCGCGTTGGTGGTGCTACTTACCAAGTCCCCTTGGAAGTTGCCCCCGATCGTTCCGAATCTCTTGCCATGCGCTGGATTGTCAATTATGCACGTAGCCGTAAAGGTGTACCAATGCATAAGGCTCTGGCAAATGAAATCAAGGAAGCCGCCAATAATCAAGGCTCTTCCGTCCGCAAACGTGATGATGTGCATAAGATGGCTCAAGCCAACCGTGCCTTCGCTCACTTCCGCTGGTAAATATGTTAACGGTAGTCACCGAATGGAGACTACCGTGATTCCCTATTCCTCATCCCCGAGAACTTCTTACACAGAACAGCAATGTCCGACAACGTAAATAGTCCCAACCGCAAGGCCCCCCTCGAGCGCTACCGTAACATCGGTATCTCCGCCCACATTGACGCCGGCAAAACAACCCTTTCCGAACGTATCCTTTTCTATACGGGTATGATTCACAAAATCGGGGAAGTGCATGACGGCGCAGCCACGACTGACTGGATGGCTCAAGAACGCGAACGTGGTATCACCATTACCTCCGCCGCTGTTACCACCAATTGGAAACAACTCAAAGACGCCAGTATCTACAAAAGATTTGAAGGCGAACAATTCCAGATTAACGTGATCGACACCCCAGGGCACGTTGACTTTACTGCTGAAGTGGAACGTTCTCTTCGCGTACTTGACGGTGCGATCGTTGTCTTCTGTGGTGTAGCTGGTGTCCAGCCACAAACAGAAACTGTTTGGCGTCAAGCAACGAAATACAGCGTTCCTCGCATGTGCTTCGTTAACAAGATGGACCGTACTGGTGCCAATTTCTTTGATGTTCTTGATGATATTCAAAATAAGCTCGGAGCAAATGCCGCAGCTGTTTTGATTCCTATCGGTTCTGAAGATACGCTTCGTGGTCAAATTGACGTAGTCAACCAAAAAGCCATCATGTATAAAGATGATGACCGTTTTGGCTCTACCTACGATATTATCGAAATCCCTGCTGAATTAAAAGAGCAGGCTGACCATGCTTATCATGAGCTCATCTCTCGCGTTGCTGACGTAGATGATGAACTTGGTGAGAAGTTCCTCATGGAAGAACCGATCACGGCAGAAGACCTCAAAAAGGCTATTCGTCGTGCAACAATTGACAACTTGTTTGTTCCCGTTGCTGGTGGTTCTGCATTCAAAAACAAGGGTGTCCAATACCTCCTTGATGCTGTTGTCGATTACCTCCCATCACCATTGGAAGCTAAGAGCGCCGAAGCTGAAAGCACAATTGACCCTGAGATCAAGTATGAGATCAAGGCAAGTGATGCCGAGAAGCCATTAGCTCTCGCCTTTAAATTATGGGCTGACAAGTTTGTTGGTAAACTTATTTTCATCCGTGTTTATTCTGGCGTCATCAAAAAGGGTGATACCATTTATAATCCTCGTACCCGTAAGACGGAACGTGTAGGACGTCTCATTCAGATTCAAGCAGACGAACATACCGACGTTGACGCCGTTTATTCTGGCGACATTGCCGCTATTGTTGGTCTTCGTAACGCCACAACAGGTGATACCCTCACTTGCGACGATAACGATATGGTGCTTGAGCCCCCGACCTTCCCGGAACCAGTTATTGCTTTGGCAGTAGAACCTAAGACCAAGGCCGACCAAGAAAAAATGTCCAATGCCTTGGGTCGTCTCTCAGAAGAAGACCCCACTTTCCAAGTCAAAACTGACGAAGAAACAGGACAAACCATCATCTCAGGGATGGGTGAGCTCCACTTGGAAATCATTATTGACCGCTTGATGCGTGAGTTTAAGGTAGAAGCTGATGTGGGTAAACCCCAAATCGCCTATCGTGAAAGTATTGCCAAGCCAGCTCATGGTAATGGTAAACTCGTTAAGCAATCTGGTGGTCGTGGTCAATATGGTCACGTTGTCATCGACGTTACTCCTAACGAACGCGGTAAGGGTCTCACCATTGAGAACAAGGTCGTCGGCGGTGCTATTCCTAAGGAATACATGAATGCCGTTTACGCAGGGCTTAATGAAGCCATGACGACTGGCATCATTGCAGGATATCCTGTGGTCGATGTACACGTTAAAGTTGTTGACGGTTCGTATCACGAAGTTGACTCCAACGAAAACGCCTTCAAAATGGCTGCTATTTTTGCCATGAAGGACGCCTTTAAGCAGGCTGCTCCTTTCATGTTGGAACCCATCATGGGCGTCGAAGTTACGACTCCGACCGACTATCAGGGTGACATCATGGGTGACTTAAATCGCCGTCGCGGACAAATCGCCAGTATGGAAAATAAGGCTAACGCCTGTATCCTTAAGGCATCCGTGCCTTTGGCTGAAATGTTCGGTTATTCCACAGTAGTTCGTACGCTCTCTAGTGGTCGCGCTTCCTATTCCATGGAGCCCTCCCACTTTGAGCAAGTGCCCCAAAATATCGTTAACACAATTGTTACCGAACGAGGCAAATAATAGTAGTTTATAGAGTTAATAATTAAGCACCGCACGTTCATGCAAAGCCCCAAAATCCGCATTCGCCTTCGCGCTTTTGATTCCCGCGCCATTGATCGCTCTTCACAAGAAATTGTGGAGACCGCTAAGCGCACGGGTGCCAAAGTAGTTGGTCCGATCCCCCTCCCGACACGTATCGAAAAGTTCTCAGTGAACCGTTCCGTCCACGTTAATAAAAAATCGGCAGAACAATTTGAAATCCGCACCCACAAGCGTTTGCTCGACATCGTCGATCCGACCGCTCGCACGGTGGATGAGCTCAAAAAGCTCAATCTCCCAGCAGGTGTTGATATTACAATCCACATCTAATTGGTGTAGAGATAGAACACATTAATAGAAAAATACTACAACAATGGCTCTAGGACTTATCGGTAAAAAGGTCGGCATGACCCGCTTGTTCGACCAGGAGACGGGTGCCATGATTCCCGTAACCGTCATCGACGTTGCAGGCAACACGTTTGCTCAGCAAAAGACAGTTGCTAAGGAAGGCTACACCGCAATCCAAATCGCATTCGACGCACAGAAGGAAAGTCGCCTTTCCAAACCTGTCGCCGGACATCTTAAAAAACTCGGCGTATCACCTGCAAAGATGATCAAAGAATTCCGCGTAGAAGCTTCCGAGCTCCCCGCAGAAGGAGCTGAACATCCCGGCGCAAACCTCTTTGAAAATGGTCAATGGGTTGACGTCATCGGCACATCCAAAGGGTGTGGCTTCCAGGGTGCTATGAAACGCCACAACTTCCACGGCTCACCGGCAGCTCATGGTTCCATGATGCATCGTCGTACTGGTTCTGTTGGTTGCAGTTCAACCCCTAGTCGTGTTTGGAAAAACAAAAAAATGCCTGGGCAACATGGTAACTTTCATCGTACCGTGCAAAACCTCAAGGTCATGCAAGTTCGTTCCGAAGATAACGTCATTCTCATTTCTGGTCCTGTCCCAGGTGCTCGTGGTTCCTACCTCGTCATCCGCCCGGCCGTGAAAAAACAGGTCAAGTAACTCAGACCAAATAGGAAACCCTGTCCATGTCCGCAAATACCCTTACATTAGAAGCTGCTGCCGCTGCCAACATCCAAGTTGTCAGTGATAAAGGCTCCCAAGCTGTTCGCGACCTCATCGTTGCGTATCAGGCTAACCGTCGTACCGGTTCAGCCAATACAAAAACTCGTGGTGAAGTCAGTGGTAGCAATAAAAAAATCTTTCGTCAAAAGGGCACTGGTAATGCCCGTCACGGCGACAAACGCGCTCCCATCATGGTTGGTGGTGGTGTGGTCTTTGGACCTCGCCCCTGCGACTACTCCAAGAAGGTGAACAAATCAACCCGTCGTTTGGCTCTTCGCCGCGTCTTGGGTGACTTGATCTCCGCTGGTCATGTGAGCACGATTGCTTCATTCTCCGTCGAAGACGGCAAAACCAAGAGCTTTGTTGCCGCAGTCAAGGAATTGACTGATGCCAAAAAAGTCATCATCGTTTCTGCTTCATTTGATGAATCTACTTATCTTGCCGGACGCAACGTCCAGAATGTCCTTCTGATGACGGCTGCTGAAGTCAATATTGAGCAACTTATGCACGCTAATGCTGTAATCTTTGTTGAAAGCGCATTAGAAACCCTCGCAAGCCGCACCGCCTAAGAGTATGAAAGATATTTACCAAGTCATCAACAAGGTACGCATCAGCGAAAAGGCGACCCTTCTGCACGAAGTTGCAGGTGAAATCGTTTTTGAAGTTCAATGCAAAGCCACTAAGATTGAAATCAAGCAAGCTGTCGAAAAAGTATTTGGCAAAAAGGTCGCCTCTGTGCGTACCGCCAACTACGACGGCAAGCAAAGACGCAAGCGTCGCGCAGACGCTGGTAGCACACCTAGCTGGAAGAAGGCCTATGTCCGTCTTGCCGCTGGTGAAACCCTCGATCTCGTATAACCCATTTAGGAAGGAAGAGTCATCATGTCCCTTAAGTCATATAAGCCTGTAACTCCATCAAACCGCTATAAGGTTTGGTCTACATTCGACGAGATCACCAAGTCTACCCCAGAAAAGAGCCTTTGCAGCGCTCTTAAAAAGTCTGGTGGACGTAACAATAATGGTCGCATCACTACCCGTCACATTGGTGGTGGGCACAAACGCCAATATCGTCTCGTTGATTTCAAACGTAACAAATTCGACGTATCCGCTTCAGTCCTTGCGATTGAATACGATCCTAATCGTAGCTGCCGTATCGCCTTGATCCAGTATGCTGACGGCGTCAAATCCTACATCCTTGCTCCTGTCGGTCTCGAAGTGGGTGCCAAGGTGGAAAACGGTCTGACCGTTGCCCCTAAAGTAGGTAATGCAACCGTCTTGAAGAACGTTCCCTTGGGTACCTCGGTACACAATATCGAAATCCGTCCAGGTTCTGGTGGTAAGATTGCTCGTTCTGCTGGTCAACAAGCAGTAGTCGCTAACCGCGAACCTGGTTATGCACTGCTCAAGATGCCTTCAGGCGAAATCCGTCGCTTCGACGAAAACTGCTTCTGCACAATCGGTCAGGTTGGCAACACTCAACACATGAACGAAGTATCCGGCAAAGCTGGTCGTACTCGTTGGATGGGTGTACGTCCTACCGTCCGTGGTATGTGTATGAACCCGGTGGATCACCCCAATGGTGGTGGTGAAGGTAAGTCCAAGTCCGGTGGTGGTCGTCAACACCTCAAATCACCTTGGGGTCACGTCAAAGGTCAGAAGACACGCCGTCTGCACAAGCAGAGCGACTCTGTCATCGTCCAACGCCGTAACGCTAAGTAATTTTCACCCTCAATCAAATAAGGATTATTTAATATGGGACGTTCCCTCAAAAAAGGCCCTTTCGTTAGTCAAAAGCTACTCATCAAAATTGATGCGACGCTCGCGACCAAAGAACGCAAGCCAATCAAAACTTGGAGCCGTGCATCCATGATTACTCCTGACTTTGTCGGGCTCACTTTCTTCGTACACAACGGCAAATCATTTGCGACTGTTTACGTTACAGAAAACATGGTCGGTCACAAACTTGGCGAATTCGCTCCGACGCGTGTCTTTAAGGCGCACGGCGGTATCGGCAAGAAGTAATCAATAGTTAATCTCTAACAATGTCTTCTTTTTCTTCCATGTCCATAACGAGCTTACTAACCGCATCAATGCTGGTTGGTACGTGCGCCAACGCCATGGAAGAAACAAGCCAGACAGAACTGACGCGCAGAATCGAGCGCCTCGAAAAGCAAAACGCCACATTGCGTGTATCTTATGCCCAAGCTAGGAAAGATGCTGATGAAGCATCAACCAAATTGGCTGAGATCCGTGCGAGAATGGATGCTTTAGGTGGCGCAGCGCTCGGTAATAGCGAAGAACGTCTTGTGCAGGCGGTATCTGACCTCGGTCTTTTGAATCAACGTGTTCAAAAAATGGAGCAGGTATCGGTTAAACTCTCAGGATCAATCATCGCTTACATGAAACAAGCCATTTCCGAGGATTCGGGATCACGCTCCGCAGTCGAAAGTTCGCTGCGTGAACTTGACTCCATTCTTGGATTCAGACAACAACCTGCTCGAGATGGTGCAGGCAATCTGGCAGAATCTCTCGTATTGAGTATTGACACAGACTCCGGTTTGCTGGTACTGAATGCAGGGCGCACTGCTGGGATGCGAGTCGGGATGCCCTTAAAGATCACCCGTGGAGCGCAAACCATCGGAGAAGCCGTCGTTACAGACATCCGCAAGGAAGTTTGTGGCGCGCTCGTTCAGAAACTCCAGACGCCAACGGAAGTTGTACGTTTGGGTGATTCTGCCTCAGTAAAGACTATCGACTAAATTATCACCTTTTCTAAAACCAACCCGCACTACGAGGATATACCCATGGAAGTGAAAGCTGTTACAAAATACGTACGAATCTCTGCAAAGAAGATGCGTGACGTCGCGCGCGAAATCCAAGGATTGAGCGTTTCCCAAGCTACCGACATTTTAACCTTTACGCCCAAAAAAGGCGCATACTTACTCAACAAGACACTCAAGTCTGCTCTCGCTAATGCCGAGAACAATAAAGAGCTCTCTGTTGATGAATTAATTGTTAAGTCCGTTACGGTCGATGAAGGCCCCACTATGCGCCGCACTATGCAGCGTGCTCGTGGATCCGCTAACATGATCCGTAAACGCACTGCACACATCACCGTCATTCTGGCCAGCACAGAAGGCTGAAATCCAACTTAATCAAAAACATTAGCTGAACTAAAAATCATGGGTCAGAAAGTAAATCCGATCGGATTCCGTCTTGCGGTCAATAAAGACTGGCGTTCCAAATGGTATGCCACAGGGCAGGATTATTCCGCCAAACTGCACGAAGATCTTCAAATGCGTAAGTACATCAAGAGCCGCTTGATGACTGCCGCTGTCGCGAGCATCGTCATTGAACGTGCTTGGAACAGTGTCCGCATTACAGTCCACACAGCGCGTCCCGGTCTTGTCATCGGTCGCAAGGGCGAAGAAATCGAAAAAATGCGCCAAGAACTACAGGTTATCTGTGGTGCTGCAACGCAAGTCAACATCGACATCGTCGAAATTCGCTGCCCAGAAACGGACGCTCAACTGGTTGCTGAAAACGTAGCCGTACAGCTTGAACGTCGTGTCTCTTTCCGCCGCGCTATGAAACGTGCCGTTCAAATCGCTATGGAACGTGGTGCCGAAGGTATCCGTATTCGTTGCGGTGGTCGTCTTGGTGGTGCAGATATCGCTCGTGCCGAATGGTACCGCGAAGGTAAAGTACCTCTTCAAACACTCCGTGTCCCAATCGACTACGGTTTTGCTGAAGCTCGTACCGTGTATGGCATCATTGGTGTCAAATGCTGGGTAAACAAACGCCCGGAAGAAGCAGGTCAACAACAACAGGGCAATCGCCCTTCTGGACCTCGTGGACCCCGTCGTGATCGTGACTCCCGTGAACCCCGTCGCGAACGTGAACCCCGTGCATAAACGGACGGACAATTTAACATTAATCACTAGGAGGAATTAGACTATGCCCTTAATGCCCAAAAGAGTGAAGCACCGCAAAATGCACCGCGGTAGCCGTTCAGGTAACGCGTCAAGCGGAACCACGGTTGCCTTCGGCGAATTCGGTCTTCAGACCCTTGATCGTGGATGGATCACCAATAATCAAATCGAAGCATGCCGTATTGCTATTAACCGTTACCTCAAACGTAAAGGTAAAGTATTTATTCGCATCTTCCCTCAGAAGTCCTTCACCTCTCGCCCACCAGATACCCGTATGGGTAAAGGTAAAGGTGCTGTTGAAGGCTGGGTAGCCGTTGTGCGCCCTGGTAACATTCTTTTCGAAGTCGGTGGTGTGCCTGAATCTCAGGCTCGCGAAGCTATCCGCCTTGCTTCTAACAAGCTCGGCATTAGCACTCGCTTCATCGTCCGTTAAACAAACCTAACTAGGAAAGACTAACTTTAATGTCCAAGACGAATACAGCTAAGGATCTCCGTGCGATGTCTGCGAAAGAGCTAGAAATGCTCATCCGCAACCTCCGTGAAGAATCCTTCAATCTCCGCATGCAACAGGCTACCAGCCAGTTGGAAAATAACCAAAGAATCCGCACCGTCCGCAATGACCTTGCCCGCGCTCTCACTATTCAGGGTGAAGCTGCTGACAAATAATCCTTCCGGTACCGTCCGAACATATTACATTTGAGACAAAACAATGAGCGAACAACCCGAAACGGATAAGCCAGAAGGCCTTCGTAAGACGCGTGTGGGCGTGGTAACATCAATCAAGATGGATAAAACCATCGTTGTTGAATACATTGCCCGCGTTCCCCACCCCAAGTTCAAGAAAATCGTGAAGAAGAGCAAAAAATTCTACGCTCACGATGAGAATGATACAGCTAAAGTAGGAGATAAGGTGCGCATTATTGAAACGCGCCCCCTTTCCAAAATGAAATGCTGGAAACTGGTTGAAGTGATCACCCACTAAAACACCCCAATTAACTATTTACACAAAGGAGATTTGATACAATGATCCAGATGGAAACAGCTCTGCAAGTTGCAGACAACACCGGTGCTCGCTCTGCGAAAATGATCGGCGTTCTCGGCAAACGCACTCGCCAAGCTCATATTGGCGACATCATCACGGCTCACATCCGTGAATCCATTCCTACCGCCTCAGTGAAAAAGGGCAGTGTCGTCCGTGCCGTTATCGTACGTACCGCCGCTCCAATTCGCCGTGATGATGGTTCCGTTCTCCGTTTCGACGGGAACGCAATTGTCCTCATCGACAAAGACAATAACCCACGCGGTACCCGTATCTTCGGGCCAGTGGCTCGTGAACTCCGTGAGAAGAAGTTCATGAAGATTGTCTCGTTGGCACCAGAAGTTCTTTAAGGAACACCGCATTAGCGGTTCTTAAAAAAGGCTGTTTTGTAGAAATACAAGACAGCCTTTTTGCGTATACTCGATGGGAAATACACAGAGTTAGGAAGATATGTGTATTCTTATTGAAAGGATAGAGAGTAGAGATTAGTATGTATGAGACCTTCATTTGATAAGTTATGAGATTTTCCCCTATTCCCCTCCATGTTGCCTCTGTCCTTTTAGCTGGAGGGATGTCAGTTGCAGATGCTGCCGATATTTATGTATCTCGCTCTGGCAATGATTCTCAAGCTGGGACTCGTGAGGCCCCCTTGCAATCTCTCCAAGGTGCATGCAATTTAGCACGAGTCAAAAAACAACAAGGGGAAAAGCACAATACAATTTTGCTAGATGATGGGATATACTCTTTAAAAAAGCCACTTGTCCTTCATCCAGAGGACTCACACTTGACCATTAAGGCGCATCATCCTCGTCAGGCGGTCATCAGTGGTGCCCAAACGCTGGCTCTTACCTGGACTCCTTATCAGAAGGGCATCATGAAGGCATCTATCCCTCAAGGAACCCTCGTTGATTCTCTGTTTATTGATGGTAAATTGCAGAAGATGGCGCGCTACCCTAATGCGAATCCCAAGGAACGCATATTAGAGGGATA
>JAVXPO010000051.1:0-14293 GCA_036644695.1 Akkermansia sp. | reverse complement strand
AGCCTCAGCAAAGAAGTACATGCGTTACCTCCTGACGATGGCCGGATTGGGCGGCCTGCTTTACGGCGTGGATGTAGGCGTGATTGCTGCGGCGTTGCCGTATATTGAAGAGACGGCAGGGTTTGGCCCTTCGCAGTTATCCCAGGTGGTAGCTGCCGTGTTGTTTGGTAGTGTGCTATCCTCTCTATTTGCGGGGTTCCTCGCAGATAAGTGGGGTCGTAAGGCGCTCATTACGATTGCAGCTGCCTTATTTACGTTGAGTATCCCCGTGATTTGTTTCTCGATGGGTAACTTTGCGATCATGTTATTTGGTCGTATTTTACAGGGGGCGAGTGCTGGTATTGTCGGCGTTGTTGTGCCTCTCTATTTAGCAGAATGTCTCAGTGCCGACCAGCGCGGTAAGGGGACGGGGATGTTTCAGTTTTTACTGACGGTTGGTCTCGTTTTTGCATCGATTGTTGGGGTTGTTGCCTCTCAATATGTGGATGGCGTTAAAGAAGCCGCCGAGATGACTCCTGAATCATTGAGAACAGCTCAAATGATTGCATGGCAGTCTATTTTCTGGGTATGTGCCGTTCCTGGCTTGTGCTTATTCTTTGGTTCCTTCCGTTTGAGTGAATCTCCTCGTCATCTGTTCCGCAAGGGGCGTAAAGATGATGCGATGAAGGTGCTTATCCGTAGTTATGGTGATGTCCGTGCTAAAGAAGTGTATGACGAAATGGTCAGCATGGAAGATGAGGAAAAGCGCAAGGTAGCTGAGCTAAAAGCACAGAACAGCAGCGGAGAAAGCATTTTCCAACGCAAATACGTTTATCCCTTCATCCTTGCCGTGCTCATCCTCGCCTTTACTCAGGCGACGGGGATCAACTCTGTTTTGAATTACTCGGTTAAGGTCTTTCAACAAGGTGGCTTAGAGGGCTCAACTGCCAACTTTGCCGATATGGCGATTAAGGTTGTCAACATGTTGATGACGATTGTTGCCATGATGTTGGTGGATAAGAAGGGGCGTAAATATCTCTTAAAAATCGGGACATCTGGTATTGTGGTTGGTTTGATTGGTACGGGTATCCTTTTCAATAACATTGAGAAGGAACGCGTTGATGTAACCCCAGCTATCGAAAAACTCCTTGCTCAACAAGCTCCTGCCGTCCAAGACGCATTTGCTAAAAAGCTCTCGGCAAAGGGTGTTGAGGATTTATCTCTCGAATTGAAAAAATCTAGTCCAGTTGTGGCTTCATTGATTCCCGACAAGCTGAAGGATGTCGATGCGACCAATCTCCAGTTGATTGTGACCTACGACCAACCTGTGGTTAACCCAGCATGGTATCAATTCTTGATGGGTTCCTCGACTAAGTTGGCAGTAACCGACTTTTCTACGGTGAAGAAGCATAAGGATGGGAAGAGTACAACCGTGATCAATACGATCAAGATTCCTGCTGAGTCTGATGCAACCAACCCCATTGTCAAGGATGGTGAATTTATCCTAGTTGATGGCGAAAAAGCCTTGAATTTGAAGCCCGTCTCGATTGTAAAAGCCGAGTTGGGAGAGAAGCCTTCGATGACCATGGGGTGGAGCATCATGTTTTGCTTTGTGATCTTCATTGCCTTTTATGCAACGGGTCCTGGCGTATGTGTCTGGCTGGCTCTGTCTGAATTGATGCCTACGCGCATTCGTTCTAACGGGATGGCAATTGCCTTGCTCATTAACCAATTGGTCTCGACCGTCATTGCTGGTTCCTTCCTCCCTTGGGTTGGCAGTTGTGGCTATCATGGCGTGTTCTTTACTCTTGGTGGGATTACCGTTGTTTACTTCATCGTTGTTACCTTCTTCCTCCCAGAAACGAAGGGACGTACTCTTGAAGAGATTGAAGAGTATTTCACCTCAGGCAAGATGGCTGACGAGAAGAAAGACTAAGGACTCATTCGTGAGAGTCTTGATGACCTCATGAATTTTGATTTACCTGAAAGGGGAGGAGAGGATGCTTTCCTCCCCTTTTTACGTAATGAAGAGGTTTTTGTCCTTGGAAATCGCGATTTCTTCCCTCATGCTGTGCCCCACGTTTATGAAGAGTCCGTTAAGTCGTTATATGAGCCTTTCGTTGGCTTTGCGCTATTTGAATCCTCTGCGCACTTATTTCTCGGTAATTACGTTGATTTGTTTATTGGGGGTTGCTCTGGGGGTGATGGTTTTGGTGATTGTCTTGTCGGTGATGGGGGGCTTACAGAAGGATATTCAGGGGCGATTATTGAGGTATTCACCGCATGTCCAGGTGAGTTATTGCCCGATAGAGGGCATGAGAGGGACGATTGCTGACTGGCGTCAGTTGACCGAGGTAGCGAGCAAGGTGCCTGGTGTGCAATCGTCGTATGCATTGGTTGAGGATTATGCGCTAGTGGATTCTAATGGGATGCAAAAGCCCTGTTATTTCCGTGCGATTGATACGGAGAACAAGCAACAGATGGCGGAGCTCCAAGGATTGATTCGTGAGGGGAGTTTTGATCTCGATATGGGGGAAAAAGTCGTCGTCTCATCCCTCGTAGCCGATAGTTTGAGAGTGTCGGTTGGCGATCAATTGAGAGTGTACACGACGCGTAACTTCCAAGATATTTCCGAGACCTACGCACAGATGGATAGACCGCTTTTATCGGTGAAATGTGGCGAGAAACTCAAGGAGTTGCAAGAGATTGGCAAACGGGCACAAACGACCACGGATGGTGAATTGTGGAATCTTAAGGATAAGGCTCGCGCAAGTGAGATTGTCGAGGCATTGATGTCGGAGAAGTGTCGCCCTAAAGAGAGAGAGCAGCTCACGACGATTCTCAATATTTGTTATTTACCCGAGGATGAGACTCTGCGTGCCGATGGCAAGATGGTGATGCCTCAAGGTACGGCGAAGCAATGGTTAACGACGATCAATGAGTTAAATACGATCAATAAGGATACAGAAGATTTGGCAAGTATGCGCACAATCAAGGGGCTCATCCTCCCCAAAGACCTTGAGGTCATCGGTATCTATCAAGCATCGCAACACGTCGTGAGTCCTGATTTATTTATCCCATTGGGGATTGGGCAAGAGCTCGTGGGCTTTAATGATGATTTTGTGCAGGGGATTGCCGTTCGAGTCGATGACCCCTACAATATTGAAGCAATTTTACCCCTCATTCAAAAGGCGATGCCTCTCGCAAAAGGTGAGTCCTCATGGCTCACCGAATCGTGGAAGGAGAAATATAGCGCCTGGTTTTCGTTAATGCAGAGAGAGCGCATGATGATGAGCTTTGTCTTGTCCTTTATTGCTCTGATTGCCGCTTTTTGTATCATGGCAGTGATGTTTACTGTGGCGATTCAGCGAAAAAAAGAACTCGCCGTGATGAAGGCATTGGGGGCGACCCCATGGCAGATTATAGGCGTCTTTTTATGGCAAGGGGTGATTATTGGCATCGTCGGGGCAATCCTGGGGATTGGTCTTGGCTTATTGGTGCTTGAATATCGCGTTGGCATCCATACTTGCCTTGCGGGCATTGGATTTGACCCATTCCCCATGGACTTCCACGGGGTAGAGATCCCTGCCGAGGTGGATCCTGCTGAATTGGTGTCTCAGGGCTTACGCGCCTTTATTATGGTGGTGATTGCCTCGGTGATTCCTGCCATTGTGACGGCATATCAAGACCCTGCGAAGGCGTTGCGTAGTATGTAATGGATAACGAGAGAATGAATAATTGATTATGGATATTTTTTGGATAGAGAAAAAACAGCGTTGTGGTCCTTTGCCTGTGGTAGAGATTGTCTCCATGCTGGAGCGTGGGGATTTAACCTCAGAGATGAAATCATGGCATCAGGGCTGTGAGCACTGGCTCCCCATGAAGGAATTGCCTGCCCTCGACTATTATTTCAAAAAGCTACAACAGCAAGCACGCGAACGTGAGGACGATGACTCCGTAACGGAGGTGTCAAATTTATCAAATTCGTCAGATAGTTTGGCTCTCGATGCTGATGAAATCGTGCCCCCACCAGTGAATAAGGTGAGAGTCTTTGTTGCACCACCCTTGAGTTTGAGATTTTGGGCGCGTTTCTTCGATCTTTTTTTATACAGCATCCTGTATTTTGGAGTTGCTCGATTGTATGGCATGGCATTTACGCCAGCCCTGTTTTATCCATGGGTATGGTTACCTTTCCCCATCTTGGAGACAGCCTCACTCATCTTATGGGGGACGACCCCAGGGAAATGGATACTAGGAATGCGCGTGTGTGATCACAAAGAGGACAAACTCAATGTCCAACGGGCACTTTATCGCTCCTTTTATGTCCTCTTCTTTGGGATGGGCATGGTAACTACTCTTTTTTCCCCCATCATGATGCTCCTCTCATGGTGGTACACGCGTAAAAGTGGCATGTCCCCTTGGGACAAACGACTAGGAACCATCGTTGAGATTAAGAAAAATGCAAATAATGAATACGGTATCTCCTATCGTCGCATCATTATCATGGTGATCTTATTCTATATGCTGACAGAAATACTAGCCATCATCATGGAACCATGGATCCCTGCCATCGAGGCATTGAGCAGAACTGGATTCGGGGGATAGGAGACAAACTATTATTTTTAAAACACGTCAACTTAAACAGAAAAACTGTTTAAGTTGACGTGTTTTATTTGTTGTGATATCATAAAAAGGTAATCAAGTTATGCATTATGATATCACGGTTATACGTTAAAAATTTTCGCTCTATAGTCGATATGGACATAGCCTTTACATACGATGAAGGTTCTGCGCCAAGGGGTTATCAAGAGATGAGTACCTTCCCTTTCCTTAGTGATAAAACAGGGCGTTATGCTCCTTGTGTTGCGATTTATGGTGCTAATGCCTCTGGTAAAACAAATATTATTCGTGCCTTTGCTACTCTCCACTCAATCATTAGAAGTGGCATCGAGGGAAGATATAACCCTAATAAACTCCACAATGAGCTTCATGAAACCATCTTTGAGCTCGACTATACTGATGGGCAAGCACTGTATAAGTATGCTCTGATTTATAATGTCGATACGATTATTCGTGAATCACTTTGCGTTGATGGGAATACTCTTTATATCATTCAGCAAGGTTCATCCCCTGAATTGAAATCTCTTGCTCAAGAAGAATACTCGGAAGAGAGACTCATCAAAATTTATGAGGTAGAGTGTTGTTCTTCTGATTCCAAAAAGCAACACATGCCTTATCTCTCACGAATAGGTGAAAACTACTCTGGGTTGAATGCAATGCTAACGAATGCTTATCAGTTTTTGAAGAGACAGATAACTATTATTCCTACCAATAAGTTGCCTTTAGGGATGGGATTAAATATGTTGTCTTCCTATGCTCAGCAAAAAGATCATGAGAGTATTCTACAACGATTTACAACAACAATTCAACGTCTTGATATCAATATCAATAGAATTGAGTATAAAAGAATTAAACGAAAGGATGAGGATGATTCTTTTGAAGATGAGCCAGGTGGAAAATTTAAGAAAGATGACGAAGTTCACTTTGAGGTAATCAATACCTATCATACGGATATTGAGGGAGAGGAAGTCAAATTTAACCTACGGGAAGAATCAGAGGGTACTCAAATCCTTTTTGGTGTTTTAGCGCTTATTTTGATGGAGCTCGAAGAGGGAAATACGCTCATCATTGATGAACTTGATAGCTCGCTACATCCCTTAATTGTACGGGAATTAGTGCGTCTTTTTAAAGATAAAACCTATAATAAAGAGAATGCTCAGCTCATCTTTACGACCCATACAACTGATCTTTTAGATGATGATCTCATGCGTGTGTCAGAGGTCGCTATCGTCAACAAAACATTAAAAAAAGGAACAACTGCGCGACGACTTTCTCAGTTTGAAGGCATTCGTAACGTCACAAACTTCCGTAAACGTTACATGGAGGGTGCCTTCAAAGGCATTCCCTATCCCTATATCTAATCTTATGACTGACTATTCGATGCAACAGGTTTTCTATGTGATTTGTGAAGGAAAATCTGAATGTGCTTACTTGCAAGAATTGAATAAAGAATTGGCGGAGGAAGATATTCCGATTTCCTTTCAAGCTTTTTCAGCAGATAATGGCACCTTTGCTTGCTTAAAAAATAAATGGAAGACGCAACATTTGGGAAAAGGGAGAAATGTTTTCTTTTTTGCAGATTGGGATTTATTTTGTCGCGATTCCCTCAAGGGCAAGACTTTGTATGACAAAGAACGAGAGAAGCTCCCACGTTTCTACTTCAATCATCAGAATTTTGAGGACTTCTTTTCTCTTCATCTTCCTTTTGAAAAAGCCGCAGAATGGTGTGAAATTTGCATTAAGCAGGGACATTTTAAGAATCCGATGTGTGCTAAAGAATACGAACCTTTGTTTCAAACATTGGTGCCTAACTATCAGAAAGGTAAACTCCCCAGCAATTTTAATATGCACGGAGGATTAGCTCATCTTCGTAAGAATCTCTCAGATCATCGATTACATCAAAAAAGCGACTTTGCAGATTTTCTCTTAACTCTCCTCGAGAAAATTGTGAAAGATTAGAATTCAATAGCACCCCCACGCTTATCTCACTAATAAAAGAGGGATACCGCTTGCTTTCTCAAATCAATTGGCTATATTGCAGGTATACCTGCAATAAGTGTAGATTTTTACTATTATCGTAGGTATGTCGAAAATAGAATTAGTGATATGGCAAATTTTCCTAGCATTCTGCATCGTAGAGATACCTATATTGAGCGAATAAAGCCCTTTATGCGTACACCTATTGTTAAAGTGATGATAGGTCATCGTCGAGTTGGTAAGAGTTTTATTCTTTTCCAATTGATAGATTTGATACGTAGCGAAGAAAAAAATGCGAATATTATTTATATCAACAAAGAAGACATAGATTTTGTAGATATAATCTCTTACCATGAGCTATATGATTACATTTCTATGAAGTTAGTGAATGGTAAAAAAAACTATATCTTTATTGATGAGGTTCAAGAGATTAAAGATTTTAAGATTGCCATTCGTTCACTTGCTTTAGATGACCATAATGATATTTATCTCACTGGCAGTAACTCTAAAATGTTTTCGAGTGATTTAGCTAACGAATTGGGTGGGCGATATGTTGAGTTTAGAATTTATAGTTTATCATATCCTGAATTTTTGAAATTTCATTGTTTATCTAATGATGATGATTCTCTTGAGAAATATATCCATTTTGGAGGGTTACCCTATCTGATTCACTTACCGTTAACTGAAGCCGTAGTAATGGAGTACATTAGTAGCGTATATTCCACGATTATTTTACGTGATGTCGTGGAACGCAATAAGATACGCAATACTATTTTTTTGGAACAGTTGGTACGCTTCCTTGCCAATAACATTGGTAGTTTATTCTCATCAAAGAGTATCAGTGATTTTTTAAAAAGCCAAAAGGTGAAGATGTCACCGTCCTTAGTCTCTGAATATGCAGATTCTTTGACAGAAGCCTTTGTTGTCCACCAAGTAGGACGATATGATATTGTAGGTAAAAAGTTTTTTGAACGAGGAGAAAAATATTTTTTTGAAAACATGGGGATTCGCAATGTGATTGCTGGATATAAACCTCAAGACAGGGCAAAACGTTTAGAGAATCTTGTTTGCAATCATCTATTATTCTGTGGTTATGATGTTAAAGTAGGTACAATGAATACAGAGGAGATCGATTTTGTCTGTACGCGAGGAGGTGAGACTCTCTATGTTCAAGTGGCGATGGAGCTATCGTCATCCGAGACCATCTATCGAGAATTTGGTAATCTCCTGAAAATTAGAGATAATTACCCAAAAATTGTTGTATCAGGGGAACGTTCTTTTGAGAATAGTTACGATGGGGTCAAACATATCCATATTCGTGATTTTTTATCTTCATCGCTCTCGCTCAATTTTTTTTAATATAAAAAGAATGTTAAGCAAGGCAACGGTACACCTGTCTTTATAGAGAGTAGCAATAATAGAGCTACTCCATGTAAAATTATTAGTATTATTTCGTCAAAAACCACCGTCCTCCCCCAGCCCCCAGCTCTCTCTAAAGAAATGTCACAGGGTTGAGACTAACCCTTTTTCAAGATTTATTATCTAACAGAAGTGGTTGGTGTGGATGCGGATGCCGAAGTAAATTAGAAACAGTCTATTTTTAGCTTTGCTAAGGGAGGGGAGTCACGGCATAATGACGCCCGTCATGGCAGACATTCATCCTAGTTCCATTGTTCACCCGGGGGCTGAATTAGCGTCGGATGTTAAAGTAGGTCCCTTTTGCGTGATCGGAGATAAAGTCCGATTAGGTGAGGGGTGCATTTTACATAGTAATGTGGTTCTTGATGGACCCTCCACTTTTGGGAAAGGCAATGAATTTTCCCCAGGGTGTGTGATTGGGACAAAAACCCAAGATTTGAAATATACGGGTGAGCCGACTTTTTTAGAGGTAGGGGATTATAATGTTTTCCGTGAGAATACGAATGTCAACCGAGGGACGGCTGTTGGCAGTAAGACGATTATAGGGAACCATAATCTTTTCCTCATTTCAGCTCATGTCGGACATGATTGTGTGTTGAGTGATCATATTATTCTCTCAGGTTTTGCCGTGTTAGCGGGGCATGTAACGGTCGGCGATTATGCGATTGTTTCTGGGTGCTCTGCGGTGCATCAATTTGTGCGCATTGGCGAGCACAGTATGATTGGAGGCGTTGCCCGCGTGGTGCAAGACGTGCCTCCGTATATGATTTCCGAGGGGCATCCTGCTACTGTCCGTAGTATCAATGTCATAGGGTTGAGGCGTCGCGGATTTTCTGAAGAGGATATTAAGGCACTCAAACAATGCTATAAAAAAATCTTTTTGCATAAGGGGTCGAGTCTTCATTTGGCGATTGAGACACTAGAGGCGGATGAGCAATATCACAATAATTCGTGTTTGAAAAAATTGATTACGTTTTTACAAACCTCCGAACGTGGTTTTGGTCATTGAACTCATTTAGGCTTTGATGATGAAACGCGGATTTGTGTTTGATTTGGACGGAACGCTTGTCGATTCGTTGCCGGGGATTGCTCGTGGCTTGAATTTGGCATTAGAGTCATTGGGGCTCCCGACGCATGCGCCAGAGGCGGTGAGGCAGATGGTTGGGCAAGGTGCGCGTGAGCTATGCAAATCTGCTCTCGCCTCAGAGAATCATCCTATTGACGCGATTACTGAGGCTGAGATTGATGCCTTACATGCAGGTTTTATGAGGGAATATCCTCATCAGTGGCGCGGAGGGACCTTGATTTATCCAGGCATCATCGAGTTGCTTAATCAATTGATCAAAGCGGGGCATCGGCTTGCTATCCTATCGAATAAACCGCATGCCGTCACTGCCCCTTTGATTAAAACACTATTCCCGACCATTCCCTTTGATCCAATCTTGGGCTATTCGGAACGCTTCCCGAGGAAGCCAGACCCTACCTCGTTATTGCATATTATCGAAACGTGGGGGCTCTCAGGCCAACAGGTGACTATGATTGGTGACTCTGCTCATGATGGGAATACCGCCATCAATGCAGGGGCAAATCTTCTCCTGGTTGGCTGGGGATATAGTAAACCAGAGGCATTGCATCCATTTGATGCCCCCATTTGCTCAAATACGGAAGAGTTGGCAACTCACTTGTTGCCTTAATAGCCCCCTCTTATACAACACGTTCTCCCCCAGATCCGTATTTGATGTTGGTCGGTGATTTTTGGCGGTATTATTTCAAGGTGTGTGAGAAGACCCCTAGCTCAGCAATACTGACGTGTTTACCTGCTACGACATCTTTGGCGATGAAGCGGAGGTAACGTGCTTTTTGCGGTTGAGCTAGGGTGATGATTTGTCTGATGGGGTTTGATTTGATGTTTGAGAATTCCCCTTGAGCTACTGGGGTGCCCCAGTCTTTGCCGTTTGAGCTGAGGTAAATGGAGTATTGGCTGACGATGCCGTTGATGTTGCCATCTTGACGGGGGGTATAAGAGATGCCTGAGACGGGTATTTCTTGCCCCATGTCGATGTCGATGTTTTGTGGAGGTGGTAGTTCACCATTTGCACCGTGTGTGTGCCAGAGGGTTTTTGTATCGCCGTCAATGGCGCGTTCTGGTGCAGAGGCAGAGGATTCTGCTTGGATGACTTTCCATGTGGCGCTTGCTACGGGCGCGACGTAGCTTGTTGTCGCAGATGGCTCTTCACCAGAGTAATTGACTGCCTTGATGGTGCCTCCCTGGGGGAGTGCGATGGGGTTTTGATAGATAGCTGAGGTGGGTGTGGGCTCTGTGCCGTCAAGCGTGTAGCGTGTTGTGATGTTTGGTGTGTTGCTCAGGGTGATGGCGCCTTGGTTGTCAGAGGAAATCGTCGGGGCGGTTAAGAGTCTCGGTTGTTTCCAGAGTGAGAGCTCACTCAAGGCTGGGGGGGCATCGGCTTTGTCGATGGTGAGCTGGAGCTCATCGGTTGTGACGGGTTGTGCACGAAGGATGGAGCGCATGCCAATGCTACGCCCCTCAATCCATGGGACGAGGGTGCCGTCTTTTTTGATTTTGATGGAGAATTGGCGGATGCGTTGCCCTAGTTGTGTGGGCTCTGCGAGACGAACGACGTCAAAGGTACGCATTTTTGGCAATTTGATGGTGAGCGTCGCTTGTTTGTCTTGCTTATTTGCCATCCAAAAGCTTGTGCGTTGGCGGTTGAGAATATTGGCTGGTTTTGTCCCTGAGAGGGTGGATGAGGCGGAGACGATGGCGCCCTCGGCATAGTTTGAGGAGTAGAGGCGTTTGAGTAGGTTTGAGAAGCCTTTGAGTGATTCTCTGTCTTTTTCATGGATTTGACCTCGTTGATCGGGGGGGACGTTGAGGTTAAAGTTGGCTCCACGTCCGACGCTGTTAAAGTAGAGTTCAAGGAGGTTCTCAGGGGTGCGTACGCGGTCATTTTCATTGGCATGCCAGAACCATCCTGGTCGGATGGAGACATCCGCCTCGGCAGGGATCCAGTATTTGCCGTTGACTGTTCCTTTTTCGCCATCTTGATAGATGACCGTCCCTGGGGCGGGCGTTTTGCCATCATTGCTCCTTGGGGTATAGGTCGCCCAACAGGGGATGCCTGCGATCCCTGATTCATTACCGACCCATCGGGTGTCGGGACCTACGTCAGAGAAGATGACGGCTGTAGGCTGGAGTTTTTTGACCATCGCCCATGTTTCGGGCCATTTGTAGTAGGTGCTTCGATCGATAGAGCGTTTTTCGCGTTTACCTCCATAATAGCCGTCACCACCATTGGCGCCGTCGTGCCACACGAGGAAGATAGGCCCGTATTGGGTCAGTAGTTCTTTTAATTGCTGACGATAGATGTCGAGGTATTTGGCGGTGCCGTAATTGGGGTTATTGCGATCCCAAGGCGAGACATAGACACCAAATTTAACGCCAAATTTTTTGCACGCTTTGGCGAAGTCGCGCACGACATCGCCTTTACCATTTTTCCATTGAGATGAGGCAACGCTATGCTTTGTCGTTTTTGTGGGCCAGAGGCAAAAGCCATCATGGTGTTTGCAGGTGAGGACGACGCCCTTAAATCCAGCCTCCGCTAGCGTTTTGACAATTTGTTCGGGATTGTAATCTGTTGGATGAAAGACATTAGGAGATTCATCGCCAAAGCCCCATTCTTTCCCCGTGAATGTATTGGTGGTGAAGTGGGTAAACGCATACATTTCCATATCTTGCCATGAGAGTTGACCTGCCGTTGGGAGGGCACCATAGGGAGTAGCCCCAGAGATGACTTTCTCCTTGGCTGATGCCGTCGTGGGGAGGAGCAGGGCAAGTGAGGCGAGTATTGACAACAAAGAATACCCTGTTGTTGATTGAAATGAGGGGAGGAAGAGGTAATGCATGAGATCGTGGATGATTGATGAGGGGCTCTTATCAGTACTAAGGGAAACGAGAAATTATTTCAAGTGATTCTTTTTAGGACGGGACATACCCTGCAATGAGCTCGCCTCTTGGGCTTAGGTGGGAAGCTGATGCCAACACTCTGCTTTGCGCCATTAACGCAACACGTTCTCCCCCCATATCCCAGACCACCCACAAAAAAATATCGCAAGTTTGCGCTTTTTTCATTTTATTAACTTATTCAATAGAACTAATATTATTTATTGATTGAGCTTCAATGCTTGAGACTTGATAAAAATATCAATTTGATGGTTGACATGCTTTCTTGTCGTGATAAAAAAAGAGGTCTTTTATTTCTTCTTTTTTTATGAAATTACATCTGCCCCTCGGTCTCCTCGCGTCTTTAATGGCTTGTTTTGCAGCGGTTCATTTAACGGTGTCTTCAGCTACTGATTTAACGCCTCCAGCTGTGACTGCTGATAGTATTGCCTTTATTGGAGACTCTATTACGGATGGTAGTGCTTATCGTCAGTCTATTTTTAAGAATTTTATTGATAATAAGGTTACATTTAAGGGGGTTGGTGAAAAGGCTTCAGGATGGTTTGATTACCTCGGGCAACGGTATGATGGGAAAAATTCTGGACATTCTTCTTGGACGGCTTCTGATTTAGCTGGGACAACTGCGTCTTGTTCTGATGCTGGGGAAGGGCATGCGTATTTGGCAAATTGGCTTGGCTTAACTGATGTGAAGCAAGGGGGGGTAGCTGGATATACTGGACCTACGTATAATCCTGCAACTGCGCTTATCATGGCTGGGACGAATGATTTTGCAACATATGCTCAAACATTACCTGATGGGTCTGCCTCGACTGCTGCGACTCTCAATGCTTTTGTGCAATCAAGCTACACTGAGATGATTGCTCAATTGAAGAAAGCAAATCCAAATGTAAAAATCTATATTGCCGGGGCTCCTGTCCGATCAGGCGGAAGTTCTTATCCTCTCCCCACAACTGGGGCATATACTGGATCTAACTATTATGATGTCAGCTCGATTACCTATAAGGCGATGGCTGATATAGAGAATCAGAAAAAGCTTGGCTATACGTTTATTGATACCAATAGGGGGATTGAGGGGGTTAATCATAGACCTGATGAGTGTGCCTTTGCTTTAAGTGATGGATTGCATCCGAATGCTCAAGGTGCTCTCATTATCGCGGGGAATATGGCTCGCGCAATGGGTACGGGGCAACGTAATGCAGGCTTGGCTAGGAAAGCTGCCTCTACTTATGCGGGTAAAATAAATATGGGGTCTGCGCCAAGCGTGACGGGGACAGCATGGATAAAACAAACATCAGGTGGCAAAGATTCATTCCTTGTCAACTCGGCGTCCCCTTCGTATTATCAACAATCTTGGTCAGCTACCCCAGCTACGGGATTTTCTTGTGAGCTTAGTCTCCAAATGTTTGCAGCAGGTGCGAATAATAGTTTGACGATCAATTTAGGATCGGGAACTAATAACGGACAACTCAATATCTTTGAAGATAAAATCTCATGGGGTACCTCGACTTTGTATGCCGCCTCGAATCTTGGGCAAGTTAATGATTTTCGCATTTCTTATATTGGGGCAACAGGTGGAGCCGCGAATGGTTATTATGTGTGGCTTAATGGAATTCTCATCGGTGAGGCTCTCGCAGGGGGGGCTGGGGGCAGTTTTAATGGACTGCAAATAGGAAATGTCTCGGGTAGCTCAATAACTTATGCAGGAATTACCAATATCGTTTGGGATACAACTGGAGCATTTGCTTCTGACTACTCGTCTCTCAAGGGAACGGCTGGCGCAACGGATCAATTTGGGTCTGAGCATTTAACTGGCTTTGATGTATTGCCTGTGCCTGCTGTACCAGGAGAAGTTACTGTCTCGTTAACGACTGCAACTGCCACTTGGACATCGACGCTTTTAGGCGCGACTGCTTGGACTGAGGGGAATAGTGCTAAGATATCTGCCAGGGCAGAGGGGACGACATTGGAGGTGAAGGATGGTACTCGAACGGTGTCAGGATTGACTCTAACTGCTGGTTCTTTGATAATTACAGGTGATGGCTTAAGTATGGCTGGTGTGACATCGATTTTGTCAACCGCAACTGGTTCTACCCTGACTTTGGCAAATAGATCAATTACTGGGGCAAGTATTGCCTTGACGAATGCTGGTACACTGAATCTGAATGTGGATACCACTCTCTCTCTCGCCTCAATGACGAATACAGGTGTCCTGAATATTGGCAATGGTACCAAAAATGCCAATTTGATCTATACTCCTAAAGTGACGAAGGATGCTGCCTTTAACGCTGCTGGGACGATCAATATTGCCTCGGGATC
>JAVXPO010000050.1:0-14600 GCA_036644695.1 Akkermansia sp. | reverse complement strand
TATGGGAAACAGGAGACAAAGGACGTTCTCTCCATTGCTTGAGCTCAGGATCAAGACGATCGGTTAAGTCACTGGCTTGAGGGACTTACAAATCAAGCTTACCCATGGATGTAAGCAAGGACTTCTTTTTAAATCCGTTAGCGTATCCTGTTCTCTCGGGAGAACGTTGATAGGAATCAGCTTGAAGGTGTTGAGCACGCTCAATAAGCATGGCATTATTGACGATGATTTCCGCGATTCTAGGCATTCCTTCGGCGAGACCGTAATGGAAAAGCATATTGATTAATGGCGAATTAGTGATAGATTGAATGTGTTCTGTCATTGTTGATGATGGTTTATTGTGAAACACCAACTATGCCGACTTTGGCAGAGCCTCTTAAGTTTTGATTCCCGTCCCCTTGAATTTACAGAAAGAACTTTACATCCACATAAATTAGCGACGGCATTGAATGAAGCATCAACCAATATTACGGCAGGCTTTGTATCATTATTAATAGATATGATATCTGAACTACAAAAAATCATGGAAAATAATGACAAAAAATTTAATGATTGCAATAAATAATAATTTAATCGAAGGTATTTTATATTTAATAGCTTATACGTTATTATGCTTAAATTTAATAATTCTAACTAATGTGTATTTCATCTCATTCATATTTTTACTTGATTCAAATCATTTTTTAATTGATATTTTTAATATCCACTCAAAAGAAATATCATTTGTTTTTATTTGTGTGATATTTTTATTTTTTGTTTTGTTGATTTTTTATCTATCCTCTTTAGGGATAATCGAATTTACAAAATTTATTATACATAAATACATTAAACGTAAAGAAGGAAATCATATAAAAATAAATAAATTTTCAACACATAATACATCACGCAAAATATTTGGTAAATTTAATGCGAGCACATTGTATTTATTATTATATTTATTTTTTCTTGTTTCGGTTATTTTAAGCCAAACATTCATATACTTAGAACCTCCGCTATATTATTTTTTATCTAGTGATTATTTTTTAGATACAAAAATTTTATCAGCTTACCAGCTTAAAATATTATATATCCCAAGCTATATATTAATAACATTTTTTGCATCTATTCCAATAATAAAAAAAATAATAAATTACATCAAATTATTTGAGATAAATAAATGATTAATCTCAAATAATTTTTCCGATGAAAAATATAGTTTAGTCGGCCCTAGAAAAGAAATAGCTCGTTGATCATAAGTAGTGTATGATAAAATTAAAGAAGTAAATTTACCAGTTTTTGATCGAACGTCATTCATTTCTCAGTAAAATTTTCTTCTAATGTAGCCCAAAAATCAGCCATTCAAACCCGTTCATCAGGATTTTTCCAAATCGAACTGGATCGTATCGTTAACGAAAGCCACCAGCTGGTCAAACTCTCGGCTCGAATGGACTGGCAAAGCCTCGAAGAACATTTTGGTTCCTGCTTTAGCGAAGAAGGTCGCCCCGCCATCAACACTCGCCTCATGGTCAGCCTTCATTATCTCAAATACGCCAATAACCTTAGCGACGAAGAACCCGCATTGGAGAAAAAGGAGCCGAAGCACTCCTCAAGCAAACCATCGACAACGCATTAAAGATCAAACTCGTCAAGCCAGAGCAACTCAGCCGAATTAATGTCGACACGACCGTCAGCCAAAACAACACCGCATTCCCTACAGACGCTCGACTCTACAATCGAGCCATTCAGTTGCTTGTTAAAGACTCTCGTCGTGACAACCTTACATCCACGTCAGCAAACGAACCCTCATCCGAATTATGTTACAAGGCAGGATGATTGCTCACTTGCCCTCCATTTGACCTATTGTTTTTCAAAAACGAGCTTTTTCAAGGTCGACTATTATAAGCTTCCCGATGGTAAAACGCACTTAGGGGTGATGTCTTGTTACAATCGTCCCCTAAGATAAGAAAAAGATTCATGGGATGAAGACCGGCATCATGGTGCCTTGTTGTCTTGAAGAAAAGATAAAGACCTCTTCAATTATTTAGTCTTATTTTTTAGCTTACGGCGAATGCATCTTGAGATGCGTCGAAGGTGATAGAAGAAGGGGTGCCCATAAAATTGAGATGTCCAAAACATGATTTTGTCTTTTTGACTGCGATGCTGTTGTTTAGATGAAAAGATGTGAGAGAACCAAAGGGCGAGCTCTTGTTCTTTTTTACTAATAAATTGATCATCTAAAAAGATGGGCTGGTTGAGATAGCTGAGTAAGAGTTTGTCGTCGTTATCAACCTTAATGATATATTCAATCAATGCTTTTTCGTCAGGGAAATCATTATAATTGATAAAGGCTGCTGGATTAAAGTCTTCTGCGACAAAGGTATTTCCCCAATAGATTGGGACGGAGCGTGACATGAGTGCATCCATGAGCTTTTCCGTTTGATAGCCAGGGTTTGCTTTATTCTCAAAAGCGATGCTGAAGCGGTAGTTTTTTTGGAAATTAAACTTTCCCACTTCATTGAGCAAGGCTGTGGACATGTTGTTAAACAGAGGCCCAGGAGAATCAATCTTTTTGTATTTCGATAAATGTTTATAAAATCGATTTCTCGTTTTACAAACATGATTGCGATAGATGAAGTTACAAAATTTCCTGGGTTCTCGCTTGATGTCTTCTATGTGAAGTGGTGGTCTAGGTTGAAGGAGTTGTTCTTTTATGTGTTCATAAGAAAAGATCCATTGCATCCAGTAAGGGAGTCGGAAACAACGTTCAGACTCTTGTCGCTCATGAGTGAGCGCGTAGTCACAGGCTCTCAAGTTTGCTTTGTGATTTTCTCCTGTTATAAAAATTTTAACTCCATGGAAAGAGGCATGATTAAATCCAAAATCACCGTAAAGAAGATAATCTGCTTGATGAAAATCTTGAACAAAATCAATGATGAAATATTTTTGAAGGAAGCTTTTAAGTGGTTCTCCGTAAGAATCAATAATGGCTAACTTGATAGGCGTAGAATTGTTGTTGAGCATCGTTGATGTCTGGCTAAATGAAGTTGTTCCTTTACGAAAGGTAGAAGGAAGCATTCAAGTTTTTGAAGCATGCCTTTCTTAAATACTAAGGAATTTAGTCTATTGAGTCAATGGCTACCCTCTGATTTGTTTCAAAACGATCTATATAATATAAAGATTTCATAACTCATTAAGAGAGAGTGTCGAGACGAGAGTTGAACCCGCGAATGAGGATTTTGCAGACCGTCGCCTTACCACTTGACCACTCCGCCTTTTAATGGGGTGAGGGGATATAGTGATGTTATTGAGGTGAGTCAACTTTTTTTTGAGTTTCTAATTCAACTATTCCATTATTTGTTCCTTGAGTTAGGATGTTCATCTCTAAATAGATGGGGTCTGTGGAGCTTGAGAGGATGCCACTTGGTGGAGCAATTTTTAGGGAGATGGGGGGATTACCTGGAATGATTATTTGAGGTGTTGGGATAGTTGCGATGCTTGTCTTGTTTTTTGTGAGGCGAATGTTGGAGATAGTGCATTCAGATAAGCCCCCTGTGCAGATGAGTTTGATACCAAGCATTGGTGAGGATAAGGTTGAGGGGAGAGGTACTTTGAGCGAGAGTGCTGTATGAGGCTTGAGTTCATTTTGTCCCCAATAGGCAAGAATCATATTGTTGGTAGAGATATGTTGGGTGATGATGCTCGCATCCAATTTGGTCGCATGATTATAAAACAGACGGGCTTCATCGCTTCGTTTGGGGACACCCCATCCTTGGCTATGCATGATGCCTAGGAGATAGAGGGAATAGGCATCTTTGTGATGTAATGCCATGCGGAGGAATCGTGCCGCTTGAGCATAATCTTTCTCTGCGATAGAGGGCATTTTTGGCAGGGATGGGTAGAATGATGATGCGCCCATGAGTAATGCCCCTAATTCACGTTGAGCGGGTGGGTAGGCCCCAATAGCTGATTTGTAGAGCCAGATGATGCTGTCAGTGGCATTGCTCGTTGCCTCTCGCCGCGAGAGGTTGAATTGAGCCTCTGGGTATCCCTCTGTTGCCAAGGCACGAAGGAATGGTAATAAATCTGTAGAGACGCTTGCTGATCTTGTTTCATTATTATTCTTTTGCCCAGATAATTGTGCCATCAGTATTTTCTCTGATGGGGTTTGAGGGATGACTACAGGCGCCTCAGGAGGTGTACAAATGATGCGGATGACTGGATATTTTTTATCCGTGTCATTTGTTAGGTTGAGGAGTGTTGAGAGGTGAATTGCTTGAGGCTCTCCGTTGTCATTCTCAAAATGGAAAATGTAGGTTTTGTTGATGTTGAGCGTTGGTAAAGTGGGGAAGCTGTAACAGATACTTGCCTGACCTGCTATTTTCCCTAGCTGGACGGCATTGGCTGAGCGAGCGATGCTTGCCCCGGATGAGTCTTTGATGATGAGGTAAATATTCTGATTGTTGCCCTTATCGTTGGTATCTACTGTGCTGGCGAGGAAGTAGATGGCACTGAATTTTAGATTTTGAGGGAGAGGGGTCGGTAAATTATTGGCGGTGATAGCCGAGTCGGTCAGGCGGAGAGAAAATGTCTGAACTAATTCAGGAATAGAAGGTGAGTCTAAAGGGATACCAATATCAGGAATGGGTATGGAAGTTAATGTCGAGAACTGCGGTGAGACGTTCGACGAGGTATCTGTCAATTGAGGTGTGAAGGTAGGGATATTTTGTTTAATAACATTTTTTATATTAACAATATCGGGAATATTGGTGAGTTTTTTAATGTCGGATTTTTTTGCAATATCGAGGGCAAAAAGGATGAATCCTGATATGAGAATGAAGACAAACATACTCAATGCCCATAATACTAAACGTAGGAAAGGGCGTTTGTGCGGGGTTGCCTTCGTTAGATGAGCTGTATCAGTCTGCTCGTGTGTTGGTGTCTGTCGTATTGGCTCTTGGTGAGGAGCTTTGATTTGTTGGGATACGATGATGGTGGATTGTCGTGATGCTACAGATATATCTAAATCATGGAGCCATTCGTTCGCTGTTTGGTATCTATTCTCTGGGTGGGGAGATAGTGCTTTATCTATACTTTTGAGGAAATCGTCTGAGTAGAGGAGTTTCAGATCCCAAATCGTGTTTAGTGGCATGCTGGTGTCGCTGTTGATGCGAACCTCTGCTCTATCGGGGGGCTGTCCTGTGAGGATGGCATAAAAGGTTGCCCCAAGAGAGTAGAGGTCGCTCCACGGTCCAATGTCGTGAGATCCTAGGGTCTGCTCTGGTGAGGAGTAGCCTAGAGTCGTCATGATGGTCTGAGTATTGATGCGATCTGCATGTCGAGCTGCACCAAAATCAATGAGAACGGGGGTGCCTTCTTGGGTGAGTAGGATGTTGCCTGGCTTGATGTCTCGGTGGTAAATCTGTTGTCCGTGGAGGTAGTTAAGGATGCTTAAGAGACGATAGAGTAGTCCTTTGAGCTCATCCTCTGTGTAGCGTTTCCCCGTACTGATGAGGTGCTCTCCTAAATATTCGAGAGAGAGCCCATCTACGAATTCCATGGCAAAATAAGCGGTGCCATTGGATTCAAAAATAGAGAGAATTTTAACAATTCCGAGGTGATCGAGCTCCGCAATGGTACGTGCCTCATTAAGGAAGCTACGTAAAGCCCAATTGTAGCTTTCTAGGTCGTGAGCATTATTGGGGATGATTCTCCCATTGAGTGGGTCGCGGTGTGAGCAAGCAGAGGGGAAGTTCTCTTTAATGACGACTTGCCTATTGAGCAAGATGTCTTTGGCTAGATAGGTGATGCCAAAGCCTCCCCCTCCGAGAACTCGTTCGATTTCATAATGGTCGAGTTTTGTTCCTGTTGCTAATTCTCTTTGATAAACGAAAAAGGGGTCTTTTTCTCGTTCTTCTTCAGGCGTGAGAGCAGGGGTGTGATCGACGTGAGCAGAGAGAGTTTCTTGCACGATGACCTCGTGGGTACTTGTCTCATGTTGAGGTAAGCTAGTCGGATCAGTCATGAAGAAATAGTTGCGCGTGAAGACAAAGAGGGGCGAGAGGTGTGCTCTCGCCCCTTGAGTATGTTATTTGTTTTGAGTGGAATAAACCGAGATTTCCGCAGCGGAAACATGGTTTTTATCGACAGCACGTGTGCCCGTGAAACGGAAGTATTGGACAGGTTTTTCCGTCTTTTGGAGAGAGACGGTTTGTTCAATTGGGTTTGCTCTCAAGTTTGAGAATTCGCCCTCTGCTACTTTCGTCCATTGTTTATTGTCAGGGCTGACCTCAAAGATATATCGGTCAGTCATGCCATTAGTTGTACCATCTTGTCTCGGGATGTATGAGAAAGAGGAGAGGATAACGGGGCTTCCCATATCAACCGTAAAGGATTGAGGTGGGTTTTGTTCTTTATTTTGATGGGTGTGCCAGAAGGTATTGGGTTTGTCATCAATGGCATTTTGAGGGGTGCTCCCCTCGGCAGTTGTGCTAACAATTTTCCATCCATTCTTAGATACCCCAAATGTTTTGGCAGCAATTGGTCCAGAATGTCCAGCATCGTCAAATACTCGAGATTTAATGGTGCCACCGTTGCGCAAGTCAATGGGTGCCGTATAGACGGGAGATGTTGCTTTAGGCTCTGTACCATCAAGGGTGTAACGAATGGTTCCTGTGGTGTTGGCGATGATTTGTACTTGGTCTCCAGCTCGTTCAATAGCTGGTTGGGCGATAGAGACTGGGCGAAGCAAGAGGGAGAACTCAGAGATACAAGGAATAGCTCTGCTTCCCGTAATTTCGAGTTTTAATCGATCTGTTGTGACTTTACCTGTGGTCGTCGGCAGGATGACTTGGTTGCCGATGGTTTTACCATCAATAATTTGTTTCCATGCGCCATTGTCCCAAGCAGATACCTTGAAGGATTCGACTCGTTGACCTAATCGGATTTGTTCTCTGAGGCGTACCATATCAAAGCTGGCTGGCTTAGCTAACTTGATTTCAACAGATGGGGTGGTGATGCCATCATCAGTTGTCCAATAACTCTCTATTTTATTATCAAAGAGGTTAGCAGGATCAAATTTTTTGTCTTTACCTCTGACGTTAGAGGCGATGCCCTTGGCGCCTAACGCGAAGTCGTTGGCGAGGAGTTGGTCTCTTAGTGCCTTAAATCCCATGAGTGCGTCCACATCTGCTTGATAGATATGCCCTTCCTTGTCGGGGGGGACATTGAGGATGAGGTTGGCACCACGCCCTACGCTATCGAGCCATACTTGTAAAAGCTTTTCAGGAGATTTGACCGAGTTATTGGCACTTTTATGCCAGAACCAACCATTGCGAATCGAGACGTCACCCTCAGCGGGAACCCATCGGTCACCATTAGATACCCCTGAACCAAAGATTCCTTCGTTATTTTGATTTTTTTCATCAAGTAGAGCCCAATGAGGATACCCGACATGACCTTGTTCTGAGCCTCCCCAACGAGCATCTCCGTAGTGACCAGCACCCCAGATGATGCAATTGGGTTGCAACTTCCGAATCATTTTTACAATTTTGTCAAATCTATAGTAGTCTTTGGGGATGGTACGTCCTTCCTTGGCGCCACCATAATATCCGTCACCTCCATTGGCTCCATCGAACCATATTTCAAAAACTTGACCGTATTTACCACTTAATAATTCCGTGATTTGAGCATAATAATCTTTGATATAGCCTGGTTTGGCGTATTCCGCGTTATTGCGATCCCACGGGGAAATGTATGTGCCAAATTTGATTCCATTGTCATGGCTCGCTTTGGCAAATTCAAAAACGAGGTTGCCTTTCCCATTTTTCCATGGGCTTTTGCTGATATTATGCTTCGTCGTTTTTGTTGGCCAGAGGCAAAATCCGTCATGGTGTTTTGCCGTGAGGATAAGACCTTTCATGCCAGCATCCTTAAAAATCTTGGCAATTTTGTTGGCATCAAAGTCAGAGGGGTTAAATAATTTGGGGTCTTCATCTCCGTACCCCCATTCTCTATCTGTATAGGTATTGAGTCCGAAGTGGACAAAGCCATAGTATTCCATTCGTTGCCAATCGACTTGCTGTGGTGTGGGGATGGGTCCGTAGGGGGCTGGCGCGCTGGCTGACCAAGATGGGGCACAGGCGAGTGCGGACATGGTGAGAAGCGAAAGTATTGTGCTTTTATTCATGTGATGATTTTTGTTTGTTTGTTGTTTTTGATGAATTGTTAAAAATTATTGATGGACGATGATGACTTTATCTTTAGATTTCCCCTTGATAGAATCTGCTCCCGTCACTGTAATAATATTTTTACCAGAGTTCAAGGAGAGCTTTTCTGTTTGATAACCGTTTAATGTCGTGTATGGAGTGATATTTTTAATAGGACTTCCATTTAAGGTTACTTGATGTTTACTGAGATTGGAATAAAATTTGATGACGATTTCTTTTTCATTTGTTGGCGTAGCACGACGGCTTTGAATGTAGGCAACGGGAATGTCCTTGCGCCAATTTGTTTTATAGAAGTAAAAAGCATCTTTTTTTGTTTGATGGTCAAAGGTGACAAGTCCTTTGTCATTGATACCTGGGCGGTCTCCCTCATTTCTCCATACGCTGGCGAAGTCGAACATGTTCCAGATAAATGTCCCCCATGTCCCATGTTGAGCTGCAATCTTTTCCCAATTTTTTTCATGAGTTCGACATTGCCATTCTTCTGGATGTCATTTACCTGTTGGAGATGGGGCTTTATTGATTCCTCTCTCATGTTGTTTGATTGAGGCTCCGCTACCGTATTCACTGATAGCCCACGGAGTGTTTGGATATTTCTCTCTGACTGCATTGATGTCGTTGCTCATCCCTTCGGGAGCGCCACCATACCAACCTGGATAAGTATTCCTCCCATACGTGTCGGTGATTGAGCATAAGGCTGTATTTCCTATCCGATTGACGGCACAGGTAGTTTTTCTTGATGGGGCTTCTTGATGGGCAAGAGTATTGAGCTCTCGCATTAAGGGGAGGGGATCATCAGTTGATCGTTGCATAAGTTCATTGCTTAATCCCCAAACCATGATTGAGGGGTGGTTGATTTGTTGACGAATCATTTCCTTCAACTGCTGTTTTGTGATTTGCTCGACTCCATCAGCCTTGGGTTTACCAATTGAATCGTACATAAACCTGATTCCCCTTGTATTGTTTGGAGGGAGGGAGAGTAGTTTTATAAGTGCCAGCCCTCCGATAATAACCGCAATGGAGATTATCTTCTTTGCCATTCCCATGTTGAGCATCTGTGGCATTCCAACAATGAGGAATCTTTACTTTTTCCCATAAATTCTGTTCCTCAGACGCAGGCGTTTTGGAAAATAGCCAATTGACGAGAGGGATGCTAGGAGAGGATAAGCTTGCCTCACGAGATATGGCACTTGATGACAGGCTAGAGCCAATGAAAATAAAAGGTAATATTGTCAGAATTTTCATAGAGGAGTGATACTATCTCCTTCATACGTACTGAATGAGAGTAAAATTTCTCTAAGTTGATCAATAAAAGCTTTATCCTCCTTACTCTTTTTTATAGTACATAAGAGGTGAAGTTGTATGAGGTATACAAGTGTACTTAGAATTGATTGCCCATCCAGATGTTGAGTATTTCGACAGCTGCGGCTTGGTCGATGATCGGGCGTTGATTCTTTGCTTTTTTACCTGCTGCACGCAATTTCTCTTGAGCGGCAACGGTGGTGAGACATTCATCGATGTAGACCATGGGGATGTCTGGGAGGAGGGCGCGAAGGGTGTCACCAAATTGCCGTACTTTGGCTGCGGCTGTGCCTTCGGTACCATCCATGCGTACGGGGATGCCAAGCACGAGGGTTTTGACTGCTTTTTGAGTTGCGAGGGCGACGATGCGATTGAGGGGAGCCGCTCCGTTTTTAACGGTTTCTACGGGATAAGCGAGGATGCCCATATCATCTGTTGCCGCGATGCCAATGCGTGCGTCGCCATAGTCAATGCCAAGTGCTGGATGCATGGGTTAGATGAGTTGTTTGGGGAGGAGGGAGACTATTTTTTTGATGTCATCTGCCCGTGTTTTATCTGCGACGAGTAGCGCGTCGTCGGTATCGACGATGATGGCATCTTGAATGCCTAATAGGGCGATGTGCTTGCCATGATGAGTGGTGTAGGCGATATTGCCAGTTGAGTCGAGTGTGGTCATGGGGGTATTACTCGCATTGCCCTCAATAGAGGAGAGATAGTGAGCAACCGAGATCCATGATCCGATATCATCCCAGTCAAAGCTTGCCTCAAAGGTGAGGATGCGTGCCGCTTTTTCCATGAGGGCAAAGTCGATGGAGATGGGGGTCAGTTTAGGGAAATTCTCCTCAAGATACTGAGATGTATTTTTGGCAGTGCTGATGCCTGTGATGAAATCGGCTAGTTGTGGACAATGGTTGGCGAGCTCTTGTCGTACCGTGGGGAGAGACCAGACAAACATGCCCGCATTCCATGAGTAATTACCTTGTTGCAGATAGTTCCTCGCAGTGTCCATATCTGGTTTTTCTCGGAATTGTAAGACTTCGTTACAGGTATGGGTGATGCCTGCATGGGTGATTGGTGAGCCCAACTCAATATAGCCATAAGAGGGGCAGGGCCAGGTGGGTTTGATGCCAATGGTGAAGAGTGCCTTCTCTTCTCTCGTCATGAGGAGAGCATCTCTCATGAGTTGTTGAAAGGCATCTGACTGATGAATGAGCTGGTCAGAGGGGATGACGAGCATGGATGCCTCTGGATCGTTGGCTGCAATGAGTCCAATGCCTAGCGCGATAGCAGGGGCGGTGTCTCTCCTGACTGGCTCGGCAATGATGTTTGCTGTTGGGATGTCGTGTGCCTGGCGACGGACTTCCTCTTGCTGGATAGCGTTGGTGAGGATGAAAATGTGCGTTTTGTCAATGATACCGTCGAGACGGTCAATGCTTTGACGTAAAAGGCTCCCCTCACCGAAGAGATCAATGAGTTGCTTGGGGCGTTCATTTCTTGATAGTGGCCAAAAGCGAGTGCCACTACCACCTGCTAAGATGAGAGCATAGTTGTTCATGATATATAAGAGTGGAGTAGTTTGTATTAAATAGCCCCAAAACGTCGTGATCTCGATGCGTAATCGCGTAGAGCGTCATAGAAATCTTGTTCGGAGAAATCAGGCCAGAGTTTATCCGTGACATAGATTTCTGCATAGCTGATTTGCCAGAGGAGGAAGTTAGAGATGCGGTTCTCTCCCGATGTACGGATGAGTAGATCGGGGTCAGGCATGCCAGCCGTGTATAGTTGCGAGGCAAATTGCTCTTCGGTTATTTCGTCGGGGGTGAGGGTGCCCGCTTGGATCTGACGAGCTATTCGTTGAGTAGCATGGACAATCTCCATCCGCGAGCCGTACGAGAGTGCCAAGACGAGATTCATAGCGGTGTTGCCCGATGTGCGTTCCATGCTTTTCTCTAAGAGCTTATGAGTTCGTTTTGGGAGCCGTGCGAGATCGCCAATGGCGTGGAGGCGGATATTTTTCTCCATCATCTCGGATGTTTTCTTTTTGAGAAAGTCATGGAGGAGGAGCATGAGAGCTTGGACTTCTGTTGCTGGACGACTCCAGTTCTCAGAGGAAAACGCATAGAGCGTTAGCCACGGAATCCCAAGATTGAGGCATGTATCGACACATCGAGTGACCGTATCAGCTCCAGCTCGATGTCCTTTGCGCCTAGGTAATCCGCGTTGGCTTGCCCATCGACCATTGCCGTCCATAATACAGGCAATGTGTCGTGGCATTTTTTCTGGAGGGATAGGAGACATATTTAGGGAAGAGAATAAATGGTTGCTGATGGAGTAGAGGGAATTAAGGTGCAACGGGGTCTAACTCGACGCGAAGATTACTAACTATGTATTCTTGGCGATCTGGAGTATTTTTACCCATGTAAAAGGTGAGCATGTCTTTGATTTTGTGATTATCCTCAAGACGTACCTTATCGAGGCGGATATTTTCGCCAATGAATCCATGAAATTCGTCGGGCGAGATTTCGCCAAGCCCTTTGAATCGTGTTATTTCAGGATTTTTACCACAGGCGGCAACAGCTGCTTCTCGTTCTGCATCAGAGTAGCAGTAAAATGTTTTTTGTTTGTTGCGCACGCGGAAGAGGGGCGTTTGCAGGATGTAGAGGTGACCTTCGCGGAGGAGCTCGGGGAAGAATTGAATGAAAAAGGTCAGCAAGAGGAGTCGGATGTGCATGCCATCGACATCGGCGTCGGTTGCTACGACGATTTTGTTGTAACGTAGATTGTCAATTCCATTTTCAATATTTAAGGCATGCTGTAAGAGGTTAAATTCCTCATTTTCATAGACAACTTTACGGGTGAGTCCAAAGGAGTTGAGCGGTTTACCACGTAGAGAAAAGACGGCTTGAGTCTCGACATCGCGAGCGGTCGTGATTGAGCCAGAGGCAGAGTCACCTTCGGTAATAAAGAGGGTCGTCTCCTCTGCTCGCTTGTGTTTGCTGTCGTAGTGCGCTCGGCAATCACGGAGCTTTTTATTGTGGATTTTTGCCTTTTTGGCGCGTTCTTTTGCCAGCTTTTGAATGCCCGATAATTCTTTGCGATCGCGTTCGGCGTCTTTAATTTTATTCTCGATGATTTTAGCGACCTCTGGATTTTTATGAAGGTAATTATCGAGTTCGTGGCTGATGAAGTTGCTCACGAAGGTGCGAATAGTTTCTCCCTCGGGTGAGATGGTGTTAGAGCCGAGTTTTGTTTTGGTTTGCGACTCAAAGACGGGTTCTGTCACTTTAATCGAGATGGCAGCGACGAGAGATGAGCGGATGTCAGAGGCATCATAGCTTTTATGATAAAAGTCGCGCATGGTTTTGACGATTGCCTCGCGAAAGGCAGCTTGGTGGGTGCCCCCTTGGGTGGTGTGCTGACCATTGACGAAAGAGTAGTATTCTTCTCCATATTGCCCCCCATGGGTAAAGGCAACCTCAATATCGGTGTCGGCGAGATGGATGATGGGGTAGAGTGGGCTGTCACTCATGGCCTCCTCAAGAAGGTCAAGTAAACCGTTTTTTGATGTAATTCGTTGCCCGTTAAAGATGATGGTGAGCCCTGCGTTCAGGTAACAATAATACCTGCACATTTTTTCAACAAATTCGTTGCGAAAATTGGTACCGACGGGGAAGGTAGTCGTATCGACCCGAAACGCGACGCGCGTCCCATTGGGTTCTGTTGTTGCGACGGGCTTTTTTTTGCTCGACTGCTCAACCCCGAGACTGAACTCGTAGGCGAGCGTTTTGCCATCACGGTAGGCTTGAATTTCAAAAAAAGAGCATAGCGCATTGACCGCTTTGATGCCAACTCCATTGAGTCCAACGGATTTTTTGAAGGCTTCACTGTCGTACTTGGCACCCGTATTGATTTGAGAGGCGCATTCAAATAACTTGCCAAGCGGGATGCCACGTCCAAAGTCACGAACTTCACACAGCCCGTCAGGGGCAATGTTGATGAGTATTTTTTTACCACAGCCCATGACGAATTCATCAACGGAATTATCGAGTGTTTCCTTGAGTAAAACGTAAATTCCATCATCAGGAGAGGAGCCATCACCAAGTTTGCCGATATACATGCCTGGACGCAACCTGATATGTTCCTTCCAATCTAGCGTGCGTATGCTGTCTTCGTTATAAGTAGGTTCCATGATTCCGTAGAGAGATTATAAGGCAGAGCCAGCATGAATAGAAGTAAAATCGGGGCTTAATATTTCAGATGTGACTTGACCTAGAGATATTCATCGCTTCAATAGGATTCGATGCCAATCTATCACGCTCCCTGTAAAATAAATTTATCGTTAAAGGTTTTAGGCAAGAGACCTGACGGCTTCCATGCAATTGAGACCTTGATGGCTCCTTTGCATTTATGTGATCGTCTTATTTTCTCTCCTGCCAACCAGACTCAATTGATTTGTTGTCAAGCAGGGGTACCTGTCGATGAATCAAATCTTGTGATGCAAGCCTTGCGTCTTATTGAGCGAGAGTTGGGGCATCCAGTGCACTGGCAGATTGAATTATCTAAAAATGTGCCCCATGGCGCTGGCTTAGGAGGGGGGAGCAGTGATGCTGCCACGACCTTGCTTGCCTTGAATGACTTGGAGCATGTCCAGCTATCAAAAGAGCGTCTCCTTGAGCTGGCTGCTGAATTGGGGTCAGATGTCGGTTTTTTTATTGATCGTGGTATTTGTCGTTGCTCGGGGCGAGGGGAAATCGTAACAGCTCTGCCCGAGTATCAAGATTTTGAGGGAACAGTCTTGTTGCTCAAGCCTGCGTTTGGGGTGTCTACCCCAGATGCTTACGGGAGATGGGCGACGAGTACCCCCTTGCCTAGAGTTAATTATGAGACTCATGTCTGGCATGGAATGGAGTTCGTAAACGATTTAGAACGCCCCGTTTTTGAGAAATTTCTCTTTTTAGCAGAGATAAAGATGTGGCTCTTGCGTCAGCAGGGCGTCCATGTTGCCATGATGTCAGGCTCTGGCTCGACAATGTTTGCCTTTGTCGATTCCGTCGAGAGAGGGCGAGAACTTGCTAAAGATGCCAAACGAGAGCTAGA
>JAVXPO010000049.1:0-14662 GCA_036644695.1 Akkermansia sp. | reverse complement strand
TTATGTATAGTCAACGCGCCGGGACACTGCTCATCCCTCCCAACATCACAGTACACGGCAATATGAATGGAGTAATTATGCACGGTATCCGCATCTACAACCGAGCCCTTACACAGGAGGAGCTCGCTCACAATTACGAGTTAGATAAGCGGAGGTATCTGGTATGAGGGTTTCTATTGGCGAGGATTGGCAGGTGTTTGAGGGGAGGTGTTTGAGTGTTTGTCGTGGTGATAAGTTGCGTCTTGAGGTTTGTTTGCCTGCGTGTGCTGGTGGCGTGCGTTGGAATAAGGTGTTGTTTGGTGGTAAGTTGGTGCATGATGGGGGGTTTGTCGTGTTTGCTGAGGCGGTTGATGTTGGAGAGTGTGTTGTTTTGTCGCTTAATTTTAATGGTGAGGCGTTGAGTGTTGCTCTTGGGGGTGAGGCTTGTGTTGTTGTGCCTTGTGAGTTTGAGTTGCATGGGGGTGGTGTTGTGCAGAGTGTGAGGGGTGTTAAGCTTAAGGTGTGGCAGGATTTGATTAAGGGGTCAGAGGTGGCTCCTGGTGATTTGCCCGGGTTGTTGAGTATTGGTGGTAATGGGAATTGGTGGATTGAGGGGAAGGATTCGGGGCGTAATGCTGTGCCTCGGGATGGTAGGGATGGGGTGAATGGTAAGGATGGTGTTAATGGTAAGGATGGTGTTAATGGTAAGGATGGGGTGACTGATTGGAGTAATCCTCCTGCAAATGTTGATTATGTTGTTGAATCCTGGATGAGCGATGATGGGGAAAATTGGTACCGAAAGTTTAAGAGTGGGTGGATTGAGCAGGGCGGGAATATTATGTCCAGAGGCAATAATAATCAGAGAGTTATATTTAATGCTATTTTTAAGACAGCCCCTGTTTATTGTATTTGCTCGACTTGTTCAATCGTCAAGACTGCGTTGAATTATGTTGAATTTAATTCTGTGGGATACACAGGGAATATTTGTTGGTATGCTTGTGGTTTTAAAAGATAACGATAATAGGTAGATGAGAGGTTTTGAGTATGCTGAGTTGGCTGTTGAGGCTAATAGGACAAATAAGGTGATTAAGGATGTTGATGGGGTGTTTACTTTGGTTGACGGGCCTGTTTATGCTCCTAAATGGGATGAGTCGCGTCGTGTTGCCTATGGTGATGTTGGTGCTCAGCTTGATATGATTTATCATGATATGGTTGATGGGACTACGACTTTTGTTGATCATGTGGCTGTGGTTAAGGCTGCTTTTCCTAAGTCTGTTGTGTGAGTTTTTTATTGTTGGGGTGGTGGTGTGCGTAACAAAATAGATGATACGTTTGAGTATTACAAGGATTCGGGGAGGTATTTGATGGTAGATGTTGCCCTGCATCGTTCGCAGGGGGTTTGTGTGTGGTCGCCAGAGTTGGTTCTAATGGCTCGTCCTGTTGATTCAAGAGACGAGCCGAAGAGGATTATTGATCCTTTTGTTAGGTATGATGTTGCTGTCTGTGATGGGTGGTTTGTTCATTGGTGCGCTGGTGATCTTGCTCTTGTTGGCGTGTTGATTACTTTGTTCCCGTTTGTTCTTTACGAGCGAGGATGTAATGGTGATTTCAGACTTCGCAAGGTTGCGTCTTGTCGTTTGTAGAGTGTGTCCTTTGGTGCGAGTGCTTATTTTTTTGATATGTCGCAAGCTGGCGGCATGAGTTTCAAGAAAAAGTCTTCATCGTCCACTCCTCCACCGGAGGCTCCCGCTCCTGTGGCAATTCCCAATGCGGGAGATTCCGAATTGGATGCAAGGGACGAACTGGAGCAACGAAAAAAAAAGAAGCAGGGGATTTCTTCTACAATTTTGAGTCCGCGCGTGCCTTCTTTGGCTGGTGATAACACGAAACCGGGCCAGGGAAATAGTCTGCGCCAAACCCTTGGTTAATATGGATTCGAGGGCGCAACAGCTTATCAAGTTCGCGGGTGGGTTAGAGAGTCACCGCGATGAGTGGAAGGGCATTTGGGATATGCTTCGCCGGCGCATTGTGCCTCGGAAGAGTATTGAGGACAACCAACCCAATATTCCTGATTTTGAGCGGCATCATTCGTCGTCGGCTTGGCGTGCCGCCAATATGCTGGCTGCGAGTCACATGATGTATATTGTGACAATCAATCAGCCGTGGTTTAGGTATAAGTCGCCTAATGGGGATGAAAAATCGGAGAAGTGGTACGGGAATTGTACAGAGCAGACGCTCAAGACTCTTTCGGCGAGTAATTTCTATACGGAGATTCATCAATGCGTGCTTGATCGCGTTATTTTCGGGACGGGTGCTATGTGTGCTTTCGGAGATGATAAGAGAGGGGTTTCTTTCAAGCATATTCCTTGTGGTACGTATGCGATTGCGGAGGGTGCGAACGGGTGCGTGGATGTGCTTGTTCGGCGGTTTCAGTATTCAGCACGTCAAGCGGCTGATGATTTCGGGCTGGATAATCTCGGGGAGAAGTTGAAGGTGGCTTACGAGGATGAGGCAAAGCAGAACAATGTTGAGCATGAGTTTATTCATGTTGTGCGCCCAAACAAGAAATTCAAGCCAGGTAGCGTTAATCCCAAGGAGAAGCGATACGAGAGCGTTTATGTTTCCGTTTCTGACAAGGTGGTTGTGGAGGATAGGGGGTATAGTGATTTCCCGTTTTTTGTGACTCGTTTCGAGCGATACGGGAAGAGTGCTTACGGGTTGCCACCGGGGCTGGCGGCAATGCCTGATATTTACCGCGCTCTGTATATCGAGGGGTTGCTTGATACGGCAGGTGAGATTGCTGTTTATCCTCGCGTTCTTGAGTTAGCTAATCAGATTGGGGAGATTGATTTCAGGGCTGGCGGCAGGACGATTATCACGCCGGAAGCGGCATCTCTTAATGTTCCCAAGGAGTGGATGACCAATGCTCGTTATGATATTGGGCAGGATCGTTTGAAGTATTACGATGAGAAGATTCATCAGGCGTTCTATGCCGATATGATTCAGGTGATTTCCAATATCGATCGAGAGATGACGGCAACGGAGGTCAATGCCCGTGAGGCTGAGAAGCTTCTTGTGTTTGCTCCTTCCTATTCGCAGATGGTTTCCGATCTTGAGACTCTTCACAGGCGTTTGTTTGGGATGCAGTTGGAGGCGGGGTCTATGTGGTTTGCTGCTGACTCCATTCCCAATGAGGCAAAGAACGAAGGCGGTCAGGTTGTGCCGCCCCGCCAGAGTTATCAGGGCAAGATTGCTCTGGCTATGGAGAGGTTGCAGACAGAGGGGCTTTCTTATGCCATGAACGATATTGCAGGATTGTCGCAGATATTCCCAGGCATACTTGACGGGATTGATTCGGACAAGATTCTGCCCATCGTGTGGCGCAATAGGTTTGCTCCCGAAGGGGTATTAAAAGACCCGGATGAGGTTGCAAGGATCAGGCAAGAGAAGGTTGAGCAAGAGCAAGCGATGATTGAGATGCAGATGGCGCAAGCCGGGGCTGGTGTAGCAAAGGATGCGGCGAGTGCTGGGAAGACGGCGAGGGAGGGAGGGCTTATCTGATGATTGATGAAGCAAAGGCTAATTCCGTCCTTCGTGAGGAGAAGCGTGTTCAGCGGTGTTATTCCCGCGCGTTTTCGGGAAAGGATGGCAAGGCGATTCTTGATGATTTAGAGAAGCATTTCGAGACGAATCTTCCTTGTTTTCAGGGGAGTGCTGGCAATTTTGATCCGCTTGACGCGATGCGGCGGGATGCGTTCAGAGAGTTGATGCTCTATGTTCGCCGTAAGGTTTCCCAAGGGGAAAAACAAACAGAAAAAGAAGAACTATGATTAATAGACTGTTACAAGGAAATATGTTTTTGCGTGAAGAGGCTCCAGCAGGAGGAAATGACGGCGGCGGTGTGCTTCCGGCTGCTCCTCCCGCTCCGGCAACTCCGAGCTTTGGAGATGTCCCGCCCGAAGGTGGCGGCAATCCTCCTCCCGCTGGTGATCCAGACCCAACCCCTCCGACTCCACCTGCTGACGGTGACGATTGGAAGGATTATTTGGCGAGTCCAGAGAAGTTGGCGGCGTACCGCGAGAAGATGGGGATTGCCTCGGACGTAAGCGGTTATGAGTTGGCGTTTTCGGAGGGCGTTGAAGTAAGTGATTCCGAGTTGGCTTTCCTGAAGCAGTCGGGCGTTGAGCTGGGGATTGCCCCGGCAGCTCTTTCTAAGTTCGTTGAGAGTTATCTTTCTAAGAGCGCGGAGGCGGAGCAGATGGCAGAGGTAGAGTTCAATAAGAACGTGGAAGCGGCATTTGGCAAGTTGGCTAATGAATGGGGTGCTGATTATCAGGCGAAGTGTGATAACGCAAAGAAGACCGCCGAACAGCTTTGTAAGCTTGCTGGGGTTGATCCTGCATTTTTGAAGTCGAATCCTGCAATCAAGTATTCTACGGAACTATTCGCTATTTTCTCGCATGTTTCGGATTTGATTAGCGAGGGGAAACCCAAGGGGCTTGGAGGTGGTGAGTTCCAATCCGCAACAGCAGAGATGCGGCGCATTGAGTCTGATCCGTCGCATCCGCTCCATGAGGCATATATGGATCATACTCATGCAAATCACAAATACGCAAATGATTATTACGATTCTCTGGCTCTAAAGTGACCCTGTCCTTCGGTGCGAGTGCTATCCGAAAAAAATGATTCAAAATACAGTCACATAGGGAGAAAAATATATGCATTTATCTATTCCAGACCATTTTCAGGTCAAATACACAAACAAATGGGGGACGCCTTTAGGTCAGAAGGTTTCCCGTCTCAAGGAGTATGTTACAACCAAATCCGATTGTTCGGGGAAAGTTATTTTCTTTGATCAGTTCGGAAAGATGAAGTTTAAGGAAAAGACTACCCGTTTGGGGACTACGGTTCTTGATGAGGTGGAAACTGGTCGCCGTGCTCTTCGTCCTCGCTTCTTTGATTCCGCTGTCGGATTCGATGAGTACGATAAGAATCAGCTTTCCGGGATTGATGTTCCAGTTTCCGAAGCAATTGAGGGGTTCCGCAATGCGGCAAACTGCATGATGGATCAGGTGATGATTCAGGGGTTCCTTGGGACGAATTACACTGGTGAAGACGGGATGACTCCTGTCGAACTTAATGCAAAACAGATTATCAAGGCTAGTTACGTTGAATCAGGTTCCGCCGTTGATTCCAATCTAACGGTTGCCAAGCTTCGCGCCACTCTTCAGAAGTTCATGAAGAATGAGGCGTGGGGGCAGGATTCCGACGCAATGGGCGATAGGCTTGTTCTTGCTTGTACGTCTTCCCAGATCATGAGTTTGCTTCGAGCGACCGAGGTTACAAGTTCGGATTACAGCTCGGTTAAGGCTCTCTATGAGGGCAAGGTTGATTCGTTCATGGGCTTCAAGTTCTTGCGGACGGAGCTTCTTCCTTCGGATTCCTCTGGTGTTCGTCAGTGCCTTGCCTGGGTGAAGTCTAAAGCTCAATTCGGTCTCTGGAATGATTTCTCTGTGAAGATTTCCGTTCGAGACGATAAAGACGAGGCTTTGCAGGTTCGCGCCAAGTTTGGTTGTAATGCAACTCGACTCGATGAACTCGGTTTCGTGAAGATTCTCTGCAAAGAAGAAGAAGTAGCTTAAATCAATAGAAAGGAGAAAATAAATTATGGCTATTAAATATTCTGAAATCGCAAAGGATCAAAACGGAATCATGGAGGGCACCGCTCCCCTGAAAGGGAAGGGCGGGCTTGCGTCAGCTACGGTCTGTATCGCTACGGCTATTATCAATCTTGAAGGCACGGAGGCATTTGGTGATGTTATCAATCTCGTGCGGCTTCCAAAGAATGCGGTTGTCGTGCCCCACTTGTGCCGGGTTTCAGGTGCGGCGATGGGTACGTCGTTTTCAGTGAAAATCAGTACGGATGTTGTTGGCGAGGATTCAGTTTATTCTGGCGCTCTCGATATTGCTACGGCTCATGATGTGGCTTTTAGCGGTGGCGCTAAGCTGCCGGTCGAGCATGATGCCCCCTATTGGGTGACGGCGGTCGTGACGGCGGCTACCGCTCTCGTGAAGGGTGCGAAGACAGTAGTCTTTATTGTGTATCGCATTAATTAAGTTTCTGTTGTTTGCAGTGAAAATAGGGGGAGTCGGGGTAGTGTGACTCTGACTCCCCCAAACGTTTTAAAGTGATGACTAAGAAGGATATTTGCGACAGGGCGTTGGCTCGAATCGGTGATCGGATGCATAAGTCGGACAGTCCGCAGGGGCGAGCTTGTGATCTGGTGTTCGATTCGAGCCTTCGAGAGCTGGCTTCTGCCGGGCGATGGTCGTTTATTGTTCGCAGATCTTGTCTTCGTGGTTGTGTGGTGATGGGGGAGATGAGGTATAATCTGCCTGTTGATTGCATTCGGCTTCTTGCGTGTCCGCTGTCTCGCTGGCAGTTGCGAGGCAAGGCGATTGTTGCGGATTCGGGGGCGGATCAGATTTTCGTTGATTACTTGACGTGCGAGTTTACAGAGGAGGATTTTGAGAATGCTCCGCTGTTTACGGATGCGCTGGTGCTTCTGATCGCCGCCAAGATTGCGGTTCCCGTTTCGGGGAATTTCCAGTTAGCGCAGGCGCTGAAGGAGGAGTACAAACAGGCGCGGGATCATGCGCTGACGATTGATAAGATGCAAGATTCGAGCAACGATGGCGACAACGGACTTGTCCGCAGAGGGAGGGTGTGGTAATGATTCGCTGTGCTTTTAACGTGGGTGAGATTTCCGAGTCTGCGGCTTGCCGGGTTGATATGGATATGTATCACCGTGCGCTTTCGAGAGCCAAGAATATGGTGATTGGTCAGATGGGGGGCGTGTGGAAGCGGAGGGGGTCAATCAAGCTTGAGTGCGAGAACGTGCCGGGTGTCGGGCGGTTGTTTCCGTTTGTGGCTGGGGTTGATGATGTTCTGGTGATTGAGTGCGCCATTTCTCAATTGCGGGTTTTGCGTGTGGTTGGCAAGCGGCTTGAGGTGCTTTTTTCTTCCGTTGCCCCATGGGATAGTTCCTCAAAGCTGGATTCTATTCGCGTCTGTCAGCTCAATGATGTTGTGCATGTCGTTGGGTCATTTTATCCGCACATTTTGAAGAGGTATTCTAATAAGGTCACGTTTGAGAAGTTGAAGTTTTCGTATTCGCCAGGGCAGGAGATTAAGGAGCAGACAAGCGCGATGACGATTACGTTTGAGCAAGCAGTTTATCCTACTTTGTCTGCCCCCGATGTATTCAAGGCGTCAAACCCCGGTGATATCGTGACGGTTCAGCAAAGGATTGAGACGAGGAACGAGGTGGCCGATTATAATAAAGGTTTTGATTCCTTTTTTCATGTTTTTGGCCCGTCTGCTTCGCCGCTCAACGGAACTATTCCGTCAGGGGCGATGGTGATTTATCGCTCAGGCGGTGTTGATCATTACTACACATGCTTGTGGATGTGGCCGCCAAGCATGATTCAGGGAGGCAATCAGGATCCTGGGGCTTATCCTAATTATTTCAGGAGTGGGTGGGTATTCCCTATTGATTGCATTTGCAAGACAGCATGGAGCGTTTTTACTCAGGGGATATGGGAGGGGGAGGTGGCAATTCTGCGAGGTTCGATCAAGAAAGGCCATATGAATATGTGGTGGTTCGGGGGTGATGATTATGAGGTGTTGCGGAGGCTTGTTTCTACAAAAGATGCCCCACGAAATTATAATGAGTCTGGATCAGAAGAAGACGAGTGTCATCTCGGGCTTGTTGTTTACTGGGCTTCGATGGATTTCGCAAGACGGCCGACTCCAAATATTGTTGTAAATGCGTTTAATTGGGATCGTGAGTTTATTATCAAGGAGGTCAAGAGTAATTCGGTGGCGTCTGTTTCGACAAGTTTCAATGGAATCAAGGATGGAGTGAATACAGAGACGTATTCGACGAAGTTCTGGGCAATGGGTGCGTTTTCGGATTCGGCGGGGTATCCTGTCTCGATTGCGTTTCATCAGGATCGTTTGTGGCTGGCAGGGACGAGTTCACAGCCGCAGACGGTGTGGGCATCGCGCGTTGGGGATTATTACAATTTCGATATTAACAGGGTGGGGGATGATAAGGCATTGCGCTTTACGATTGCTTCGACTGGCCAGAATCGCATTTGCTGGGTTGAGCCCTTGAAAGGATTGTCCCTAGGAACAGCAGAAGCGGAGTGGTCGCTTTCGGCGCAGAATGGGATTATCGACTCAAATTCCTCCTTTTTTAATCGCCAGTCGGCGGTTGGTTCAATGCCTGGGATGGAGTCTCTTTCGATCGAGAACGGGCTTGTGTTCGTTCAGAGGAATGGCAAGCGGCTTCGTCAGTTTGCTTACAGTCTGGAGGCTGATGGCTACATGGCAGAGGATTTGACTGTTTTTGCCGATCATATTCTCAATGCAGGAGTTAAGGAGCTTTCCTATCAGCGTTCGCCTGAACCCGTCCTCTGGGCGGTGCTGGACGATGGATCGGCGGCACAGATGACCTACAACATGCTTCAACAAGTCAAGGCATGGGGTCGTTTCGAGGTGGCCGATTACAAACTTGAATCCGTGTGTGTGTTGCCACGCATGGATGGAGGTTCGGATGATGTGATTCTGCGGCTGGTGGATGGTAGCGGTGTGGCTTGCTATGCCTTGCACGGGGATGATGCACCTTATCTTGATTTGGCAGTTGATGGCGTAGGTGTGCCGGTGATTGCGGAGTTTGTGACCAATGCTCTTGAGGGTCAGGATTCGCAAGGGAGCAAGAAGCATAACGCTGTGGTGTCTGCCCGGTTTGTGGGGACAGAGACGGCAGGGATGACGCTGACAAATGATGGCATTGACTGGGTGAATCCCGGGATAAGCAAGCAAGTTATTGACGGATGGGAGGATTTCACGGCTTCGGCGACGTGGGGGAAAGAATTTCGTGTCGGGTTCCGGCACGTAGGCAACTGCCCGTTCCGGGTTGATGGAATCAGGATCGATTATAAAGCACAACAATCTATTTAATTATGGGCTTTGACAACAAGAAAGATAATTTCGGACTCTCCAAGAATCAGATGAAGATCGGGCAAACCGCTCTAGGTGGCGGCATGGGGCTACTTGGCTTCATGGGGTCACAATCAGCGGCACAGGCAGATATGCAGTCAGCAGCGGCGATGCGAGCCAATGCGACGCGGCTTGATACGCAGGCTGACATGATGATGCAGGAGTCAGCCGAAAACCAGATACGCGGGCGCACCAATCAGCAGAAAATGGTTGGTCAAGCTGACCTCATTCGTGGCTCGCGAGGGATGACCGATGACGGGTCGGGCTCGGCGGCGGCGCAGGATGCGATGAGCTTGAGCGAGATTGCTCTTCAGGACGCGGCTGGCAAGTCGCTTCAGGATAGCCAGACGGTGAGGGATTCGGCGAATCTGAAACGCTGGGAGGCTTCGCAAATGGAAGCGGCGGCAAGAAACAAGAGGAAGGGGATGTTTGGTTCTGTATTAGGCAGTGCGGTGGGTACTTACTTTGGCGGCGCGGCAGGCGGGTCAATCGGCTCAACGCTTGGCGGCAAAATTGGATTTTAATTTAACGCAGACAACAGAAAACAAGACAATGGATTTAACACCATATTATCAGGGATCTGACAGACGGTTATTTCAGCAGGTTAACCCCTCGTTGGCAGGGATGCCGGAACGGGTAGAAGCCCAAGAGATCGAGACGATGGAGCAGGCTACTGCTACCATCGTTAAGAACATGGGGGACAAGATCGAGAAAATGGACGAGATTACTAATAAGGGGAATCTTTATTCCAGCGAAAACAGGGCTCTTGAGTTAATTGGCGATTACCAGAAAAAGGTTGCTGAGAATCCTCTTGTATTCGACAAGCACGCCAAATGGGCTGACGAAACAGCGAATAAGATCAGGGGAATCAATATGGATTTCACAAATGACGAGTACAGGAGTCATTTTGAAACATGGAAGGAAAGGGAGGCGAAGCAGTTCATGATTCGTTCGTCGAGGGATATTTTTCAGGCAAGGACGCAAGCCGGAAAACAATCATGGGAAGCTCGCATTGATGGGCAGTTGAAGAGAGGCGACTACGAAGGGGCGGCGGCGACAAAGCGTTCAGGCGGCGGTACGTTCGAGCCAGCCGAAGCGGCAGAGGAGGGAGCGAAGACCATTGATTTAATGGCTAATTTAAATAGGCTTAAGGAGGCTAGTTTTAGTGATCCTCTTGGGATGAAGAAGAATTTAGATGATCCAGAGTTTAGGGATGGTTTGGATTGGGGTGTTCTTTTTGATTTGCAGGCTTTTAATAGTCGCGATGTCCGTAGGTTTCAGGAGGAGGTGAGGGGTGGCTATCAGGCGTTGCTTAATGAGGGCAAGCTTGTTGATGTAAATAAGTTGGATGAGGATGTTAAGGTGGGGGCGGTTGATGTGGATTATGCTTTGCAGTTAAAGGGTGCGCTTTTGCGGAGGGATAAGGCAATTAAGGAGGGGCGCGCAGAGGGGTTGAGGTATGTGACGGATAAGGATGCAAATGATGTTATTGAGGAGAATATTTTTAGTTATAAGCCAGATGAGGATGTTGGTAATCAGATGTATTCTCGGATTGAGGGGATGATTGGGACGGCTCAGCTCTCTGATGGTGTGCGTAATCATTTTAAGCAGATGCTTAACGATAGGTTGAATGGGAAGTTGGATGATGGTCAGGCTGGAGTAAAAAATAGGGCTAAGGCGTGGATTGTAGATATGCATAATCAAAATCGTTTTACTGAATGGAGGATAGATAAAAATAGTACGAGTTTAGATGAGCTTAAGATTGATAGTAAGTTGTTTGATGAGTCTGGTCGGATTAAGAATTTAGCAATGAGGTATGTGGAGGATAGTTTTAAGTCTAATCCCAATAAGTCATTTGAGGATTTGCAGAAGGAGGTTATGGGGGTTGTGGCAAATGCCAAGAAAGCAAATCCTGCTCGTGTGAATTATGGGTCTCCTGTTGAGTCGTTGAGGGTGGATGTGGGTAATGATGTGCCTGTTGCTGTAGATGGTTCAAATGTTTTGGGTTCTCTGCCTCCAGAGGCTCCAGAGGATCAAAAGGTTGTTGATGCTATGCCAATTGCTGATCAGGATGGGATTAGTCGTGCTGATGCTGGTCTTTTGCCTGAGAAGGATGGTGGGGATGCTTTAGGGAGAGCTAAGAAATGGGTGATGGATAATAATTTTAAGGGGTTTAGCTCTAGTCAAGCAGTTTTGATGTTTAGGAATAGTTGTGATTTGAGTGGGTTGAGTGCGACGGATATAAGTACTATCGAAAAGATTATGATTAAGAATAAGTTAGATTTGGATAATAAGTAATAGGATAAGGATGATGTCAGACAATTTTGCAGTAAATGCTTTTAATAATTATGGGGTTTGGGATGGTGTGTCTCAGGAGTCATCTCTTAATCAGAAGGATCCTCTTGGTGTTCATGTGAAGTCGGAGAATCCAACTTTGGGTGAGTTTATGGATGGTCGCGGAGAGATGGCTCAATTTGAGGCTTATAATGCTTTGAATTTATCAAGGTCGTTGTATGCCTCTATTGTGGAGAGGAGGAAGAAGGCTGGTGAGGTTGGGATAATGGGGGGTGATGTTGTTGGCGAGAATCAGGCGTTTGCTGAGATTAAGAGGAATAATGATATTGTGCGGCAGTATGTTGGCGCGAGGGCGAAGGAAGGGGTTCGTTATCCATTTTCTGATGTTGAGTATTTTAAGTCTAAGGATTATTACGATCGTAAGAGGAGGGAGTCGGAGCGAGTGCGCAATTTTTATGATGTTGCTTTTTGTGGGGATGTGAAGGGTGTGTCAGGGGAACCTAGGAAGGTGTTGGAGGATATGCATGGTGTTGATTGGGATAGTGAGATGCATAATGAGTTGTGTAAGCGTTCTGTTATTCTTGGGTGTGCGCTTGATGAGCTTGGTTATAAGCAAGGGGATGTTGAGGATGAGGGGGCGTTTATTAATAAGCTTGGCGATAAGTTGCGTGAATCAGGTGTGGAGGTGAGTGTGTCTGATCCGACGGATGATATTTATAGTTATTTGTCTGGAGAGAGGAAGAGTAGGAGGGTTGCTGAGGATAGGGCTGTTGATTTTTCATATAAGATGCGTCTGGCGGCGTTGCGTGGCGAAGATGTGTCAGTTGTTAAGCGGGAGGCAAGGGGTGTTTTGGGTGATGCGGGATATAAGGAGGCAAAAGGTGGGTTTGATTGGGCGGTTTCTGGTGGGAAGATTGATAGGGAGGCGGTTTTGCCATGTGTTTCGGTTGTTCGAGATGCCTTGAATCGGATTGCCGAAGATAATGATGAATTTCTTACGACAAGTGTTTTTAGGCGATCTGATAATTACAAGGTTATTTCCAAGGCTGGGGAAGCAATAGGTCGGCTTTCTGATTCGCAGCAAGAAGCTTTATTTAAGATGATTGAAGATGAGCATCCTAATGAGAGTAATTATTTTGTTAATGCGTGGAAGGCGTTGAATAGGGGGTTAAACGGGATACAAGAAGGGGTTGGTGATTTGGCGCAGAAGTCGGTTGTGGTTCAGAATCAGGTTATTGAAGGGGTTGCCGATTTTGTTGGCGCGGACGGGGTGGCGAGTGAAGCGAGGGCGATTTGGAAGGCGAATAAGGATGACTTTCGCAATACTGGGGTTCTCTCTGATTTTCTTTTGAAAAGGCAACGTCCTTATACGAAATCTTCTTATGGATGGTTTGGTAATGGTGTGCTTGGTGCTGCGGAGTCTATTCCTGTTTCTGTTTTGATGTTTGGTAGTGGTGTTGGTGGGGGTATTGCAAAAGCGGCTTCAACGATTGGGAAGGTGGCGGTAACGTCTTCTTATGCGGGAAGAAATGTTAAGCAGGCGTCTATTGATTCGCCTGACGGGGATGATGCTTTTCAGCTTGCAGCCGGCGTTGCTGGAGGTGTTGTGGAGATGAAGCTTGATAATCTTTCAATGCAGATTTTCAAGGGGGTGATGGGTCTCAAACAAGGGAGCGTGATTGCATCCAAATTAATTGATGGACTCAATCTTGAGCGTCAGGCAATGCGGTTTAATTCCGGGTTTGTCCGTGGGGCGGTGCGTTCTGGTGTTGGTGCTGGGGTGGTGACGGCGGGAGAGTTTGGGACAGAAAAGCTTCAAGATTTGCCGAATCCATTTTTTCAAAGTCTTGCTGCGGTAATGGGGGATTATAATTCAGGTGTTGATTGGGATCAATTTTGGAAGGATTATACTGATAAAGATCAGAATCTTGAGCTTTTCGGAGCTGTACTTGCTTTTGGTTTGATTGGGGGAGTGGGGCGTGCGGTTAATGAGGTTCATATTAATCGGATTATTAGTGGTCAGGATAAGGTTCTGCATGAGTTTTTTGATGTTCCAAAGGATGTTTTGAGTGATTTGCGGGCTATTCCTGATGAGCGTATGAGGAATGCGAAGCTTACGGAGGAGTTGAGTAATGCTCTTGTTGGCAACTATGGGAAGGAGAGGGATGGCGTTTTGATTGAAGCTTCCAATATAGGGTCTCTGATGGGCAAAGCTCGTCTTGCTGGGATTTCTCCAATTCAATTGAGGGGAGCTATGGATATTTACGCTCGCAATAATAATGTGGGGCTTGATAGTGTGCGCGTTGTTTCTGCTAAGGATGCGCAGGAGGCAACTCAATTTATTGAGTCGCCGATGGGGGTTGCCAATAAGGTTGTTCTGAATGAATCCTCTTCTGGGGTGTCTGATGGAAAAGGTGGGAAATCCAGCGTATTCATTGGGGTTAAACCAAAGGAGGGGGATGTTACGGGTCCAGGTATAGCGGAGACGGCGACGGTTTCTAATGGGAAGGATGAGAGTAAAACGGAAGTTGATATTCAGACGGATGATGATTTGACGCGCGCTTTTTATCCGACCGCTACGGGAGGTATGAGCGAGGAGGATTTAGGTGAAAGTGCTAGCAACTATGCAAAAGAAGCAAAGGTAGTATGGGTTCAGGAAATGAATGCGACGCTTGAGTCTTTTGGTATGAATCCAGTAGTTGTGAGTAGTAATGATTTTACGGGAGAAGATCAGTATATTGTCACGCTTGAAGAGGGAGGTTCTGAGATATTTGACGATATAAACGAGGCTTTTGATCGTGTGGCGGTGGAGATGGATACTATTGAATCAGTGGAAGCTGAAAAAACAAAGTGGGATGTGATGCGTTTTAAGGATGATGGCTATGTGGGGGATGTGACCGATCAGGCGTCAGGTGAGATGATGGAGTATTTGGATGATGTGGGGATGATGACTGAGGGGCAGGAGTTTGATTCATCTCAGAGGAAAAAGAGAATGACTGTTGAGGGGTTTGCTCGTATGAAGGGAGAATTTAGTAGGTCGCTTGGTGAGCGTCTCAAGATTGAAGCTAATCTCGTGGGGTTTGAAATGGGGCTTAAAGGAAACCATGCCCGTGTGTTTGGGCTTAATTTTACCCGTGAGGTGAAGGAGGGGATTTTTAGGAGTACGCAGCAGCTTTTTGCTGGGGCATCTGCTCTTGATGTTTTTGAGGAGCGTGTTGAGGGTCTTACTGATTGGTTGATGAGGGATGGGGAGTATACGGCAGATCAGTTTGAGTCAGCATTGAAGGAGCTGGAGCTTGCCACGGGGGATAGGTATTTGAC
>JAVXPO010000048.1:0-15001 GCA_036644695.1 Akkermansia sp. | reverse complement strand
CTGATTGTTTGATCGGCTCGAAGAGATGTCGTCGAAAAACAAGCGAGGACAGCGGTGGCAAGAAGAAGGGGAAGTCGAAGTTTCATAATAAAAAATACAATTTTTGTCGTTTACGGTTCTATCAAAAAAATAAATTTTCTACGTGAAGAGTATCGGATTTGAAATCCGATCACTATATTGATGAATCAGCTTAAAATAAATGAGTTATAGAATATAATTCATCTCATCCTAGCGAGCGCAATTTAGTTTTATTGACCATTTGGACAATAAATTCCCAATAAAAATATCATAACAAATTGATATTAAATTGATTGTAGTAAAATCAAAAATAATAGCTTTTATTTAGTCTTATATTGACATCGGATTTCAAATCCGATGATGAGGCAAAATGCCTCATCATCGGAGAGAGAGAATTGTTGAACCTGCATTTTTTTGTGGCGGGCTGGGTCTGGGGGAGAACGTGTTGCGTTAACGGAGCAAAGCGGAGTGTTGGCATCAGCTTCCCACCTAAGCCCAAGAGGCGGGCTCATCGTAGAGTAATTTGAGAAAAAGAGGGCGGTGAGTTTTTGGTGAAATAAGACGCAGCGTCGGGGCAGAATCCTCCCTAAACTTCTTTATAACACATAAGAGATGAAAGTTGTATCATAGATCCAATTTTATTATTGCATCTATGCCAAACTATTTATTACCTATTATTTTTACTAGGCTGGGGGTCGTCTTTATTGATTTCAGCCAACACTTGTTTAGAGCGCGTAATTCTATCTAATTTCACGCATACTGGGGCATAATCTTCATGGATTTTTACATAAAGATTCGAGGCGCCAAGATTTTTTAAATTGGTTTCTAAGATACTTTTATCTTTTTCCTCTAGTGCATTCCATTGTCCGATTAAGGATTCGTAGATGGCTGCCGCCTCCTCTAATTTTTTTTGAGCGACAAATAAATCTGCTTTTTTGGCAAGGCAAACGGGCATGTAACCTCGGGCAAAGACGGTATTGGCTTTAATATCCTCAAAGGCCTTTTTTAAGGTAGTGTCGGCAAGTGCCCATGCCTTGTTATCGATAAAGACATCGGCTTTTTCTAGTTTTTCATCAATTTCTTCCATTGTTTTACGAGCTTTGGAGACACGCTGAATCTCGGCTCGTAAGGCAGCAGCCCCTTCTTTGATACTCAATGTTGAGGCACCTTCTTGAGCATGGCTTGTCAAAATACGTGGGGTATCGACCCCTAGGGTCATGGCAGCGCCCTCGGCTTTATCTAACCAGTTTAGAGCCAATTCTGGATGTCCTTTCAAGAGCTCCATTCTAGCAATACCTAACATGACTTCGGGGGCATAAGACATGTCATTTGCCGTTGCACGGAAGCAAACGAGAGAACGCTCCAACATGCCACATAATTGCTCAACTTCTTGAGGGGTCAACGAGTCTTTGGCATAGAGAGCATAACTATCAGAGAGGATGACTAAGCCCATTTCTGGAGAGGAGGATAGCTCAGCTTTCTCAAGCATCCATCGTGCCATTTCACGTCCCTTGGTAACGGGGACTTTTTGATCTTTAGCCGCGATATAATCTGATAAGAGCAGGAGACGCGCCGTTTCTTTGATCGTCGTCGGATTTTTTACCTTACTTAATAAATCATTGGATTGGATTTTTGCCACCAAGGCACCAGCCTGATCCATTTTACCAGCTTTTGACTTAATATCAGAGGATAGCTTGATGCATTCGATTAGAGAATCAATGTTGCCATCAGCACCTCGATCAATAATCGTATCAAGTAAAATTTCTGCATTAGTGGCATCGCCTCGCTTGAGCATGAGACATGCCCAATCATAACAATTGGCAATATTCCTTGAGCGTTCTTTTTCTGATTTTTTTGCTGAGTCTGTTAATTGCTTTTGGAGTATCTCCATTAAAATGGGGTGAGCATCCGCCCAAGCTCCACGGTGATTTAATTCTTGCACGAGGAGCCAATCGAGAGCGAGTCTGGACTCACCATCGCTCATCCAAGCAAATGTTTTGTCTCGATCCTTTGCCAATTGAGCCAATTGCTCCGTACTCCCATCCCACACGGCAAGCAATCCATGGAGTTTATTCATTGCCTCTTTTTGGCTCTCGACGACGACAATTCGAGGTTCAAACCATGCGACGACAGGACGCCAGACATAGGAATAAATTAACCATCCTGCACCAGCAAGGAGCAAAAGGATAAATAACTTCGATTTCCATCTCGATTTACGGTGTCTTAAAAAAGCTCTGGAAGAAGGAGGTCGGCGGGAACTCATACGGCTTAATGATATCTACTTTATTATTGGCAATCAAGCCAATTCAACGCCTTAGGCGTCTTATTGGGCTAGAAATGCGAGGAAAGCCAGATAATCTCCAACAGTCATCTCCCTTAGCCCTCATATTCAAGGAGTCATAACATTGAGCCTGTTTTTTATAGGTTTCTGATTTTTTTTCGCCCTCCAAAGAGGGGATGATAAAATCAAATGCCTCAACGGCCTGTTGCCACTCTTTCAAATCCATCAAGGTGTAGGCTGTACAAAGCGCAGTTTCTATAAATTGAGGTGACCGAGTATCCACATGAGCTTTGATTAAATACTCTAATGCCTTATGATAGCTTGCGAACGATTCTTTTTCTTTGCCAGTTAAATCATAAGAGGCGCCGAGGCTTTTATAAACGCGAGCCAACGAGGGGGCATCATTTGGCAAATGTTTCTCTCTCAACTCGACGGCTTGGTTCAAATATTTTTGAGCTTTTTCGCCGTCTCCTTTTTCTACATAAGCACTGCCTAATCCCTCGCAGGACTGCATTTTTGCCTCTGGCGTAGAATCTCCCTTAATGGCACGCGTAAAGTCTTTCATTGCCTCATCGGGTTTACCTCTCATCATCTGCACCCAACCACGTTGATCATACAGACATGACCAGAATCCGTCATCCAAGGGTAGCGTCCCTTTGGCGAGCCCCTCTGCTTGATAGAGAGATGATAAGGATTCCTCCATATTCCCCTTGGCTAAGTGAATTTGAGAAAGCCCCCTCAATGCGCTCAATTGATATGATAAATCAGCGCGAGATCCTTGGAGAGATTCTAACCCTTGCTCAAATAAGCGCTCTGCCTCATCCTTACGCCCCGACTCCAGCAATGCCTCACCCATGCAAATTCTTGCACTCCCCATGGCTTCCCCGCCCTTACCGCTCCCTGAGGGCCACAGCTTGAGGGCTTGAGCGAAATAATCTCTCGCTTCCCCTGACTTACCTAAGCCTCGAGCAAGGCGCCCCATCGTCGCCAATGATCTGGATTGGAGCGCGCGTCCCTTCTCCGAATTCGCACCATTTTTTACATCTTTAGAGGCAATATCACAAATCTCTTTGAGTATCTTAAGTGCCTCTTCTCGCTTATTGGCAGCAATCAATGCACTACTCTGTAGCTCCATGGCACGGATTCGCGCATCTTGATTGCCACTTAAAGCAAAGCCCTCTGCTGCCTTTTGATAATAAGCAACAGCACGTTGGGGATGAGAGTCGTTCATCAAGGTATTCCCCGTGAACTCTGCACGAGATGCCCATTTAGCACCTTTCCCCGATTGGAAGCCCTCTTTAATGAGCTCATCCACCATCACTATAGCGTCATCCGTTCTCCCATCCACCATCAATTCACGCCCTAAGCCCCAAGAGACATCCGCACGCAATTCTGCATTTCGAATCCACGAGAGGCGATTCTTTCTATTTTTCACAAGTCCCGCTAAAGCATCAGGACCAGAGGCTGATTCTGCCATAAAACGAGACAAAGTCTCCATGGCTTTTTCATCACTTTGCTCAATGACATATTTGGGGGGGGTGGCGGCTCCCTCCTTCCAGCCTTGGTTATATCCAAGTCGAAATGTCCCGTACTGTAATCCCCCCACGATAAGGGTCAATATCCCAACGATCATCCATCTGGTACGAGGGGAAAGAGGTTTAAGTTTATCAAGAGAGCCTTGCATCGCCAAGGAAACTGGCTCATTTCATCCCCACTAATCAAGCATAAAAAAGGTCTGTATTGAGAAGAATAACGCTCAAGGCTTGAGTCAATCGATAATCTGCCCCATAGTTGCAGAAATATTTTATCTCATGCGTTCTCTAATTGCTCAATGTTGCCTCGCTGGCGTCGCCGAATGGATCATCTGTCCGGGAGCGAGAAATGTCGCCCTGCTCCAGTCACTTGCTGTCTGTCATGATCTCGTCTGTCGCACCCATTTTGATGAACGCTCAGCAGGATTTTTTGCGCTTGGTCGCATCCAAGAGCTAGGTCTCCCCGTCGCCGTCGTCACCACGTCTGGCACTGCTGCTGCCGAACTTTATCCCTCAATTATTGAGGCATATTATCAAGGGCGTCCGCTCATCGTCATCACGGCAGATCGCCCAGCAAGCTTCCGAGGCTCAGGTGCCCCTCAAGCAATTGAGCAGGTCGACATGTTTGGCATCTACGCGACAACCATTGATATTGAGAATAGCGCAGATATCCCCAATGACATCTTTGACACATGGGATTGGGGTAGCCCCCTGCATCTCAATATTTGCCTTGGTGAGCCAGATTTTACTCGTGAATGCGCCCCTGAGGACTGCTATCCCAAACAGCCCCCTGCCATCGACTATCCTCACCCCGTGCTAACAGAGCTCGCACAAGCCCTACGCTTCCAAGCTTCACGAGGGCTTGTCGTCATCATTGGCGGGCTAGACCCCGACGAACAAGAGCCTGCTCTTTGGCTCGCAAAAGAACTCAAAGCCCCCGTTCTCGCCGATGCGACCTCGGGCATTCGTGAGGAGCTCTCTGATCTCTGCCTCTGTGACGGCGACGCCATCCTTGCCAAAAACCCTCCCCCCATGGTTCTACGACTGGGCGATATCCCCGTTGGACGATTTTGGCGAGACCTTGAGCAACTCCCTCAGACCAAAGTCTTTTCAATCACTCGTACAGGCTTGGCTGGTCTGGCTCGCGACTCGCATGTCATCCATTGCTCCATGGAGAGAGTTATTGAGGCAATAGGAGACATTTCATCTGTGGGTGACAGTTGCCAACTATTCCCCATCTCCCGCAAACGTAGCGGACTCATTGAGGAATTACTCACCACCTATTCATCTAGCGAGCAAGCCCTCATCCATGCCATCTCAATCAATGCATCGATGGCAGATTTAATCTACCTGGGTAACTCATCCCCCATCAGACTGTGGAACGATTATGCCCAATCTACCGTCCCAACAGAGAACGTCCGCGCCAATAGAGGAGCTAACGGTATCGACGGGCAAATATCTGGATTCCTCGGTAACAGTATCGAGACCCAAGAGGCATGGGCTATACTGGGGGATCTCACCACCATGTACGATGCTAACGCCCTCTCGCTCTGCCGACAATTGCCAGAGAGTCGCCGCGTCATTGTCATCCTCAATAACCATGGTGGAGGTATCTTCCGACATATGAAAGGCGCTATCTCTCTCTCATCAAAAATGGAGCAATTTTTAGTCCAACCTCAACAATTTGATTTCCAACAACTCGCCAATCTTTGGAATGCCCATTATCTGACTATTGACTCGACTCTCAACTTAGATTGCCTCGACGATATCCCCGAGAAAGGGCTCACACTCATTGAGCTTTGCCCCGATGAGAAAGAAACCGTCTTGTTTGAACAACACCTCCGCGCAACGCGCCCTAATCGACCCTAATTATGCCACAGGACTGCCCCAACAACGCTCAGCAAAAAGAGAAAGAAGCCATCTACTTCCTCAACCGCTACACAGGCAAGCTCATCCGCGAGCAAGTCATGGGTGAGGCATGGCTCAAATGGATCTACGGCTCCCCCCTTGGCAAACTTGCCCTACATACCCTCGTCAAACGCGCCATCTTCTCCAAACTACTCGGTGCCACTCGCAACACCGCCTCTAGCAAACGAGACATCGCCCCCTTTGTTGCAAGCTACGACATTGACATGGAGGAATCTCTCCTCGGCATCGACGACTTTAAGCACTTTAACGACTTTTTTTATCGCAAACTCAAGCCAACGGCTCGCCCAATCGCCGAGGGAGCCAACACTTTAGTATTCCCATCTGACGCTCGACACATGGGATGGCAAGATGCCAGCAATATGCAAAATGTCTTTGTTAAAGGGCAACAATTCGACATTACCGCCCTACTCGGTAGCGAGCGACTTGGCAAACAATATGAACATGGTAGCGTCGTCCTATCTCGACTCTGCCCAACGGACTATCACCGTTTCCACTTCCCCGCAGACGGCACGCCTGGGCAGGCACGCCTCATCCCAGGCCCCCTCGCCAGTGTCTCACCCTATTGCCTCAAAAATAAAATATCGTGGCTTTGGACCAACAAAAGATCACTCACCCTCCTCCAAACACCACATTGGGGACAAATTGCCCTCCTTGCGGTTGGCGCGACAGGCGTCGGGGGCATTCACATGACCTATCGTCCAGATCAACCCGTTCATAAAGGAGACGAGCAGGGGTATTTCTCATTTGGAGGCTCCACGGTAATGACCTTCTTTGAGCAAGGACGCGTCCAACTCGCCCATGACCTCACCGATCTCACCTCTCAATGCATTGAGCTTTATGCGCGTCAAGGAGACGTCATGGCAAGCTCTTCCCCCTCATAAAACGACTCGTCTTGACAACATATCTCATAGAGGCGCCGTATTGACTTTGCCCATCATTTAAGTAGAATAATTCATGATGAAAAATATCTTAGTTTTCCTCTTTTGCTCCATCCTTACCGTAACAGGATTAGCTCAAAATGCCTCTGCCCAAACGCCAAAAGTCAAAGCTGTCTCTGACAACGAAGTTCAATCTGAGTTTTGGACAGGCACTTTTGCCACAGGGCAAATCATTGTCAGCATCCATAAAATAGCCTCGGTCTCTCAACAGAGATACCTGCTTGATGGGCAAGTCCTCGTCTATGAAGTTTGCATTGATGTTTCAGGTAATGCTCTCACGCGCATCTATTACATTGAGCCCCTAACTGAAACATCCAACGTCAGTGCAGTCAAAACAGTTACATCTCGTGCAAAAGAAGTTTTTGGCTCGGCTCAAAATAGAGTTTCCTCCGCCGATCTGGACATAGACACCACCGTCACCAAAAACTACCCACTCACTACACATTCACACACCATTGAGTATCGGCTCGCCTCGCTCGCCGAACTCAATGCTGTCTATAAATCTCTCTCAACCGCCATTCAGCGAGGTAAAGGTCGCACCTACACCTATGCTAAATAAAAAAGAGTCAATAATCATTTGAACAAGTTCGCCTCAGAACAACTCTATATTAGTAATCATTCTTAGACGAATTCCCTCCTGCCTTATCTAAACAGGAGGATACTTCGTCAATGGAGATCATCCATGGCACCTTTATCTGGCAATACTGACGACACAAGCGATAAGAGCGATAAGAGCGACAAAACATCGCGGAGGCATTTCATGGCAGTAAGTACACTTGCTCTTGTCTCGACGCTCACCTCTGCTCTCTCGACACAAGCATCACAAAACCAGACAAAAAAGCCACAAATACAACCAACAACACCCACCCCCGACCCAATCATCATGAACACCCCCTCCTCAATCGGCTACGCCGACGGCAAATACATCCTCCCACCACTCCCCTATGCCTACGATGCACTGGAACCACTCATGGATGAGGCAACCGTCCGCCTGCATCACGACAAACACCATGCTGCTTATGTAGCAGGAGCTAATGCAGCCGCCGACAAACTCAGAGAAATTGCAGATGGCAAACTCGATGCCTCGCAAACAACCCCCAACACGCGAAATCTCGCCTTTCATACATCGGGACATGCCCTCCACACCCTCTTTTGGACAAATATGTCCCCCACCCCCAAAAAAGCACCAGAGGGTGCACTTGCCAAAGCAATCAATGACAAATTTGGTTCATTAGACGCTTTTATCAAAGTATTCAAAGCCACCGCCGCAGGCGTCGAAGGATCAGGCTGGGCAATCCTAGCACTTGACCCAAGCAGCGGAACCCTCGTCATCACAGGAGTAGAAAAACACCAAAACAATCAAATCCAAGGTGCTATCCCCCTCCTCGCCTGTGACGTATGGGAACACGCCTACTATCTCAAGCATCAAAACAACCGTGCCGCCTTCATCGACAACTTTATCCAGCTGATTAACTGGCAAGATGTAGAAAATCGCTACACAGTCGCACTCAAAGCTTAACCCCTCACCCCCTCATGAATAAAAAGCCTCGTCCAGCATCACGCCAGACGGGGCTTTTTAGGCTAAGGTAATTAGTCGACCTTGAAAAAGCTCGTTTTTGAAAAACAACAGGTCAAATGGAGGACAATTGGGCAATCATTCTGCCTTGTAATATAATTCGGATGATAACAAAAAGCTTCACTAGCTCCTTGAAGCGCTAAATCAACAACTTTTTCAGCTATTACGTACAGCTATACGTACAGCCCAATCATTTAAGCCAGTAAAACAAGAACCCCCGTAATTCGTTGGAACTACGGGGGTTAAAAGCTGGCATCTCCTGCTGGATTCGAACCAGCGACCCATTGCTTAGAAGGCAATTGCTCTATCCATCTGAGCTAAGGAGACTTGTTGCAGGGGGTGGCGAGAATATAACAGGAATCTGAAGGACTTGGCAAGTGCCTATATCAATCAATTCGACATCACTATCTCTAAGCTCACCTTAAGAGGCTTCAATTTTACTTGGAGCTTGCTCCGTCTTTTTTCTGAACGTGGACAATCGCGCTTTTTTCGAGAATCACATTAACATTTTCGGAGATTTGTACGGTAACAGTCGTTGTGTCAACATAGATAATCGTACCGTGGATACCTGCTGAGGTAATCACTTTATCTCCTTTTTGGAGGGCAGAGAGGCGTGCTTGTTGTTCCTTTTGAGCTTTGCGCTGAGGGCGGATTAGCAAAACCCAGAACAAGACTGCCAAAATGACGAGCATGAACATGGGGTTGCTAAATATCGATTGTATACCAGTTGGAGCCTGTTGTGCTGCCTGTTGTGCAAGAATTGTTAAGTTCATTGAATTTGATTGGAGTTGTAGCGCGCAAGGAAGGCATCTTTGAAGGTGCCAAATGTTCCGGACTCGATTGCCACGCGCGCTTGCGACATGAGCCGGAGATAGAATTCAAGATTTTGAAAAGAAAGCAATCTTAAAGAGAGAATTTCTCCTGCTTTAAAAAGATGACGCACATACGCACGAGAGAATCGGCGAATGGATGGATGGCTCTCAGGGTCGATTGGGCTCGTATCTTTTGCCCATCTATTATTTTTGATATGCATCGGACCATCAGGTGTTAATGCGATACCATGCCGTGCTAAGCGCGTCGGCATAACACAATCAAACATATCAACGCCACGGGCAATCATCTCCAATAATTGAGGGGGCGTCCCAAGCCCCATTGCATAGCGTGGTTTCTCTTCGGGTAAATAGGGGGCGGTATTGTCAATTGCTTTGAGCATCTCTTCCTCTGGCTCACCAACCGACACACCACCAATAGCATAGCCATCAAAATCCATTGCAGATAGTTCCTCGGCACAGCGTTTCCGCAGATCCGCATAAATCGATCCTTGTACAATACCAAAATGATGTTGTCGTCCATCTCCCGATTGGGGCTGATGGTCATCTATCCATTGTTTGCAACGTTTTGCCCAACGAAGGGTATACCCTAGCGAGGTTTCCGCATAACGACGCTCGCAGGGATAGGGGGGGCATTCGTCAAAGAGCATGGCAATATCACTCCCGAGATCAGACTGGATTTCCATTGATTTCTCTGGTGAGAGCATCATATAGGCTCCATCAAGATGATTCCTGAAACGTACGCCTTCTTCTGTAATTTTACGTAATTTAGCAAGCGACCACACTTGAAATCCACCCGAATCAGTCAGAATCGGCTTATCCCATGAGATAAAGCGGTGTAATCCACCCATCTCACGAATATTGTCAGATCCAGGACGAATGGATAGATGGTAGGTATTGCCTAAGATAATTTGAGCTCCCAATGTTGTCAAATCATCGGGATGTAAGGTTTTGACACTCCCCTGCGTGCCAACAGGCATAAACATGGGGGTCTCTACAACGCCATGAGGCAAGACGAGCCTGCCCCGTCGAGCGGCAGTTGTCGTATCTTTGGCTAAAATGGTGTAGGACATGCAGGAGATTTTTAGGGAGAATAAAGATTTTTTTTCTTTAATCAACCTTACGTCAAGACATGGTGATCTCTATTTTTTGAGAAATCGACTGCGAAAGATACTTTTCCCCTGTGCTTCCCACTGTAATTGGAAATCTGTTTTAGGATAAAAAAAGTCATCATCTCCCCATGGGAGTGCCTCAAATAAGCCACTTCTTTTGAAATGATCGACGACCCATTCATAATATTCCTCATGGTCACTCTTAAAAAGAATCTCGCCCTCATCTGCCAATGCTTTGTGCAAAATAGGCATGAGACTATCCTGAATCAATCGATTTTTGTAATGTCTCACCTTGGGCCATGGGTCGGGGCATAGATAATGCAATCGAGCAATTGACCCAGGCTTGAGAAACCAATCAAGGAAATACGAACTCTCAATGCGCAAGACGCGCACATTATCCAATCCCTCACGCTCTGCCTTCGTACAGACCCCACGCACACGCCCCATAAGACGCTCAATTCCTAAAAAATGTCTCTCTGGATAATGCCTTGCCATTTGTAAGAGGAAGCCCCCCTCACCACACCCAAGATCAACCTCAAAAGGCTCATCTACCCCAAAAATATCTTGGGGGGCATGCTGGCGAAAAAAGTCATCGGGTATGAATGCTACGGTCATGATGTCAATATTCAATAAGGGCTAGGATTGATGCCCAAATAAATTGACCGAGAATTTGCCATCTGTCAACAGGAAGAAATGGCGAGGATGCAGTTTAGATTGCATGACAGACTCATGATGAGGTAGAATGCGCCCTATGAGAATCACCACCTACCTTATCTCCCCTCATTCCTTTTTTGCTTTCATTTCTCTGCCTCTCCTTTGTTTGCAAATGGTCTTTTTCCCCTCTTGCTCGTCTTCCCCTCAAGATGGGAACTATCGTGGATATGCCACAAAGCCCTACACCATCCGAGGGCAACATTACGTCCCCATGAGCGTGCATCAGGCACTAAACTACGCAGAGACCGGGACTGCCTCTCATTACGATGAGTCCTCATTCTTTGGTCTCAGTGGGGGAGAGACCTCCATTGGAGAAGATATCCATCCATGGCATCTCAATGCCGCGCATAAAACACTCCCCCTCCCCTGCATCGTACGCGTCACCTCGCTTACAACGGGGAAATCCGTCAAGGTGCGCGTCAATGATCGTGGTCCATTCGTTAAAAATAGAATCATCGACCTCAGCACCAAGGCTGGCAATCGCATCGGAATGAAGCATAAAGGACTCGAACAAGTAAAAGTAGAGGTACTCTCGGTAGGGGATGGACCATGGAAGGTGAATAAGCCCATTGCCTCCAATAAACCGACAAATAATGCCCCAACAACTCGATAAATTGAGTATTTCCACACTCGGTACTTGCCCGAGAATGCGAATCGTGGGATAAATCTATCAGTTTCACCCCACCTCTTTATTTTTTTATGAAAGTTATCATCATTTACGGCAGCGCCAACGACAAACCCTTCATGGATCCTGCTCGCGTCTATCTCGACGAACAAAAAGTCCCCTATGACGAAACAGTTTTGTCTGCCCATCGCGATTTACCCGAGCTCATTACCTATCTAGGCAATCTCGATAAAAGTGGTGAAAAAGCCGTCATTCTTGCCGTAGCAGGGCTCTCCGCTGCCCTCCCAGGCACCGTCGTCATGAGCTGCGAATTGCCCGTCATCGGCGTCCCCGTCCCGGGTGGTCCTCTCAACGGCATTGATGCCCTGCTCGCGATGGCTCAAGTCCCAGGGGGCGTCCCTTGTACAACCGTTGGATTGCACAAAAAAACGCCTCTCAATGCAGCCATGGCAGCCCATCGCATCCTCAAACTTGCAGGGCTCTAACTCATACTAACCCTCATCTAACCTTCTTAGCCCCACTCACTGATGACAGCCCCCATAAATCCCTCTCCCTCTGGTGAAATCGTCCTGGATGAATCAGACGTGGGTCTCGCCATCGAACGAATGGCACGAGGTATTGCCGCACGCTCAAGCGGTGACATGCCTCTCGCTATCGTTGGCTTATTGAGTCAGGGGGACATCATCGCCAAACGGCTCACCGAGCAAGTTCACGCATTAAGTACATCAGCCGTCTTTGGCTCCATCGACATCTCTCTCTACAGAGATGACATCTTTCAGCTAGAGAATAAGCCCTCTCTACGCTCATCCAATCTCCCCTTCTCTACTGATGGCATGCGAGTTATCCTCGTCGATGACGTCCTCAATACGGGGCGCACCATCCGTGCTGCCCTCAATGCCCTCTTTGATTATGGTCGCCCTGCCTGCGTCGAGTTAGCATGCCTCGTTGACCGTGGCGGACGAGAGGTCCCCATTCAGCCTGATTATGTCGGGCACGTCCTGTCAAATACAGGTGAAAAAATCATTGTCAGCCTCAAAGAGTCAAATGGGGTTGATCTCGTCACCCTCCAACGTAAAAACTGACCGCCCTCTCATCATGAACTTGCCTCGCAAAGATCTTCTCAACATCTCATCTCTAACCGATCAAGAAATACGAACATTCCTTGATTCTGCTGGTCCGATGAAGGAACTATTCACCAAAAGCGTCAAAAAGGTACCATCCCTCAAGGGCAAATCCGTTTTGACGCTTTTTTATGAGCCAAGCACGCGCACACACTCCTCGTTTGAGGTAGCTGCCAATCGGCTCTCTGCCGATGTCACGAGCTTCACCGTCTCAACATCCTCCGTCGTCAAGGGGGAATCAGTACAAGACACGATCGATACCCTACAGTCCATGAAAGTGGACTACATCATCGTGCGACATTATAACAGCGGTCTACCTAAGGTGATTGCTCGCCACACCAAGGCAAGCGTCATCAATGCAGGGGATGGCTCTCATGCTCACCCTACTCAGGCTCTCCTCGATGCCTTTACCATTCAAGAGAACCTTGGCAGTCATGCAGGCAAACGCATCGTCATCATCGGCGACGTTTTACACTCACGCGTGGCTCGCTCCACCTCACTCATCCTCAAACGCCTTGGGGCTGAGGTCGCCTACCTCGGACCAGGCTCGCTCATCCCGCGTCCCGAGCATTCTGGAGTCCCCTGTTTCACCTCCTTTGACCAAGCCTTTGCTTGGAAACCCGACGTCATCTATCTCCTCCGCGTCCAAAAAGAACGCCAAGACGCCCCCTTCTTCCCAAGCTCACAAGAATATAATAAAATCTATGGAGTCACCGAGGAACGCCTCAAACGCATCTCAGATGAGGGCATGTATATCATGCACCCAGGCCCCGTCAATCGAGGGGTCGAAATTTGCGACCTTGCCATGGACTATGAGCGCAATCTCATCAATCGACAAGTCGAGAACGGTATCGCCTGTCGCATGTCCGTCCTCTATCATCTGACGCCTCAAACCCAACACTAATCTAAATTTTAACCCAGCTTGGTACAACTCATGTCCTCCACCTTTATCCGCAACGCACGCATCGCCACCACTGGAGATACCATTGATATCCTCCTATCGCCGGACGGAATCATTGAGCAAATTGGTCATTCTGGCTCAATGAAACATCCTGAGGGTGTCAGCATCATTGATGCCACAGGCGACCTCATCATCCCTGGACTCTTTGACTTACACGTCCATCTTGATCAAACTGGACATGAAGCCCGAGAATGCATCCAAACCGCAAGCCCTGCCGCACTCCAAGGGGGTATCACGGGATTCCAAGTCATGCCAGATTGCGCGTCAACACTCGACAATGCCGCCCAAATCGCCGCATTCATGGATGCTTGCCATCAAGAAAGCCCCCTCGACATCGTCCCCTCGGGGAGTATCACTAAGGGAATGCTGGGTGAAGAGCAAGTCTCTTACGATTCATTACGTGCCCAAAGCGTCCACTTCATCACTGACGCTGACCATATCCCAGAGAACTTGCTCCTCCTCCACCGAGCCATGCAATATGCAGGGCAACTAGGTATGACCTTTGCCCTACGTGGCGACGTCCCAGCACTCACAGCTAAAGCCACCATCCACCCAGGAACCACTGCCTACATTCTAGGTCTCACGGGAGCGCCAAGTTGCGCAGAAGAGATTGGACTAGAAACGGTCATCCGCCTCTCAGACGACACGGGCAACACCCTGCACGTCCAAACAGTCTCAACAGCAAGGAGTGCTAACATCATCCATCGATGGAAGGCAAAAGGCAACAAAATGAGTGCCGAAGTCGCCCTCCACCACCTCATCTTTACCCATGAAGACGTAGGTGATTACAACACCACCTTCAAAACACTCCCCCCACTCCGCGATCAACAAGACACCCTTGCCCTCATTGACGCCATCAAAGATGGCACCATCGACTGCATCGTCACAGATCACACACCCTGCAAACCCTTTGCTAAAAAGCAGGACTTCATCATGGCCCCCCAAGGCATGATCGGGCTAGACACCTTCCTCCCAGCTCTTCACCACTATCTCATCAAACAAGGGCACCTCACCTGGACTGACATCGTCAAAACATGCTCAGATAAGCCTCGCCAATTGGTAGGTCTACCCCCCATTCAACTCCAAAAAGGACAAAAAGCAAATTTCGTCCTCTTCTCCCCAGAAGAAACAACTAAGGTAACTGAGCAATTCCTTAAAAGTCGCGCAAAAAATAGCCCATTCCTCGATCAAAAACTCGATGGCAAGGTCAAATCGGTCTTCCTCAACAACTCCATTCATCAATTTTAAGCTTTCTCAAATTCTATGAGAAACTTAATCTCCCCTACAAACGAGACTATATTACCGATTGGCAAAATATCCTGTTGAGAGCCCACCTCCTGAGATCAGGTGTGGATAAACGTATA
>JAVXPO010000047.1:0-15116 GCA_036644695.1 Akkermansia sp. | reverse complement strand
CGTTGCGTGTCCAAAAGTATCGGAACCATTACCTGCTGCAGTATACCAGCCTGCCTCTTTTGAATTTAACCAATCGTAAATGTTTGTGCCAGTAATGTCTTTTCCTGTTAAATTTCCCTTTGAATTGAAAGTAGTAACTGTTATTCCCGTGATCGGGTCAATCAATTGAGTAGTAGCTGCTGAAGCACTAAAGGCAGTTGTCAAGATGAGAAAAGATGAGAAAAATATTGATTTCATGATTTATATCGAATGTTCCCTTATTATACGGATTTATAATCCGCTATAAAATGCTTGCAAAATAAGGAGACAGCGGTGTTTAATCGGTGTTTAAGCGGTGTTTTGTCGCATAATTCGATTCTTTAGTTACTATATAGGAGTAGGGATAAAAATTTTTGACATCGGATTATAAAACCGATGTCAATTTATGTCTGTATGACGGGTGGAGCATACCTGTGATATTTTTTGTGGAGGGTTGGGGAGACCGTATTTGATTTTTTGACGGTGAGTTATGCGTTTCTTAACAACTATCAAATTAGGGGCATGATCTGGATCGACTGCTTGAGGCAATGCGATTGACCTGGGGCTAGTTTTAGCTCGTTTGGTTGCGTGTTGGCCGTCTCGACACAGAAGAAATCACGCCAGCCTTCATCATTTAAGTCATTGATGCTGATGGCTCCCTCATCCCAAGGGTTCCATACGACGATGGAGGAGGCGCCTTCTCGATGAATCTCAATACTACGCCCCATTGCGAGGTCATCGAGGCGTACAAGCCCATTGTGATGTGGCATAGAATAGATGCGGTCAATGGGGCAGAGTGGGACGACGGGGACATGAGGTTTACCGTGTGGGATTGCTTTGACGGCAAATTCCTCAAAGGCGACATCTTCCAGTCCAAATAGTCGGCATTGTGTCACGTCGCCGACGCTGAAATAATTATGAAAGGCGTTGGCTAAGGTGCAGGGCTCATGGCGAGCGGTGGTCTGTAGGGACATTTGAAGTGTTGTCCCGAGGCGCAATCGTAAAAATGCCATGGGTAAGCTCTCATCATCGGGGCAGAGGCGTAGGGAGATGCTGACGGTATGGGTGTCGTTGTCTTCTGAGCAATGGTCGAGTGTCCAGAGCGAGGTTCTCGCCACGCCGTGCGAGGGTAAATTTTTCTTTTTGCCAAACCAGGGCCAGCAGAGTGGCACTCCGCCACGAATGGCTTTACCTGGGAGGTAGGTCTCAAGGGGGCTGATGAAGAAACAATCTCTCTGTCCTGTTGGTATCCAGCTTGTTAGGTGAGCTCCTTGCAGGCATAATGAGGCGGTACATGATGACGTCTCAATGTCAATGAAGGTTAAGCCATTCTCAGTTTTTCTTTCGCTAATCATGGTTGTAGGCGTTCGATTGTCCAAGAGCCATCGGGCTGTAAGGTGTACATGAAGCGGTCATGGACGCGACCAGGTCCCCCTTGCCAAAACTCCATTTGCTCGGGGACAACGCGATAGCCCCCCCAAAAAGAGGGGATGGGAATTTGACCAGCTGAAAATTTATTTTTCAGCTCCATGAGTTTCATCTCTAGCAATTTACGTCCAGAGATAACGGAGCTTTGCTGTGAGACCCATGCGCCGAGTTGAGATTCTTTGGGGCGAGTGAGGAAGTATTTTAAGGATTCTGTGCGTGAGATTTTTTCTGCGCGTCCATAGATAATGACCTGACGTTCGAGGGTAACCCACGGCAACATGATGCAAACTTGAGGATTCTCGGCAATGTCGTGAGCTTTGTGGCTCCCGTAGTTAGTGAAAAAGACAAAGCCCTCTTCGCTGAAATATTTGAGCAAGACCGTTCGCAAGGAGGGGCGACCCTGAGCATTGACGGTCGCCACGCTCATGGCATTGGGCTCGGAGATTTTTGCCTCAAGGGCTTGACGAAACCATATTTGGAATTGGGCTACCGGGTTGGTATCCAAATCTTTGCGATGAAGCGTGTCTTTGAGGTACTCTTCGCGAAATTGTGTTAAATCCATTCCCATAAAATTCTTCCTCTCCTGTACAGACAACTCATTTGATGAAAAGCGTTCAACTATTAAACGCAAAATCCAGCCCCAGGTCGAGAGACGGGGCAGAATGAGTAATGATGCCAATGGAGACAAAGTCGACGCCAGTCTCAGCAATTGCCGCGACTGTGTCGAGGTTGACGCCCCCACTGGCTTCAAATAAGGGGGTTTGACAATCGCCACGCATTTGTACTGCCTGACGGAGTAAGTCGGGGGTCATATTGTCCAGCAGGATGTGATCGACGCCCTCTAATTTCAAAAAGGCTGCCAATTGTTCGAGATTATCGACTTCTAGTTGGATTTCGACCTCGGGTTTATCTGTCTTGAGTGTATGGATGCAATGTTGTAAATGAGCGACATCACCGTCGGTCATCAGGTGGTTGTCTTTGACCATGGCGCGGTCGTACAAGCCGAGGCGATGATTGGTGCCTCCGCCGTGGATGACTGCTGCCTTTTCTAATCGTCGGTAGCCTGGTGTCGTTTTGCGTGTATCGAGGATGCGTGCACTCGTGTGAGCGACTTTTTTGACATATTTACGGGTGAGGGTTGCCACACCAGACAGATGTTGGATGAAGTTTAGCGCGGTTCTCTCTGCCCCGAGTAGTGAGCGAGCTTTGCCCTCGACTATCATGACGACGGCACCAGAGGCAACGGACTCACCGTCGTGCAGATAGATTTCTATTTTTAACGAGGGATCGACCTTTCTAAAAACTTGAGCAGCGACCTCAACTCCCGATAGGACGCCTCGGCTACGCGGGGTTAATATTGCCTTGGCTTGTAAATCAGCAGGGACAAAATATTCAGAGGTAACATCCCCCGAGCCAAAATCTTCGGCAAGGGCCATTTCGATCAACTGATCGATATTGTTGGAAACTTTCATGAGAGGAAGGTATTAATTTTTGCGATGGAGGAGGTGATTTGCCAATTGCTCTAATTGGGTGCGATGGTGGGGTGAGAATACCGATAAGGCATCCAAGGCGGCAGTGGTTAGGCGATCAGCCTCGCGTTGAGCACCAGCTAATCCCAGTAGGGCAGGGTAGGTCGATTTCTCTGCGCGTTCATCTTTGCCCACAGTCTTGCCCATATCCTCTGTTGAGGCGGTTATGTCAAGGATGTCGTCAATTACTTGGAAGGCTAAGCCGAGATGATAGCCAAATTGAGTTAATGCCTCCAGTTCTTCGGGTGTGGCATTGGCACTCATACCCCCCAAGCGCAGAGCGGCGGTCAGCAATGCTGCCGTCTTCCCCTCGTGGATGGCTCTCAATTCGGATTCCGTGAGCTTTTTTTGCTCACCCTCTAAATCGAGGACTTGTCCACCAATCAAATGGCAACTGTCGCCCGTCGTAGCCAACTCTTGCATAAAGTCTTTGACAGAATAACGTGTGGTCGGCTTTACTTGGACGAGGATGGAGAAGGATTCCGTCAGCAGGGCATCCCCTGCCAAGATGGCAATACCCTCACCAAATACCTTGTGACTGGTGGGTTTGCCTCGTCTTAAATCATCATTATCCATTCCTGGCAAGTCATCATGAATCAGAGAATAGGTATGCATGACCTCAACGGAGCATGCTGGTAATAAGGCATCTTCGCGATTCCCCCCACATGCCTCAGCCGCAGCAAGGCATAACACGGGGCGTAATCTCTTGCCTCCAGCAAAGATACTATACCGCATAGCGCGATGAATCGTCACGGGGGATACCTCTTCGCTAGGTAATAAACGATCGAGCTCTCGATCAACCTGATCAATGCAGGCATGAATATATTCTTGAATCATTTTATTAGTGCGTTTTATTGTGGAAGAGAGGTAAATAATTCGGCGATTTGCACGGCATTGAGCGCGGCACCTTTGCGAATTTGATCGCCAACGACCCAAAGATTCAAGGCATCATCAATGGCAAGATCTTTGCGGATGCGACCGACGAAACATGTATCGCCATTCGTACTATCCAGAGGGGTAGGCCATGTGTTGGTCGATGGATTATCCATGAGGGCAACACCAGGCATTTCGTTAAAGCAGGCTTGTGCCTCTTTTACCGAGACTGCGCGGTCAAATTGGGCGACGATAGAGACTGAGTGAGAGCGATAGACGGGCACTCGAACACAGGTACAGGTTACCTTCAAACTCGGTAAATTGAGGATTTTGCGACCTTCATTTAGCATTTTAAGCTCTTCTTTTGTATAACCGCTTTCAGTAAATGCGTCAATCTGGGGGATGACATTAAAGGCAATTTGGCAGGGATACACCTTATTGACGACGGGATGCCCATCGGCAATGGATCTCACCTGATTCTCCAACTCTGTAATCCCATGTTGTCCACTGCCGGAGACGGCCTGATAACTTGAGGCAATCACCGTTTTTAACCCAAACTTGAGATGTAAAGGGTATAGCGCCATCAAGGTAATAATTGTCGTGCAATTAGGATTGGCAATAATATTGCGAGGATGATTAAAGGCCGCGTCGGGATTGATCTCGGGCACCACCAAAGGGACATCGTCGTCTTGACGAAAGGCGGATGAATTATCAATTACGAGGCATCCAGCAGCCCCTGCAATAGGAGCAAATTGACGAGAAATATCACCCCCAGCACTGAAAAGAGCCATATCGACCCCCTTAAAGGAATCTGCTGTCAGCTCCTCCACCGTAATCATCTCCCCTCGAAAGGGAACCTGTTTACCCGCAGAACGAGCTGAGGCAAGGAGTTTAAGTGACTTGAGCGGGAAATTGCGCGATTCAAGGCAAGAAAGGATCTCGACGCCTACCGCTCCGGTAGCGCCAACAATTGCGACGTTCAGATGATGACTCATTGTTTTGTATGTGGCGGGTTAGGACTCGCTTACGCGGGGACTCTAATCCATCCAGGATTGCTTTGCAATACGATAGAGAGAAAAAGCGTCACAGTACCTTTTTTTGTCCATGATGCGCTCGGCATTGACATCACTCCTCATGGCGAGCTAATCTCCTGCCATGCTGATTCGCGCCCTGACTCTAATCGTCGCCATGCTATCGTTTACTGGCATCTCCCAAGCCGTCCACGTTGTCATGACGGGTGGTCCTGCGCTGAAACAATGGGAAGGATTGAGAATCAAAGCCGATCGCCATGACAACTGGTGGGCAAATTTCGTCAGAGCATCGACCATCCGCCTTACCCTCATTCAACGACAAGACCCCAAGGCGAGAATCACATGGGTTATTTATAAGCCAGGCTATATCACGAGATCAAAAGAGGATCAAAAACCCTATACCCAATGGATTGCCGATCTTGCTCATAAATATAAAGTCAAATTAGTCTGGGTCAATACGAGCCAAGAGGCGATTAACGCCCTCAACAAAGCCCCTCGATCAAAGGCTGATCTCATTGAGAGCTTTTATTACTTTGGCCACTCCAATTGCTACGCCTTTATGTTGGACTATGGCAATGAAATCATGGGGGTCTCGAAGCAATGGATTCATGAAACAGATTTAGGTCTAATCTCTCCCTCCTCTTTTATGAAAAATGCCGACTGTTGGAGTTACGGTTGCTATACAGGTGCCAGTATGTCCCATTGGTGGAATAAGATTGTAGGTATCCCTCTCTGGGGGAATATGCAATCCACGAACTATGGTCCAGTCTCCAATGGCACCCTCCCCTCAGGTGGTGGCAAATGGGTTAATGGCAAATGATTTTTGCAAGATGCATTTGACTGATTTAAGCGAGAGATGCAACATCAATTCATTATTCGCAATTGGGCAAAAGCAAAGAAGAGGCAAAAGGCACAGATTTTCTTGACGAGAGCGATTGAAAAGGCTAAATCAATGAAAAGGTTGTTGCCTTTTATTTACTTAACATAACACGAACATGATGAAATCGGCAATTATTGCACTCGCTACACTGGCTGTAGCTCCTTTGTCTTCTCAGGCCTATGACTCACAAAAATATGATTCCACATTTGGGATGGAGATTGATGGGGCTTATGGATGGGCGGCTAAAACTGAAGCCCCCGATCTTGCTGGAGGATTGTTTAGCTTGTACAATTATGTTGATACAGGTTCTGTTTATCATCAGTTCTCTTTCACTACGGGTGGATTGACTGGTAGCAGTCATTTTACGGCAAATGATGAACGTTTGAAATCTCACTTGACGACGGTTCCCTTGTTATTGGGATATACGTTGAATGCTCCCATCTCGGAGAGTGCTGTTATTTACCTTGGAGGTAAGGCAGGTATTTCTTTTACAAACTGGAAGGTAACTGGGGACACAGAAAGCTTAAAGGAATCAGGTTGCAAGTTTGCTTGGGCAATTAACGCAGGGCTTAAATTTGCCGTGAGTGATAAGACCGATTTTAAGATTGGCTATGAATATTTGAGATTGGAAACGAAGAAATCTCTTCCATTCCATGTGATTCAGGCAGGTTTTGCCTTTAATTTTTAATTGTTAGACTCTTTCTACTAATTAAAAGGGCTGTTCCGTTGATTCGGAACAGCCCTTTTTCATGCAAGGTTGGATGAAAGTGGTGTTATTCAGCTTTTTCTGCAACGAGGTCGTAAGCGATGGCATCTGTAATCTTGACCTTGGCAAATTCACCGACTGGTAAATCGTTGGGGACGGTGACTGAGCCGTCAATGTCGGGGGCATCCCATTGGGTGCGAGCGATGCCGGGGGACTCGACAAGGACGCGGATTGTTTTGCCAATTTGTTCCTGCCCGATTTCCTCGGCGATGCGTGCGAGGAGCTCTGATGCTTCATTTGAGCGACGAGCTTTTGTTTTGTGATGGATTTGGTCGGGCATTTTGTAGGCTTTTGTGCCTTCTTCACGCGAGTAGGTGAAGATGCCAGCGCGTTCAAAGCGGAATTCTTCAATAAAGTCGAGGAGCTCTTGATGGTCTTCCTCCGTTTCCCCAGGGAAGCCCGTGATGAAGGTTGTGCGGATTGCCATATCTGGAATTTTGGCTTTGACATCGCGTAAGAGGTCTCGGATGTAATCCCCGTTGGTTTGCCTCTGCATGGTGGTGAGCATGATGTCGGAGATGTGCTGGAGGGGGATGTCGACGTAGCGGGCGACTTTGGGGCACTCAATGATGGCTTGCGTTAAGTCATTGCTCCAATGAGCTGGATGGGTGTAGAGGATGCGAATCCAGAAGTCACCCTCGATGGCATTAAGCGCGCGGAGGAGAGAGGAGAGGGACTCTCCTTTGCTTGAGTCTACGCCACTGCGAGGGGTAGCATGACTGTCTCCACTCCAAAGATCCATGCCGTAATAGGTAGAGTCTTGGGCAATGAGGTTGATCTCTTTAACTCCTGATGCGATGAGCATGCTTGCCTCGCGTACGATGCTATCGAGCGAGCGACTACGATATTTGCCACGGATTTGTGGAATGACGCAAAAGGAACAAGTGTGATTGCACCCCTCTGCAATTTTAATGTAGGCAGAGTGAGGGGGGGTGAGTCGGTAGTGAGGGGTGTCGTACTCGGGAATGTAGGTAGATTTGCCTTGAACGAGGTTTTTATCACCTAAGGTACCGCCCATGATTTTGGTAATAACCTCGGGTAGTTGGGTGATTTGATCGAGTCCGATAAAGGCATCGACCTCTGGCAAGAGGGCAGGGAGGTCTTTGGAGAAGCGTTGAGCGAGACAGCCCGCGACAATCAATTTTTGATCTTTAGGGTATTCACCGCGAGCTTTTGCCTTGGCGACGCCAAGGATGGTGTCGATGGATTCTTTTTTTGCCTTGTCGATGAACGAGCAGGTGTTCACGACGACAACGTCGGCAAGATCGGGCTCAGGGGTCATAATCATGCCCGCCTTTTGGAGGTGACCAATCATGATTTCTGAGTCGGTGAGGTTTTTGGCACAGCCAAGCGAGATGAGTCCTACAGTGACGGGCATAATCGTATTTTATGAATGAATATTTTACAAATAAATGAGTCAGAGATGTTGTTAATTGTCTGATTCAGTAGTGGTTGGTATTGCAGATGACTCAGAGTGTATGGGCTCTGCTCTATTGACGAGGATGTCAAAGGCTCGTTTGTCGTAGATGATGATGGGGGTGCCTTTGGGTAAGATGCCCTCACGAGATGAAACTTCGTAGATCGCCCCGTCAAAGGTGGCTTTGCCGTTGGGTTTTAATTCCGTAATGGTGATGCCACGCGCGCCTTTGCTGATTGTTCTTGATTCGATATTGCCGACGGCTTCACCATCAGGTCCGCCACTAGTGACGGCATTGGCAAATTGTTTGAAAAGACGGGTCTCTGGCAGGTATCGCATGAGTGCCATGATGGCGACAGTACCGCCCACAAGCCCAAAGGCAAGTTTGTAGAGTGGAATGACTGTGAGCTGGAGGAGGGCATCGCCCGTCCAATCCCCCGATCGGAAGAGGTGGTCGAGGTCGGCGCCACTGACCATGCCCCCAAAGAGAGAGAGCAAGATGAGGATGACCCCCAAGGTGCCCGAGATAAAGATGCCCGGCAGGAGGAATATCTCGACGAGGATGAGTCCAATGCCGATGATGAACATGGCGATGGTTTCATAGCCAGCGAGGTTGCCAGCAATGTTGTTACCAAAGAAGAAGAGCCCAAAGGCGATGATGGCAATGATGCCACCAATGCCAAAACCTGGTGTTTTCATCTCAAAGTAGATGGCAGCCATGCCAATGAGGATGAGGACGGGCGAGGCCCATGCAATCCATAGAGCAATGCGCTCAAAACCCGATGGAGTGGCGATGATGATGGGGGCGGTGATCTTTTCTGCTCGGAGGAGAGCTGGAATGTCGGAGACAATACCCTTGGAGAGGAGAGGCTTGCCAGTGGGGTCAGTGGGGTCAACACTCGTGGCTTCTTTGCCTGTGAGGGTGAGTAATTCTCCTTTGGGGAGGGAGATTGAGCCAAATTGTTGTTCTTTCTCCGAGGGGATCATCATGGCTTTGATGAGAGCCGTATTGTGCCCTTTTTCTTCAACGACTGAGCGTGTGAAGGCAGAGAAAGCGCTCTCTACTTTTTTCCTCATGACGGGATCCATTGTTTCTCCCGTGCCGTTGACGATGCCAGCTGCTCCGATACTGGAGACAGGTGTCATATAAATGCTGTCACATGAGGCAGAGATGAGGGCACCTGCCGACATTGCCTTAGGGTTGACAAAGGCGTAGGTCGGCACTTTGATCGGATGGAGGACTTTCATCATGAGTTCGCTTGTTTCCCAAGCGAGTCCCCCCGGGGTATTGAGATCAAAGATGATGGCTTTGGCATGGTCGTTTTGCGCTTGTTTGAGAATGCGCGTGATAAAGCCAAAGCTTTGACTATTAGTTAGGGATGTCTCGCCGATCGGGATGACGACGACTTGATCTCTCATGTTGTGGTCAGACGATTGCCCCTCCGATGCCAAGGAAGGATGGGCAAGGAGGCAGGAGATAAGGGCAATCAGGATATACCACAAGCGAGTCATGAGTAAGGTATAAAGGAAGCGCGCGCGTTAGGCAAGCACACTCGTTTGAGTAGCCATGGTTCATGACGTGTCTGACGTCATGACTGAGGCGCGTGACTAACGATATAAGCAGGGGTATGGGATTTGAACCAATTTCTACAACGGCAATGCTTGTCGCCGGCTCTCAGTTGATGGGGAACGCTGTCACGGCTCAAGCAGGGCGACAGGCAGCTAAGGCAACAGAGGAGGCAGGGCGGTATAACGAGGCATTGCTCAATCGACGAGCAGAGGAAAATTTAGAGGAAATGAGAGAGAATAATACGCGATTAAGGAAAAATGCTCGTCAGGTCATGGGGGATGCTCGTCTGGATGCTGGCGGGTCAAATGTAGCGACAGATGGCTCAATTGCTTTGCGTGAAAAGGCAATTGCAGATCGATTAGAGACGGAAATCCTCGATCAATCGAGAAAGTCCTTGATGGGGACTCAAGATTTGCGAGACCAAGCGAAAATGACGGCATGGGATGCAAAAACTCGGGCAAAGGCTCAAAAGTTGTCGTCATTTGGTACTTTATTATCTGGTTTTGGGAATGCAGGGCATACCTTGTTTCGTTAATAAAGAGTGAGATTATGTCTTTACATGAATGGGGGACGAGGGCATATTCCGAGTCATGAAATTGTGTTTATCTTTGTCCGTCTTAGGTGCATTATTGATTGCTTGTACTCAAACTCAAGCGGCAACAGTGCGCGAGGTGATGGTGCCCAGCAAGGCGTTAAATAAGGAGGCAAGGCTGAATGTTATTTTGCCCGATTCTTATCAATCAACTCCAGCTAACAAACGATATCCAGTCATTTATTTATTGCATGGGCATAGCGATGACCATACCGCATGGGCTAGCCGCGCCCCCATTGCCGAGTTAGCGGATGAGTATCAAATCATTTTTGTGTGTCCCAATGGTGAGGTGTCTTGGTATTTTAATAGTTATACGAACCCTCAATTGAAGATAGAGACTCATATTTCTCAAGAGGTTGTGCCTTTTGTCGATAAAAATTTCCGCACTATCGCCTCACGAAAGGCTCGTGCGATTACGGGTAATAGTATGGGGGGGCATGGCGCGCTCTATCTTGGCGTGAAACATCCCGAACTTTTTGGCGCGTTGGGTAGCTTGAGCGGAGGGGTTGATTTTACCCCATTTCCCAATAACTGGAATATTAAGGATAATCTGGGTTCTTATGAGGAGAATAAAGAGCGGTGGCAAAAGAATACGGCAGTTTCTTTTTTACCCAAAGTCAAGAAGGGGCAATATGCCATTGTCATTAGTTGCGGGACAGAGGATGTTTTTACTCAGGTAAATAAAAATCTGGATGAGGCTTTGACGAAAAACGGGATTAAACATGAATATCTGTCCTCTCCAGGTGAGCATAGTTGGCCTTATTGGAAAGAAGCAATTAAGGCTCAAACAAAATTATTTGACCAATTTTTTCATTTATCATCTCTCAAAGAGAAATCCCCTCAGAAGGCATTGATGATTCAGTAAGTGAATTAATGGAATTTATTCTGATGAGCGGTGACGGATTTTAGACTTTCTAATCCGTCATTTTTTTTTTACTCTGCTCGCTCTTATGGATGATACAAACGCTGTTGATCTTTCAACTCTTGATACGGACAATTTTCACTCACGCATGAAAGAATTGGGGGCATTTCTCCATCTGGATGATGTGAGGGCAAAGGTAGCCGAGTTGGATGAACAGATGAGCTCCCCTAATTTCTGGGATGACCCGCAAGCCGCTCGCGTATTGATGGGGAAGGTGAATCCACTTAAAAAGAAGTTGGAATCTTTTATGGCTCTTGATGCTCGCTTGAACGACGTGGATGTATTGATTGAGTTTGCTCGTGAAGAGACTGACGCTGATATGATTGCTGAAGCTCAACAAGAATATCTGGCTTGGGAAAAGGCACTTGCCGATTTTGAATTATTGACTTTATTAAATGGATCACACGATCAGGCTGGTACCTATATCAATATCCATGCAGGGGCAGGTGGTACAGAGGCTTGCGATTGGGCAGGGATGCTCTTGAGGATGTATACACGCTGGTGTGAACGTCGAGGCTTTGAGGTGACGATGATGGATAGTACCGATGGCGATGATGCCGGGATACGTTCCGTAACACTCAAGATCGAAGGCGATTATGCGTATGGGTATTTGAAAAATGAACGTGGTATTCATCGTCTTGTTCGTATTTCTCCCTTTGACTCTGCTGGCAAGCGACATACGTCATTTGCCTCGTTGGACGCGACCCCCATTGTAGATGATGCCGCAGAGATCGAAGTCCTCGATAAGGATATTAGGATTGATACGTACCGTTCTGGTGGTAAAGGTGGGCAAAACGTGAACAAGGTGGAAACAGCTGTCCGCATTACGCACATTCCCTCAGGAGTGATCGTCGCGTGTCAGAACGAACGAAGCCAGCTACGCAACCGCGAAGAAGCGATGAATATGTTGAAGGCAAAGTTGATCCAGCTTGAAGAAGACCGCAAACGCGTCGAAGCCGATCGTCAATATAGTGAAAAGGGCGATATTGCTTGGGGGAACCAAATCCGCTCTTATGTATTCCAACCTTACCAAATGGTTAAAGACCTTCGTACGGGTGTTGAATCGGGGAATATCCAGGATGTGATGGATGGCAACATTGATCCGTTTATTGAAGGTATGTTGCGTGGTCACAAACGCGACCATTAAAGCTTGCTTAAACGCTTGTTGATTATTTATTTATCATGGCTGAGTCTGTACTGACCATTGATGTCTTAACCTTATTCCCCGAGATGGTGGAGGCACCATTAAAGGAGAGTATGCTCGGACGCGCTCGCCAAAATGGATTGATCTCGATTAAGGCACATAATATTCGCGATTGGACGGTAGATAAACATCGACGAACGGATGATTATTTGTGCGGAGGTGGGCAAGGAATGCTCATGAAGCCAGAACCCATTTTTGCCGCCGTTGAGGAATTGCGTCGTGAGGGGACGCGCGTCGTCTTGATGACGCCGCAAGGTAAGGTTTTTAAGCAATCCATAGCCGAGGAATTAGCTGTCGAGGGTGGACATTTGATTATAATTTGCGGACATTACGAGGGGGTTGATCATCGTATTATTGAGCAATTGGTCGATGTGGAGCTATCTATTGGTGACTATATTTTAACCAATGGCGCAATTGCGGCGGTGATTATCATTGATGCCATAGCTCGCCTGATACCAGGCGTGTTGGGCGATGAACGCTCCCCCGAGGAGGAATCTTTTGCAGATGGCTTATTAGAGGCTCCTGCCTATACTAAACCCAACGTCTTTCGCGATATGCCCGTCCCTGATATTTTATTAGGGGGTAATCATCCTGCCATTGCCAAATGGAAAAATGAGCAAGCCTTGGAGAGAACGCGCATCAATCGACCAGATCTTTATCAAGAGTGGCAAAAAAAGAATCAAGTGGGAACTTGACCCGTTTTTCTAAATCTTGCACCTGATTTCACAAAAAAATAACCGCCCAAACATCAAATACGGGTATGGGGGAGAAATTTCACAGGTGTGTATCTGATGCTTTTTTATCCTGACTTCGCTAATGAAAAATCACAAAGCATTGACTATCAATAATAATTTGTTTTCACTAGACACTACATTTATTGCTTTTTCAATTTTCCAAGGGAATAGAGCTGTTTGGCTCTCATTGATCACATTTAGAAATTTTTTGCTACTTCCTCCATTGATAAAGATTTTAGAGATGAAAGTTGTATTATTTCCCGTGTTTTTCGGCTTTTAGTTCTTTCTCAAGTTGTCGCTTAATCTCAGGGAATGATGCTTCTTGTTCTGGAGAGACCTCGGGATAATTTAGTTTGAGCGAGGTCATTTGTTCGACAATGCTTGCCAAAACAACGATACGAGAGAACCATTTGTTGTCAGCAGGGACGACATACCAAGGGGCTTCCTCTGTTGATGTTTTGCAAATCATGTCTTGAAATACCTGTTGATATTGATCCCAATAGCTGCGCTCTTTCATGTCGTTCGCAGAGAATTTCCAGTTTTTGCTCTGCATGTCTAAGCGAGATAAAAATCGTTTGGCTTGTTCTTCTTTCGAGAGATGGAGAAAGATTTTGATAATCTTTGTGTTATTATGAACCAAGTGTCGTTCAAAGTTGCGAATGGATTCGTAACGAGAGTTCCAGAATTTTTCATTGGCGCTCTTAGGATTAATTCCTTCGTTAGCAAGCCATTCTGGATGAATTTTAAGGGTGAGCACTTCTTCGTAATAGGAGCGGTTAAAGATGCCGATCATGCCTCTTTCTGGAAGAGCTTTGGCGCATCTCCAAAGGAAATCATGTGACTTTTCTTCAACCGAGGGTTGCTTGAAGCTAGTAACGAGGCACCCTTGAGGATTAATGCCACCCATTACGTGTTTAATGATGCTGTCTTTACCTGCCGCATCCATTGCTTGTAGGATGATGAGAAGAGATTGCTTTTTCTCCGCATAGAGCTTGTCTTGCAGGATTTCAAGATAGCGAACGCCATTCTCAAGCTGTTGAATCAATTCCTGCTTATGCTTTTTAGAAAAAATGCCTGTATCCCTTGGATCTTTTTTACTGAGTCGAAATCCTTTGCCATCGGTGATTTGATAAGGCGCAATAAACTCTTTACAGAGTTTACCTATCTTTTTATCAGATGGCATGATAGGGGAGAGTGAGGATAAAAGAGGGGGAGAATCTGATTCCATAAGACAATAGACAGAGAATTCTGTTCTAGTGTTCAATGAGAAAAGAATCATGGAGCTACACCTGTCCTAAATAATCATCATGAGAAAATCTCAGATTGATGATCAATCATTTATGTCGGTAAAAAACGATTTCTAAAAAAAACTGCTCCAGTATGACAAAAGAGTCTGATGGTTTATGAAAGGGATTATTCACCCATTGCCATAAATCAATCTTCACGAACATATTCATGCACAAAAAGGCAACCAAATTGGACAATTGCCATTTGTAGCTCTCCTTCGTTTTCAGGTAAGAAATAAGCAAGATTGCAATCATGTCTGTCCATATTTGAATCAGGACGGCATTGGAACTTGTTTCTACAAAGGATATGCCATTAATGCTATCCTGAGTGTAGCAGGCTACAATTTCCGCAAGCTCCTCAAGGAGCTAGTGAAGCTTTTTGTCCTCATCCGAATTATGCTACAAGGCAGAATGATTGCTCAATTGCCCTCCATTTGACCTGTCATTTTTCAAAAACGAGCTTTTTCAAGGTCGACTATTATAGGCACTACTCTGGTAAATCGAAAAAAAGTGAGCATTTATAAGGGTTTTCTAGTTTTAGATGCTATTCCATTGGCGAAGTCAGGATCGATACCCCCATTGAGAAAAAACCTACACCCTATCAAAAAAATAAGATAATGCCAAAAATAATGCGATTGCTTTATTGACTTTTGGAGAGGGAGAGTGCTATGTAGAAAATGTTCATTGAGAACCCTCTTTTCCTCCGTTCTCTTTGAAAAATTTCATTCAACTATTCTCTATTTGAAACGCGTGAAAAATCCCGTATTCAACACCGATATCAATCAGTTTACAAACCGCCTGGCTTCTGGTTCGGGTGGCAATCCCGGCGGTCCCGAACCCTTCAATGAAAATCCTCCCGCCGCCCC
>JAVXPO010000046.1:0-15942 GCA_036644695.1 Akkermansia sp. | reverse complement strand
AAAGTCGCCACACTGAATTTCTTTCAATGTTCAGAAACATCGGATTAAGAATCCGTAGTCAAGAGGATAAATTATTATTTTTATCGTGATTGTTAATGAGTTACTCTTTTTTTGTTTTTTGAAAAAATGAATTAGAATTGTATCTATTGTTCTATTATTCACTAATAATAAGCTAGTTAATAACAAAAACATCGGATTCTTAATCCGATGTTTTGCAGAGGTCAGTTACCTCTATTATGTTAAAGACACTTTTATTACTCACTATTTTAGGAACAAGCTTAGCTTCTGCTAAGGATTATTCAACCAATCATAAATCAGGAGATTCCAATTCTGTTACAGGATTTTACTTCCAACTAGATCAATTTAAGCTAGGTTCGGATTTTACTGGTTCATCGTTACAAGGAGGAACATGGAATGAGCTTTTAGGAGACTCTACCCTTTCGCTTAATTCGATTACATTAAAAAGCTCTTGGGATAATAACAAGAACTCATATGTGGGAGCCTTCAGTATTTTTGTTTACGAAGGTAAGATCACCAATGCCACTAACCTTGGGGAACAAAAGCCTCTCTGTATTAGCTCTAATACATGTACCGCAGTAAGCGGAAAAACTGGGGATAATTTTCAATTTAATTTTACTGAATTATCAATTGATGTCAGCAAAACATACACCTTTCTTTTTTCCAGTACGACAGATAATTTCACTCTTGCAAAAGCCACAGAAGGAGTACGTTTGCAAACTGATAAGGACTCTAGCGATCTAGTAACAGATACTAATCAAACAACTGGTAAAATTGGCGACCTCAACTGGAACGGAACAACAAATCATAGTGGACAATTCGTTAGTATCGAGAACATGTCCCTTTCAACTCTTGCCGTACCAGAGCCAGCGACTACCTCACTTTGTCTTTTAGGATTAGTGACATTTGCCTTGCGACGCCGTCGTAACTAATAAGCAAAAATATTTTTCTATCCCGTCCTCAAAAAGCGGAAGCTGATAAGGCTTCCGCTTTTTTATTTACTCTAAAAAAGAGCAAGGAGGATATTACCCCGACTCTGCGTCAGATTTCCGCCTGACCCGTTTTCATAGCCGTCTTATTTCGCCAACAAACTCACCGCCGTTTTTTCTCAAATTACCTTGTAGTGAGCCCGCCTCTTGGGGTCAGGTGGGAACCTGATGCAACACTCCGCTTTGCTCCGTTAACGCAACACGTTCTCCCCCAGACCCCAGCCCGCCATAATTTCGTCAACAAACTCACCGACTGAACCGTTTTCACAGTCCGCTATAAGAAAAATAACGGTTTATTTACATGGAAACTGTATAATCTTATAACGCCGTAGGCATTGGCTTATCGAGGTCAGCTGCACTGCGCCCCTTGCCGTCGCCAGCGATACGCTCCAGAATAACATCCTTGTAAGACATCCCTCCTGGTATCATGGGCAAGACATGAACGTCATAAGGCACCATGACGTCGAGGACGTAGGGCTTGGGCGATTCGATCATTCTCTTAATCGCCCCTGCCAAATCTTCTTTTTTGATGATTCGTTCACATGGCACGCCAAATCCAGCACAGACCGTCTTAAAGTCAGGATAAAGGATATTTTCGTTTGTGTGAGAGGGATCATACTCATCATGAGGGTCAGCGAGGAAGGTTTGCGCACGATTGGAGTCGTATTTTAAATCTTCCCACTGAATCACCATGCCAAGGTGTTGATTATTGAGGATGATACATTTGACAGGAATGCGTTCAACGTGCATCGTCGCCAGCTCTTGAATATTCATCAATACAGAGCCATCACCATCAATATTGACAACCAACTTGTCAGGGTACGCCATTTGTGCGCCCATCGCAGCAGGCAACCCATAGCCCATCGAGCCAAGTCCGCCCGATGTTGCCAAACGACGAGGATGCTCAAATTTGAAGAACTGTGCGGCAAACATTTGATGCTGCCCTACCCCCGTACAGATGATGGGGTCAAGGTGCGATGTCTGCTTATAAAGTTCCTCAACGACGAGCTGAGGGGCAATACTATCGGGACGATCTTCGTAAACGAAGGGAAAATTCTTTTTCCAATCATTAATCGTCGCCATCCATTCGGGATAACGATCTAAATTGGTACTTTTACGAACGTCACCTGATTTTTTAATTTCAGCATTCAACAATTGTAATGCTTGCTTAATATCGGCACGTACAGGATAGGCGACACATTTGTTTTTATTGATTTCAGAGGCATCAATATCAATGTGAATGATTGTTGCATGCTCACAAAAGGTCGAGAGACGCCCAGTCACTCGGTCATCGAAGCGAGCCCCTAAAGCAAGGACGAGGTCAGCCTCATTCACAGCATTGTTGGCAAAAACAGCTCCGTGCATCCCCAGCCAGCGCAAAGAGAGCTCGTGCGTTTCAGGGATAGCCCCAATGCCCATTAACGTCGTTGCTACGGGAATTTGAGTCAATTCTGCAAATTCAAGTAAATCCTCTGATGCCTCGGCACTAATAATCCCGCCACCTGAATAAATCACGGGGCGTTTAGCGGCGCGAATCAAGGGCAAAAGCTTAAGAATGGCAGCTGTTGGGCAGGTAGGGATTGGCTTATACCCCGGTAAATCCATCTCTTGCTCAAAATCGGGAATCGTCAATGCCTCTTGGCAATCCTTGGGAATATCAATGACGACTGGTCCTGGACGCCCCGTCTTGGCAATGAAAAACGCCTCTTTGACAATGCGCGGCAAATCTTTAGCATCTGTCACGAGATAACTATGCTTGACAACAGGAGCCGTCATCCCAAAAACATCCGTTTCTTGGAAGGCGCCACGCCCGATCAATCCGCTCATCACCTGTGCCGTAATGGCAACCATGGGGGTTGAGTCGAGATAAGCATCGGCAATTGCCGTAATCATGTTGGTAGCTCCAGGCCCTGAGGTCGACATACAAACGCCTACCTTGCCTGTCACGCGCCCATATCCCTCTGCGGCAAAGCTGCCACCCTGCTCATGGCGAGGCAAAATCGTCCTAATGCCAGACTCATGACTCAATGCTTGATGCATTGGCATACTGGCACCACCAGGATAGGCAAAGATGACATCGACCCCTTCGCGTACGAGGCACTTGACGAGGACTTCTGCCCCGGTCATGTGAGTTTCGGATGGTGAAGTTGGTTGAGTATCTTTTTTGCTCATGTCGTTTTGTTTTTAGGTTCATCCCCGATAAAAAATCGGGTAGATATTAGTATCAGAAAAAAGTCAGTTTGTGAATTCTTTTTTCCGAGTTAGGGATATTGATTTCACTCCTGACCTAAATAAAAATCTTAAAAAGCGGTTAGCCTCAACCCTGTGACATTTTTTGTGGTGTCCGGGGTCTGGGGGAGAGTTGCGTTAACGGAGCAAAGCGGAGTGTTGCATCAGGTTCTCCCTCAGACCTGTATTTGATATTGGGCGGTGAATTTATCGAAGAAATAATACCAATGATTTTACATGGGATAGCACTATTGTTGCTACACCTTATAAAGACAGATTGTATATTGAATCGTTTATCTACCTGCCAAAAGTTCGTAGGTGAAGCCCTTGAGATATTCAGTCTCTGGCAAATTGAGCAAGACAGGATGATCCATTCTCTGACCATGATGAGCCATCAGTCGCAACGTTGCAGGCGCATCAAGGCATGCCGCGTGGATACAGTCCTTAAAAATCTCATCACTCACATGGTGTGAACAGCAAAATGTTGAGATAATGCCACCAGGAGCAAGCATTTTCATCGCCCGTAGATGGATTTCTTTATACCCTCGCATCGCATCATTGAGTGACTTTTTACTACGGGTAAATGAGGGGGGATCCAGCACAATGAGATCCCACTTGGGCTCACCACCATCACGCACGATATTTGATTCTTTTTTGAGGAAATCAAAGGCATTATCAGCAATCCCATGGACAGATACCCCATTGAGCTCTGCATTGCGATGAACGGCATTGATGGCATCCTCTGACACATCGACAGCCGTCACCTCAGAGGCACCAGCAAGAGCACAAGCAAGAGCAAATCCCCCCTGATTACAGAAGCAATCCAGCACGCGCTTGCCCTTGGCAAAAGTGGCAACGGCAGCGTAATTATCAAGTTGATCAAGATAAAGCCCCGTTTTTTGACCAAGCTCCAGATCAACCATAAAGCGCACCCCACGACTCGTCGCCTCAAAAGGCTTCACCGCCTCTCCATGAACGAGACCCACAAAGGGCTCAATCCCCTCAGAGACAAGCGTCGGAGAGTCATTGCGAACGATGATTGCATCGGGATTGACTAGTTCTTTCAGCGCATCAATAATGAGACCTAAGCGCATATTCATGGCGAGAGTCAAGGTCTGAACGACGAGATATTTGCCATAACGATCAACTATTAAACCAGGAATCCCGTCAGACTCGCTCCATACGAGACGAGCGAGCTCTTCGCCAGGCAAGAGACGCTCTCTGACAGCAATTGCTTGACCAATACGTCGGATAAAAAAGTCCAGATTCAGCTCTTGCTTGCGTCGAGAAAATCGACGGGCAACAATTTGAGAATGTGGATTAAAAATGGCAGATCCAACAAATTTATCTTTATAATCCTTGAGGGCGACGACATCGCCTGGTTGAGGTTCGCCAAATATTTTGCGGATTTCTGTACCATAAACCCAATCATGTCCCTGAAAAATTCGTGCTCTTGGAGCTATTATCATGCCTGCCATTACGCGAGACTCTTTAGCCCATCACAGGATGTAGTTCAATCAAAAACACGGAAAAACACGGAACAGGGAGCTATTCACAAAAACTAGCTATGAGAATCCCCCACTACCCTTATTTTTTATCTTCTCGTAAATCCTTCAAATCATCGCGCTTAAACTCGAAATGCTTTTCAAATTTTTCTCCATTCTCCAGCACAAACATCAGGGTAATTCTAAAATCATTATCCTTAAGCTCCACTAATTCATTGCGATCAATTTTTACGGCGAATTTACCATTCTTTTTGCCAAGTTTCTTGGAGAATGAGACGGCATCATAATCTCTATTGACCACATAAGGAGGGTCTTGCACATAGACATTTAAAGCCGTAACCAGACGATTGCCCTTGTACAAGCCACCAATCAAAATCTGATTATCCTTAAACATAATCACCACATTTTTTACTTCAACAGATTTCTCTCCATCATAGAATTTTTGCGAAGGGCTCGTCGAAAAAACTTCACATACATTGAGAAGCGCACAACTGGCAGGAGTCAGAAACGTAGGGTTTTTACCAAAGGAATAATTCCCTGCCCCCATGAGAGCCGTCCCAAACTTATCTTGCAAGGATTTAGTCGCATGATTATGAGGCAAATTCAGACCATGCCCCAACTCATGGGCGAGTCCACCATACCATTTAGTTAATAATTGACCTTCTTTTGTCGCTTGTCCTATATGCTTGAGATCAAAATCAGGATAATCGAGGGCAAAACAAATCTTTCCCATTCCGTAAAAGGGGACTCCCCCAGGATTCGAGTTATCATTCTTGTCATCGACCCATGTCGGCATGATGACGAGCGTGTGTTTGCTCTTCTTTTTCGTCGGATTGGCCTTAAAAAATTCGTCAAGCTCATTTGATGCGCGACCGCCACCTCCATTCTCATAAGGATAGTTGGCTGCTGGATTTTTAGCCGTATAAACAATAATGTTCACCCGATCTTTCGACTTCATATCCAGTCCAAAAGACCGAGCCCCATATCCATTCCTCGCCATCTCTTTACCATAAAACTGTTGGAGATAAATCAACAATTCGCTTAAGCGACGTTCATAATCTGATACAGGCTTTGTATCATTGCCCAAGAAATAAACGACATTGAGCATATTTGCCGATTTTTTCAGTGGGATTTGTTTTTCAGAGGCAGGGGCTGCCCATTGACCAAAGGAAGCAGATGATACCAAAAAGAAAAAAGCACCAATGCAGCAAAAAAACTTATTCATTAGGAAAAGCATATTTCTCTAGTCATGAGAACTCAAGCCAATTTCTCAATCTTAATCGCTATTTTTCACACCTGCCCTAAATAATCATCATGAGAAAAGATCAGATTGATTATCAATCATTTATATTAGCAAAAAACGATTTCTAAAGAAGTCCCTCTGTAAAATCATTAGTATTATTTCTCCTACAAATTCATCGTTCAATATCAAATACGAGTCTGATGGAGAACGTGTTGCGTTAGCCGAAGCTGATGCATCAGGTTCCTACCTGAACCGTTTTCATCGTCCCATTATTTCGCCCTTGCCTCAATTCTACGTTACCGATTGACAATTTATCGTGCTGCGATCCCGCCTCATTGGGGTCAGATGTGCAGCTGATGCCAACACTTCGCTTTGCTCCGTTAACGCAACACATTCTCCCCCAGCCCACAGCCCACCACAAAAAAATATCACAGGGTTGAGACTAACTTCTTTTCAAAATTTTATTTAGGACAGGTGTGATCTTTCCAGGCAAACCTCGACTATTTATCTTGAAAGGAACAATCATTTGATTATAGTTATTTAACCATGAAAACAAATTCAAGAACTGCCGTATTGACGGCGCCCAAAACGTTTGAAATTCGCGAATACCCCATTCCATCCATTTCTGATGATGAAATGTTGATTAAAGTTGAAGCCTGTGGCGTTTGTGGCACAGACGGTCACGAATATAATCGTGACCCCTTCGGTTTGTGCCCCGTCGTCCTCGGTCATGAGGGCACGGGTGAAATCGTTGCAATGGGCAAAAATATCTCAAAAGATACGGCGGGCAACCCGCTCAAGATTGGCGATAAGCTCGTCACCTGTGTCATTCCTTGTGGCACCTGCGACCCCTGCCTAAATACGCCAGGGCGTACCAATCTTTGCGAAAATGTCGGTGTTTACGGATTGATGCCCGATGATGAGGTTCATCTCAATGGCTATTTCGGCGAATACATGGTTATCCGCAAAGGATCTACCTTTTTCAATGTTTCTAGCATGACCTTGGATCAACGTATTCTCGTTGAACCATCTGCCGTCATCGTCCACTCCCTCGAACGCGCAAAATCGACAGGCTTGCTCAGATTTGACTCTGTCGTCCTCGTACAAGGTTGTGGCCCTATCGGTCTTTTGCAAATTGCTGCCATTCGCACCCTTGGCGTCGAAACCATCATCGCCCTTGACGGCAATGATTCCCGCCTTGAGCTCGCCAAAGAAATGGGAGCTACTCGCACCTACAATTTCACTCAATATGCTGATTTGACTGCTCTCGTTGAAGCTGTCAAAGAGGACAATGGCGGTCGCCTCGCTGATTTCGTTTTCCAATGCACAGGTGTCGGCAAAGCTGGAGCCAACGCATGGAAGTTCGTCAAACGTGGCGGTGGTCTCTGCGAAGTAGGCTTTTTCATGGACGGTGGCGAGAGCGTCATCAATCACCACTTTGATATCTGCAATAAAGAGATCACGGCTGTAGGTTCATGGCTCTACTCCCCTCAAGACTATCCGATTACCTTCGCCTTCCTCAAGCGCGCATTCGGAATCGGCCTGCCTCTTGAAAAATTGATTTCCCATCGCTTTAAGCTTAGTGAAATCACCGAGGCTCTCGAAACAAACGTTCAGATGAAGGGCATTAAAATTGCCGTCATTTGCGACTAATGTTCCATCCTCGCATCACTCTCCCCCTCTTTAGCAAATACGATGAAACCTGTCATCTATCAGCTTTTTGTTCGTCATTTCTCTAACATGATGAGGGGGGGAGTCCCTTGGGGGAGCCTTCAAAAAAACGGTTGTGGTCGCTTCAATGACATCACCTCTGATGCCTTAAATCAACTTGTCAAAATGGGTATCACCCATGTTTGGCTCACGGGCGTCTTGCGTCATGCGACCCAAACACCCCATGCCGGACTTAATGAACAACCCTCATCCATCGTCAAGGGAATCGAGGGCAGTCCCTACGCCATTATTGATTATTACGATGTCGATCCTGATTTGGCATACATCCCAAATCTCCGTATGGACGAGTTTCGTGACCTGATTGAGCGTTGCCGTCAAGTGGGACTCGTGCCGATGATCGATTTTGTCCCCAATCACGTTTCGCGTGCCTATCATAGCACGACACACCTTGAGAATAACTTCGGCGACCATGATGACATCTCTCAATTTTTCACTTGGGACAATTCCTTTTTTTACATCCAATACGGCATGGGTGAGGGGACACCCCCATTTCGTTTGCCTCACGGGATTTGGAAAAAAGAACAATTCAGCGCCAAAGTCACAGGTAATAATGCCGTCAGCTGGCAACCTGGAGAATTTGATTGGTACGAAACCGTTAAACTCAACTACGGCTATAATTTTTTAAGCTCTCCTGATACCTGTAATCAATTGCCAGGCTTTTTATCTCCCCTTGATTCAGTACCAAAAACATGGCGCATCATGGATGACATCATTCATTTTTGGCAAAATTACGGTGTGGGGGGATTTCGTTGCGACATGGCACACATGGTTCCCATGCCCTTCTGGAAGTGGCTCAACGCCCGTGCCCGAGTACGAGACCCTCACCTTTTTATGGTTGCAGAGGCCTATGATGACTCGATGAAAACGACCGTTGGCGATCCCTCCGTCGCCCTTCTCGACTCAGGATTTAATGCCGTTTACGATTCTCAAACGTATCATCTCGCCCATCACCTGTATGAAGAGGATGATTGGGCAAATGACTTTGATTCTCTCAACACACCCACTAGCCCGTTTTTCCATCATGGAGTCAGATTCATTGAAAATCATGATGAACCTCGCATTTGTGCCCCTCAATATTGGGGTGGGGTCGGCAGGATAATCATGCCAGCCATCATGACCCTGCTCTACACCTCATCAAAGGGTCCTATCCTCGTTTATAATGGACAAGAAGTGGGAGAAGAAGCCAAAGGTCCCGGGGGCTTCGGAGGCGATAACGGCAGGACAAGCATTTTTGACTACACCTGTCTACCTCGTCTCCAACGATGGGTTGATCACGGGCACTTTAGCGATGATAAATTGCCCATAGAAGACAAAAAGCTACGTACCTTCCACGCAAATCTCCTATGCCTCATGAGGCATCCATCCATCGATCATGGTGAGTTCTATGGTCTTAACTGGTCCAATATGGATACTCCAAACTATGGGCGTGAACCCAAGGAGACAAAGTCTGGTCACTGGGTCTACAGCTTTTTACGACACGATTATGCCTCTCAACGCACCCTCCTCATCGTGTGTAATCTCTCTTCTACAAATAGCTTAGATAATCTCCATATCTCCATCCCCACCAACGCATGGGATTGGTGCCAACGTCACGAGGATAGCTATCAGCTTGTCCCCATCCTCGGCAATCATACAAAGCCATTGCTCTGCTCTCTAAAAACAGCCAGCACAACGGGCATCCCCATCCCCCTTTTGCCAGGAGAAGCCATGATTTTTGAAATCACGTCTATCCCACAAAAATAAGAGGTGATAAAAATCACAGCCAAACATCAGAACCGTTTTTCACCGCTGGCTTATTTCGTCCCAGCAATAAACCCATTCCACTATTAGGGAGGGAACCGCCTTATTAATTGAGCCTCCCAATAGAAAGAGATCGTATTTGTTTCCTCAAATTCTTCTGGCATGCACAAAATATGTACGAGCGTTAAACAAGACATAATTTTTTTATTATAAATCAATTATGATAAAAATATACACTATTCGCATCAGAATATTTCATTGACTTTTGCTTTGAGAAAGCACAAAATTTGCTCACAGAGGCTTTGCCATGAAAAATTGCGAAGCATATTAGATCCATTTGCCATGACTACAAAATCCTTGAACATGACTGTCGCTACGGCGGCCATCCTTTCAACGTTAACCTTTTTTTCCTCTTGCGAACAAAAGCAGGAAATGAATACAAAAGCACTGCCAGTTGCAGACGTTGAGGTCACCCAGCTCGTCCACAAAGATGTCCCTATCATTCAGGAATGGGTAGGATCATTGCGCGGGACAGAAGATGCAGAGATTCGCTCACAGGTGACGGGTTATCTACTTGAGAAGAAATACAGAGACGGCTCTTATGTCCATAAGGGTGATTATCTTTTCCAAATTGATAAACGTCCATTTGAGGCTGCTCTCAACCAAGCAAAAGGTAAGCTTGCTCAAGATAAAGCGACTTTCCAAAAATACAATCTTGACGTTCAGCGTTATGAACCTCTGGTTGCCACAGGTTCCGTCAGTCGTAAACAACTTGATGATTCCATTCAGGCAAGAAATGAAGCTGCTGCCTCAATTGCTACATCGCAAGCCATGGTTGAGCAAGCTGAGATCAATTTGAAATTTACGACGATCAAGTCCCCCATCTCAGGCTTGACAGGTCTCGCCACACCATCCATCGGCAACCTCCTCTCATCAAATCAGCAGGAAGCCTTGACGACAGTATCCTCCATTGACCCCATTCGTCTTGATTTCTCCATCAGTGAAAAAGATTTTCTCAACAGCTTCTCCAAGAGTGAGGATGATTTGAAAAAAGTTCATTTTCAAGTATTTCTCTCCAATGGTGTCGCCTACAAATACCCAGCGACTCTCGTAGCTGTAGACCGCAACGTCAACAAAGACACGGGAACCATCAATATTGTCGCTCACATCAAAAACCCCAATCATACCTTACGCCCAGGTATGTTTGTCAGAGTGAAAGCCACGACGAGCGTGATTAAAAATGCGTGCCTCGTCCCACCGCGTGCCATCATGGCAATGCAAAGTGCCAGCTTTATCCTCGGAGTCAAACCCGATAAGACCACCTACATCATCCCCGTTATCCCTGGTCCTATCGATGGTCGCTTACAAGTTATTGAGAAAGGTGCTGTCGCCATTCCTGAAAAAATGGAGGTTGTCGTCGAGGGGGTCATGCAGGCTGCTCAACGTGCTAAACAAGGAGGCACGGTCAATCCTCTGCCTTATGTCGATAAACTCTCACAGCCACTTGTTGCTACGAAAGGTGCTACCTCATTCCACGACCAAGACAAAAAAGATAAAGCAGGTAAGACTAGCCCTGATGGGAAGAAATCTCCCTCAGCTCCAAAAAATAAATAAAGACATCCTTTTTTATCATTCGTTTTTTCTACAAACGAATGATCATTATTTCATAGCTAACGTATATGTCCAAATTCTTCATTAAACACCCGATCATCGCCATGGTTATCTCCATCGTGATGGTTCTTCTGGGGGGGCTCTCGATGATGAGCCTGCCAGTTACACAATATCCCGATATTGTGCCACCAACAATTAACCTCCAAGCGACCTACCCTGGTGCTGATGCCCAGACGGTTGCGGACTCGGTTGCCTCACCCATTGAGCAAAATATGTCAGGTGTGGATGATATGGAGTACATGTACTCGACTAATGCCAACAACGGCGTTAGTAAGCTCTCCATCGTTTTTGAGGTAGGCACAGATCCAAATATGGATCAAACGCTCACCTACATGCGTTATGCTCAATCCACAGCACAGTTACCTGCGGAAGTCTCTCAGATGGGGGTCACACTCAATAAATCTGCATCTGCCCCTCTCGCACTTGTCTCGCTCTATTCCCCCGATGATTCTCTCGATGCCGTTTATTTAGCAAACTATGCTTATGTGAGCCTAGTTGACCCAATCAAACGTATTAAAGGTGTTGGCGACGTACAAGTATTTGGCTCTGGTCGATATGCGATGCGTATCTGGCTGGATACCACACACATGGCAGCTCAGAATATCTCCATTGCAGAAGTTAGAGCCGCAATCGTCTCACAAAACACCGTCAACCCCAGCGGTCAGGTCGGCGCAGAACCCGCACCTCCAGGGCAAGACTTTACCTATACGGTACGCACCAAAGGACGCTTGATGACCCCAGAGCAATTTGGCAACATCATTATCCGTGCTGATGGCAGCAACTTCATCTACTTAAAGGATATTGCAAAAATCGAATTAGGCTCTCAAACTTACAGTGTTGCAGGACGTTACAATGGTAAGGCAACTGGGGCAGTCGCCATTTATCAATCCCCTGGCACCAATGCTATCACGACGGTTGATAACATTAAAAAAGAGATGGAAACTCTCGAAAAAGCATTCCCAAATGGATTGAAATATAAAATTTCTCTTGATACGACCCTTGCCGTTCGTTCATCCATTGAAGAAATCAAATCGACTATTATCGAGGCACTCCTCCTCGTCATCATCGTGGTATTCGTCTTTTTGCAAGGTTGGCGTGCAACGCTCATCCCTGCTATCGCTGTACCTGTATCCATTATTGGTACCTTTGCCATCTTCCCACTCATTGGGTTCTCCCTCAATACGATTTGTTTGATGGGAATGGTGCTGGCTATTGGGCTCGTGGTGGATGATGCCATCGTAGTGGTTGAGGCAGTAGAGGCGCACATGGATCGAGGATTAAGCCCTCGCCAAGCTGCGTTTGCCGCCATGGAGGAAGTCTCTGGTCCAGTAATCGCCATTGCTCTCGTATTGGCTGCCGTCTTTTTACCCTCGTTGCTCTTACCTGGAATTACGGGAACGCTCTTTCAACAATTTGCCGTTACCATTGCTATCTCGATGTTGATCTCGGCGTTCAATGCCTTGACCCTCTCCCCAGCTCTTGCCTCGGTTTTCCTCAAACCCAAGAATTCTAACCGCCGTGGACCCATCCAGCTCTTTTATAACGTCTTTAACAAAACTTATGATTTTTCGGCAAACAAATACACAGGTGCCTGTAAATTTCTCTGCCATAAGCTCTGGATATCGATGCCCTTACTCGTCATCATATCCCTGTGCATTTTCCCAGTTGCCAACAAAATATCAGGTGGTTTCTTACCAGAAGAAGACCAAGGCTATCTCTTTGCTGGTCTCCAACTGAAAGATGCAAGCTCACTACAATTAACATCTGAAGCCGCAGAAAAAGTCGAAAAACTCTTTAGTGCTGACCCCAATGTTGAAGGTGTCGTTGGCGTCATGGGCTTTAACATGATCTCTGGCGTTCAATGTACCAATAACGCCTTCTTTTTCGTCACACTTAAACCATGGGAAGAGCGTAAACTAGAGAGCCAAAGTGCCAAGGCATTGAATAGGAAATTCAATGCCATCCTCTCTACCAAAATTACAAATGGAGCTGCCTTCTGCTTCGCGCCCCCTGCTATCCCAGGTGTCGGTGCATCGGGGGGGGTTACCTTTGTCCTTGAAGACAGAGCTGGGCGTGGGATGGATTATCTATCAAACCAAACAAACTATTTCATTGGTGAAGCCATGAAACACCCCGCTATCGCAAGCGCACGCTCCATGCTCATGCCTAGCGTCCCACAATTCAGAGTGCAACTTGATGAGGCAAAATGCTATGCGCAAGGCGTCGATGTCAAAGAGGCAAACTCAATGTTGCAAGCCTACATGGGCTCACTCTTCATCAACTACATCACGCTGTACGGGCAACAATGGCAGGTATACATCCAAGCTCAAGGGCAGGATCGCGCCGACATTAACAAGATGGATAACTTCTACGTCCGCAATAAAAAGGCGGAACCAGTCCCAATGTCCTCACTCATCACCAAAGAGAACATCACAGGACCAGAATTTATCATGCGCTTTAACCTGTACAATGCGGCTCAGATCATGGTGTCTGCCGCATCAGGCTACTCGTCTACCCAAGCGATGGAAGCCCTCGAAGAAACATTCCAAAACTACATGCCCCTCGATATGGGCTATGACTACATGGGGATGAGCTTCCAAGAAAACAAGGTGAGAGAAGGCATCTCTATTACGGAAATCTTTGCCCTCTCCTCTATCTTCGTCTTCCTGATTCTGGCAGCACTCTATGAAAAATGGTCCTTGCCCCTCAGCATCTTCATGACCGTCCCCATCGCGGCACTCGGTGCCTTCCTCGGGCTTTACGTCTTTAAGCAAGAGCTAAACCTCTATGCTCAAATTGGGCTCATCATGTTGATCGGGTTAGCTGCTAAAAATGCCATCCTCATCGTCGAGTTTGCCGTCCTTGAGATTGAACGTGGGCAAGACCTCATCAACGCTACCATCACGGCGGCAAGATTACGTCTCCGTCCTATTTTAATGACCTCCTTTGCCTTCATCCTCGGATGTCTCCCCTTGGCTCTCGCCGGTGGGTCTGGTGCCTATTCACGAAATGTCATCGGTATCGTCGTCATTGCCGGGATGACCCTTGCCACCTTTGTAGGTGTCTTCCTCATCCCCTGTAGCTTTTACGCCATCATGAAACTCTTCCGCATCAAGATTGAGAAAAAACAGCAAGGAGAAGATGCCGATGAAGTCATCGCCATGAAACATTTGGCTCAGGAAAAATAAACTCCTCCCACCCTTTACCCACTTTCAAATCAATGAAATCACGTCGCATCTACCAAACGGTCGCCCTGCTCGCAACAACGCTCTGCGTAAGCTCCTGCATGTTCGGACCCACGTACAATCGTCCAGAGATGGATATCCCAGCGGCATTCAGATCTACTGGCTCTAGTGATAGCTCCGTCGCTGACCTCCCTTGGTGGAAGGTCTTTAAAAATAGCGACCTCCAGAGCCTCATCTCTGACACTTACTCGCATAACCGCGACTTAAAAGCCATGATGGCATCAGTCGAGCAAGCGCGTCAATACGTCACTGTTGCCCAAGCGCCCCTCTTCCCATGGGCTGGATATGGAGGCAGTGCCTCCAAGGGTGCCAACTCAGCCATGGGCAATCTTACCAACAATGGGGCTAGGACCATGCAACCAGGAGCCATTCAGGCAAGTGCCTCATGGGAACTTGACCTCTGGGGTAAAACACGTCGCCAGACAGAATCTGCTATCGCAGAATATCTGGCAACAGAAGAAGCTCAACGCAACCTCATGCTCTCCCTCATGGGACAAGTCGCCAACGGATACCTCCAATTACTCCAACTGGATGAACAACTCTCCATCATGAAAGATTCCGTCGACTCTTACACCGAGAGCTATCGACTCTTTAAGGAACAGATGGAGGGTGAGGTCGGGGATAAACTCCAAGTAGCCTCTGCCGAGGCTGCCCTCGCTGCATCTCAAGCAAAAATTCCTTTATTAGAGGCTGAAATCGTCAGCATGGAAAACACGCTCTCCGTCCTAGCAGGACGTGCCCCCGGCAAAATCAAGCGTAGTGGCAACCTCATGCAACTAGGCAATGCCGTCAACATCCCTGCTGGCATCCCGGCTCAAATCCTCAATCGCCGTCCAGACATCAGACAACAGGAACAATACATGCGCTCTGCCAATGCCAAAGTCGGCGTTGCCATTGCCAACTACTTCCCGAGCATCTCCTTGACGGCACAAAGCGGACTCGTCACCTCTGACCTCAGACATGTCGTCGGTAAAAGTGGTGCATGGGGAGTCAACGCCAACATGACAGGTCCACTCTTCCAAGCTGGTAGCTTACGTGCCTCTGAACGCATGGCTAAACAGGAATTTATTAATGCGAAAAACGCCTACGAGCAGACCGTTCTCAATGCGTTGAGTGAAGTCTCATCCACACTCGTTCTCCGCAACAAGCTCAGCTCAGTCACCACCGACCAAAATCGCGCCGTCGCCGCCTACATGACAGCAATGACCGCCTCGATGGAACGCTACAGAGCAGGACTCTCCGACTACTTTGAGGTTCTCTACGCCCAGCAAAACCTATTCCCATCTCAAATTCAGCTATCTCAGTACAAATATCAGTACGCCCAAACCCTCGTTAACCTCTACATAGCACTTGGCGGTGGGTGGAAGATGAACTCTCAGCAAATCCTAGACGCCTCAACGACGAAAAAATAACCGCACCATATCAAAAACGGATCTTGGGGTCAGGTGGGAAGCTGATGCCAACACTCCGCTTTGCTCCGTTAACGCAACACGTTCCCCCCTGCTCCAGTATGCCAAAATTGGGCGTAGAGATTTAGATTTTTGGCGGAAGGTGGATTTGAGCGCATTTTT